>JADZCI010000307.1 GCA_020851655.1 Bryobacterales bacterium
CGAACAGATCGCCGGGGCCATGGAGTGGGCCTACATGATGCCGGTTGCCGAGGAGGCGCCGGGTCTGAACCAGGAGTCGCGCAACCTTGGTGGCATCGCGCGAAGATTGCAAGAACTGGCCTCGCGCCCTGTGGAACATGAGCGGCTTGAAGATGCAGGCCGGAAGGTGGTGCGGTTTTCGGACGAGCAGGACCTGCTTGCTCAAGCAGCGTCCGTATATAGCGGTGTTGCCGGCCCGAACGTGCAAGGGGCCGGTGGAACGTCGTTCCTGCTGTCCTGCTCGCTGGAGCGCTCGGAGCAAAGAGGCAGTGGGGAGATCGTGCTGCTGTCACCGGGGATCCTCGGCGCATCGCCCGCGCCGCGTGGGCGCGAGAGTGATCTGCTGGAACAACTGGGGAGCGGCGGGCTGGAAATTCTCGATGTGACGGGAATCTGACTACCGAAGGGCAGTGGAGGGCGGCATGTTTTCTGCGCGGATTCGCATCCGCAACAACAAACCGTACGATACGAGCGGCATCATTTATGCCGGAACCGTCATCGAAACCCTGGATCCGTTCTCGCGCGTGCAGAACCTGTCCGTGGCGCAGAGCGTGCACTTCACGATTCCCGCGGGCGAAGTCCACATCGTTTCCGTACCTGCCTGGTGCCTGAATAAGAGCTACAGTCCGCCGCGCGGCACACCCATGCGCGTGACTGGGTTGACGGTCGCGCCGTATGGCTCCCAAGACGAGGCTTGGGACGATATGGGGCGGCGGCGCTGATCAACATGCCACTTCGCCCGTTCGTAGCCGTCGAACGCGACATTCGGAATTGGTGCGCCACGTCCACTCCCGGCTTCCGCGCCACCTATGTCGAAGCCGGGCGAGTATGGGTGCTGAAGTATTTCGCGGCGCGATTCTTGAAATCGTTTCTCTCGGCCAAGCAGATGACTGTCTCGGCGACACCGGGTCTTACCTGGGGCGACGGTGTTTACGTCACGCCGCTGCGCCACCCCTATTCGACGATGATGTATGGCCGCGCCGGTGTCATGGGTTGGTTGTCATGGACTGATGCTCAAACGGCGTATGATGCGACCGGCCGGGGCATCGATCTCTACCTGGAGTGGATTCAATATTTCCGCGGGCCGTACAGATACCTCGCGACCACGCTGCACGCCAACCTGGCGAACCGGGTGCTGCGCAATGCCTTCCGCCGGAAGTTCGCGATCGACGTCGTCTTCTTCTCACCGGACCAGTACAATCGGGCCTATGTCAACCCGTCTACCGACCGCTGGTTCGTGGTGTCGGACTGGAACGGTGTGGGGCCGCAAGCGCCCGGGCAGCGGCCGGTCCGGTCGGCGCGGATCAACGAGTGCGAATGGGTCGCCATGGTCGAAGAGGAGTTCGAGGAATCGGTCTGGAAGGTCCATTATTCGGATCTCTTCCGGCCCGTGCTGCACGGGACGGCGCTGCCGCCGCAAAGCCCGGCGCTACAGCACGACCTCCGGAAGGCTTATGCCAAGACACGGACGGGCAGTCAAAGCGTAGTCAGAATCGAGGCGTGAAATGCCGGATCTCTACACCTGGCTGGCGGCGCGCTATATCGAGGAGCACGGCGCGGGCGCCTCACCCGCCGCGTCGGACGCGGCCTTGCAGTGGATGGAGGTGCTGCTTGAAGCTTCGCACGAAACCGGGGCTGACGAACGTTATCTGCTCGAACAGTACCTCGCCCTCGCCAATGACGAGTTGCAGGCTCTTCCGGCGCCCGTGCATGTGTGGTTTCTGGAACGTTGGGCGCTGGCGGGACCGGCTATCGGAGATTCCGAGAGAGTTCCCCACATGGCGGACCGGATCGCGGAAATGTATCTGATCGCCGGACCAGGAATACAGCAGGCGGCGGCGGTTGCCGCCCTGCTCGCTTTCGACCGGCCGCCACCGGAGGCATCCCACGTCACGCGCATTTGGGATTTGGTCATCAGGGCCTTCCACCCCGGGGACCAAGCGGAGGCGTTAGCGCCACTCATCGAATCGCTGCTCGACCTCGTCTACTTGACGGCGGACAACGGAGTGGCGCTGCGGGCGTTGCGCGACATTGTGGAGCGCGATGCGAGGACGCACTATGTCCTGCCGCTCTTGCGCGAGCGCGTTGCGATGTTGGGGGAAGAGCGCGACGGGCCGGTTGCCCGGTTGCTGGCGGACTTGGGAGGGTGACCGCGCAGTCGCGCATCTCCATCACGGGCGGTGATAGCATAGGGACGCAAAACTACCGGGAGGTGTGTTCTTATGCTGTGGTCCCGCCGTACGTTTTTTGCCTCCGCCGCTTCCGCCGGGCTTGTGCCGGGCGCGCCGGCGCTGCTGGGAGGCGAACCAGTCCGGGCAAGGCCGCTGGAAGCCCGGCATTTCGGCCCGCTCTACTATGACGAATCTGAATGGACGCTGCTCCAGGAAGTCTGGAAGACACGGAGCCCATTCCGCTTCTGGGGGATGAATGGCGAAGTTCCGCGCAAGGTGGAGACTTTCGAGCGCGAGTTCGCCGCCTACATGAAAACGCGGTTTGCGCTCGCCGTCACCTCCGGCACGGCAGCACTGCAG
>JADZCI010000308.1 GCA_020851655.1 Bryobacterales bacterium
GCCGGGTTCGTTTGGCAGAACGGGCCGGCGGGCGGCACGGAGGTCATACCGGGCGGGCCGGCAGATCCGGCGATGCCGCCGATGGGGAAGGGTTCGTGTCAGCGGCCAGTTCGTAGCCGCCGGGTCGGCTCCGGTAGTGTCAAGGATTTTGGCCCGAATTTTGGCCCGAACAAGCCAGGGTTACTTCCCCAAACGACCCTCCCAATTCTGGATCACGACCATCGGCCGCTCCCGCGTCTCGTGCTCCCGTTCGCGTACCAGAAACCGCTGCCCATCGCGGCCCACCTGGAAGTAGGTCTCGCCGGGAAGCCGCCGGAACAGCGCCTCGGCCCGCCCCACCCGTACGCTCGCTGCCTGCAACTCGACGCTAGCCGCTGTCAGCATGCCATCCAGGCCCACCCAGTACAGTTCCTTCCCGTCGGCGCGCCATTCCGGGTTGAGCCCGCCTTCGGCCGAAACCGGCCATTTTCCCCGGCGCTCCGGAAACCCTTGCACGTAGATTTCCTGCCGCCCGGTTTCGTCCGAACGATACGCCACCCAGCGCCCGTCCGGCGAAAACCTGGCGCCGCGCTCTTGATACTCGGTTTGCAGATAGGGCTCCGGCTTCCTCTCCGCCGTGAGCGGCAAGAGCGTCATGTCGTTCAGCCCAAAGAGAAGGTGCTTTTCATCGGGCGAGACACTGTTAACGAAATCGGAGAGCCCGGACATCGGCTTCATCAACAGCTCGTCCTCGCCGGACCCGTCCGCCATTTTGCGGCGGATCCCGCTTTGGTCGTTGTAGTAAATCCGCTTCCCGTCGGGCGACCATCGCGGCGCTCCCGCGGTTCCGCTGCTGGTGACCCGCGTGTTTACCTTGCGCACCAGGTCCAATACCCAGATGTCGCTCTGGCCGAACTCTCCGGACCAATAGGCGACCCGTCTGTCATCCGGCGAAAGGTTGAACGAGTAGATGGCGACCACTGGCCGTTCGATGGTCTCCAGGATTCGTCCTGCCCGGTCCCGCCAGCTGAAGCGCACCTCCGCCGTCCGGGCCCGTTGGCCGTAGAACAACGTGCTGTTGCGGGAAACGGAAAACTGAGCGTACCCAAGGCCGGGATTGACGGCCAGCGCCTCGGCTACCGTCGCCGGTTCACCGCCCAAACGCGGCGGGTCGAGAGCCAGTCTCCGCGCCATCAACCTGCCCGCTCTGTGCACGTACAGCAATCGCCCGGAGCCCGCGTCGAATTCCGCCTTGGCCGGCGTCCGCAGGATGAGCGTCGCCAGCGTCTCCGGCTTTCCGTCGAGCGACGCGACGTAGATCCCCGCCTCCGCCTGCCGTTGGTGGAGGACGAAGTAGAGAAACTGTCTGCCGCCCGGCAGAAACTGCGGGAAGTAATGCGCGGTTTCGCCGGCTTCCCTGTTCACTCTCGTCACCGCGGCCGGCGTGCCGCCGGATGCAGAGACCCGTTGCAATCCGGGCGCATGATCCCCGAAAACGATCACCCCGTCTTCGTTCCAGGTCCCGCCTCGAGCTACACGCGCGTCGCACAGCGTGACGGGAGGACCGCCCGCCACTTCGACCCGTTTCAGCTTGCCCCGGGCCACGAATGCCACCGACTTGCTGTCCGGCGACCAGAACGGCCCTTGCGCCCCCTCCGTTCCCGGCAGCGCGCGCGCTTCCAGAAGTTCCAGGGGGCGGACGTACAACGCCGACTCTCCCTGTTCCGTTGTCGCCGCAAACGCCAGCGTCCGCCCGTCCGGCGAAATGGCGATGCCCGGCCAACCCGTTCCCGCCGTGGTCCCTTCCGGCCAATCGATGAGAAACCGGACGGGCAACGCGGGTTCTGGCGTCTTCCGCGACCCCAGAGTCCATCCCGCCGCCAATGCCGCAACCGCCAGACAAGCAGCCGCCACCACCCAGAGCCAGCGAGACGTCCGCGCGGGCGCGCCTGCTTCCGAAGGCGGCGACTGCAAGTCGAAAGCAATGTCACGCATCGACTGCCAGCGTTCCTCCGGATCCTTCGACAAACACCGCCGCACCAGCCGCTCGAGCCACACCGGCGTGAACGGCTTCACCGCCATGGGCGCCGGCTCGCCCCCCAGAATCGCCCCCACCAGGCTCGCGTAGCTTTTTCCCTGGAACGCCTTCCTGCCCGTCACCATCTCGTACAACACCGCGCCGAAGGCCCACACGTCGCTGCGCGCGTCAGCTTCTCTCCCTTCGAACTGCTCCGGCGCCATGTACTGCGGCGTGCCCAGCACCGTGCCCTCCGCTGTCAGCGCCTGGGTCAGGGTTTCTTCGCTCGGGCCCGGCTTGCCCGAAGGCGGCTTCGCCAGCCCGAAGTCGAGCACCTTCACGCCGTCCCGCGTCAACATGATGTTGTCCGGCTTGACGTCCCGGTGCGTTACGCCGGCGCGATGCGCGCGATCGAGGGCGTCGGCGATCTGGACCGCAACCGCCAGCGCCTGCTCGAGCGGAATGGCGCCTTTCGCGATGCGCGCGCCCAGGGTCTCGCCATCGAGCAACTCCATCACCATGTAGGCGGCGCCGTCGTGGCTGCCGATGTCGTGCAGCACGCAGATGCGCGGATGGTTGAGCGAAGCGACCGCGCGCGCCTCGCGCTCGAAGCGGGCGCGCAGGTCCTCGCGCTTCGCGATGTGCTCGGGCAGAACCTTGACCGCGACGGAGCGGTCGAGCCTCGTGTCGCGGGCCTTGTACACCTCGCCCATGCCCCCGGCGCCGAGCGGGGAGAGAATCTCGTACGGCCCGAGCTTGTCCCCAACGGACAGAGGCATGGCGTTCCAATCAGGTTAGCGCAACGGCTGGGCATATAGGGCGAGAAAGGGCGAGACTGCGCCGGATACCCGCCACAGTAAGGTTCAAGCAGGCTCCTCGTCTTTCACGCCGCTCGTTGACAGCGAATCTGTCGTCGTTTCTTAACCGCCTCGCGCTCCGCATTGATCTTCTGTTGCCGCCCCGCCAGCATGTCCTTCGACGTAAAGTTACCCGTGGCGCTGTTCAGGTGGACGTTGTTGTAGTGCCGCGCGGCGTGGCGGCCAGCGCGGCGCCTTGCAGCACGGTCCTCCGGTTCACTTTTCGAAGCATGTCCTTCGCAATAGCGTAGCGCCCATCGGCAGCAGTTCAACCTTCTCCGGCTTCCCGCCCGCGCCGAGCAATCCGCCGCGCAGCCGAAGCGCCGCCCGGTCCCACGGATACGACGCATCGGCGCCGCGCTCTTCAGCCGCGCTGAAGCCGAAGCCGGGCTTGGCGGCGAGCTTCAGCGGACGGCGCGCGGCCGCGAGGTCCGCCGCGTCGTACTGATAGCCGAAGAAGCCCGCCACCCCGGCCGCTTCCGCTTCCGGGAACCGCTGCGTGATCTCGGCCTTCTCCGCAACCGGCAGCGAGAAGACCAGCGGGCCGTACGTGACCGCCGTCTTCCCCGCCGCAGCCGGCATGCCCTGCACCGATGGCTTCAACTTCAGCACAACCTTGTCGCCGGCCTTCCACATCTTCGTCAGCGTGAGGAAGCCGCGAGCGTCGCGCTTCACCGATGCGCCCTTCGCCTCGACCGCAGGCTCGCCCGACCACGCCGGCACCCGCAGCCGCAGCGGGAACTCCACGGCGCGCTCGGGCCGCACCACGAATTCGATTTCATAGCCGAACGGATACCGCGTCTTCTCATCGACCGCGACCGTCACGCCCTTCACCTTCGTTTCGACACGGCTCGGACCGTACACCGCCGCGGCCAACCCGTCGCCGTCCGCGCCGCGGCTGCGCATCCACATCGCCGCGACGGCGTAGGGATAGGCGCGCGCGCCCGAGTTGTGGCAGCACGAAGGGTACGTCGCCGCCGAGTAGATGTAGCGGAAGTTCGGCGTGCCCTCGGGCGGCTTCTGCCGCACCCACAGCCGCTCGTCGGCCGAGTAGTAGGTGAGGGTCTTGCCGTCCGGCGAACGCGCGCCCTGTGCGGCGTTGAACAGAGTCCGTTCGAGCAGGTCGCCGTGGCGCGGCTCGCCGGTCTTGCGCACAGCCCACGTGAGCGAGTGCAGCAGGTAGAAGGTCGAGCAGAACTCGTAGGGCATGTCCGGCGTCTGCCCTGCGGTCTTGATCTCCTCCCCCTGGCCGGAGAGCGGCGAGCCGCCCACGCCGAGCCCGCGCACCGTCTTCACCATCGAGTTCTCCCACGCCTGCCGGTAGGACGGCTTGCCGGTGACGTAGTAGGAGTAGAGCGGGATGCGCAGGAAGCCCATGATGTCGGGGCCGTGGCCTCCCAGCGGCGCCTTGGGGTCGAGCAGCTTCGGCATCTGCGCGTCGGCGTTCTTCACGTTCTTGGCCGCGCTGTAGTCGTCGTAGAAGCGCACCGCCGCGAGGCCGTACTCCTGCCTGCCGGTGATGCGGTGCAGCCACTCGAGCACGTCCACGAACATCAGCCCGTGCGACACGCCGCCGCCGATCTGCCCCGCGTTGTCGAAGTAGTTGTGGCCGTCGAACTGCCGGATGGTGAGTTGGACCGCCCGCTCCACCGCGCGCAGCACGTCCGCGCGCCCGGTGAACTCGTGATACGCGAGCAGCGGCAGCATCACGCAACGCTGGGTCCACAGTTCGCCGTCCGGTCCGGAGAAGCGGAAGCGGAAGCCCTTGGGGTAGATGCCGATGTAGCCATCGTCGTCCTGCGATTTCAGGATGGCGGCCACGAACCGGTCGGCGCGCTCGCGTGAGCGCTTGTCGCCGGTCAGGAAAGCGGTGCGGATGAGGCCGTCGTGCCAGTCGCCGATCATCTCGCCGTCCCACCAGCGCTGCGGCGGCTCGGGAACCGCCAGTCCCTTCGCGTCGAGCTTCACGTTGCGATTGTTGAAGCGCGAGACGTAGTCGTTGTTCTCGGGCGCGAGGATCAGGCGCTTCGATTTTGGATCGCGCAGCAGCGCGTCGAGATGGCCGAGATAGCCGGTCGCAACGTCGCGCGCCAGTTGCGCGCGCAGCCAGCCCTCGGGCTGGATCTCTCCCAGGCGCAACGGCAGGAAGGCGTCTTCCGCGGCCCAGGCGAGCGGCGGAATGGCAAGCAGGAGTGCGAGTCGAAGCACAGTCGTCCTCAGTAGGAGAGCCGGAATCCCAATTGCACCACGCGCGCGCCGCTCGAGGCGGCGACAACGCCGAAGTTGGCCGCGCCCATCGAGTGCCCCGGCAGGCCGAAGTTGGGGTGATTGAGCAAACTGAACAAGTCGCCGCGGAATTGCAGCCGCACCCGCTCGGCGATAAAGAAATTGCGGCTGAACGACGCGTTCCAGCCCAGCCGTCCGTCGCCGCGCAAAATGCCGCGCCCCGCGTTGCCGAACGTGTAGGCCGCCGGAGCCTGAAACGCCGCCGTGTTGAACCACCGGCCGATCGTGCGCTCGGACCCGGGCAGATTCGGTTCCCCTACGAGGTTCCCGCGCAACGCGCCGGCCGAAAACGCGTTGGTGGTGTTGTTCTGCATCGCGACCGTGAACGGTCCGCCGCTTTGCAGCGAGAACACGGAGGCCAGCATCCACCCGCCCGCCAGCTTCGCTGCCGCCCCGCTCGTCAGCCATCGTCCCTGCCTGCCGAACGGCAGCCGGTAGACCGAACTCGCGACCAGCCGCTGCGGGATGTCGATCGTGCTCGGACCCTTGTCGAGCCGCCGGTTGTAGAAATCCTGCAGGTTTTGGTTGTCTCCGTAGCCCGACACTTCGCTCAGGTTGCCGATGTTGCGCGACCACGTGTAGGAGGCGAGAATACTCAGCCCGTGCGACAGCCGCTTTTCGACCCGCGCCATGCCGGCGTGGTAGTTGCTCACGCCGTTGGTGGGCAGGATCAGGCTGACGCCCGAGAACTGCGGGAACGGCCGCCGCGATTGCGCGTTCCCCACCCCCAGCCTGTCCGGTGGAACCTGGTTCAACGTGAGCGCCGTATTCGGCATGTGGCGGCTCAGGTTCGCCATGTAGGTGAGTTCCACCACCGTCGTGGCTCCAAACTGCCGCTGCACGCTAAGGTTGAACTGCTGCGCGTAGCCCGTGACGCGGTTGCGCTCGAAGAACGTGATCGAGGTGGTGGCGGCGCGGCCCAACGGCACGGCGCCGAAGGAGTCGTTGCGCTCCGACCGCAGGTTGACGGTGACGCCGTTGCGGAAGACGAACGCCGGCGTGATGCCCGTATCCGGCGAAACCAGGTCGGCCGATTTCTGAAAGCCCGCCGACGCCGCGGTAGTGACGTCGCCGTCGAAGGGGTGCTCGAAGAACACGCCGAAGCCGCCGCGGACTACCCATCGCTCGCTGCCGAAGGGCCGCCAGGCGAAGCCCACGCGCGGGCCGAAGTTGCGCTGGTTGGCGTTGTAGGGCGCTTCGGGCCATCCGTTGACTCCCGCGAACTTCACCACGCCGGGCGTGCCGGAGACGGGGTTGATCGCATTCAGGTCGAACCCGTTCATACGGTTATCGGCGTCGTTGAGCGGCGTATCGGTTTCCCATCGCACGCCCAGGTTGAGCAGCAGGTTCTTCGCGATCTTCCAATCGTCCTGCACGAACGCAGCAAGGTAGGTCGAGTCGCGCCTCAGCGGATCGATGTCGCTCACCGAAAACGAATCGCCCAGCCCCAGCAGGAAGGAGGCGAACGTGTTGCCGGTCGCGCCCAAGCCGGGCTGGTTGGTCGCGGTGGCGGCGAAGTTCCACGCCCCGGAGATTTGCGGCCGCGAGTTCATCACCATGTCCACGCGCCGGAACTCGCCGCCGAACTTGAACAGGTGTGTCCCGCGCGAGTAAGTGAACGCGGCGGTGGTCTGGTTCTGCCGCACCGGCTTATTGAACACTTCGCGGCTCTGCCCCACGCGCGCGTAGCCGGGGATCGTCAGCGCCGGATAGGCGCTGCCGTCCACGCCTTTCAGGCCCAGCGTCTGAGCAACGTTGCTGCCCACGCCCGCGCTCTGCACGTGGTTGGTGCGGGTGCTGTAGGCGTAGCGCGCCTCCAGAATCAGGCTCGGCGTGAAAGTGTGGGCGTCGGAAACGAGGATGCTGGATTCGGGCCGGTCGATGCGGTGATTGTTCTCGGGGTCGGCCTCGGGCCGCGGATAGATGGTGCTCCAGTTCTGCGGCCGGGCGGCCTGCACAAAGCGCGCGTACAGGCGGTTGCCGGCGCTGAAGACGTGGTCGAGGCGTCCCAGAAAGTCGTCGGTGGGGGCACGCCAGGTGCGGATGCCAACCACGTTCTCTCCGCCCGCCACGTTCGCCCCCGGACGGTTCGGCGCCGGCCACGCATCGAGGAATTTCGCCGAGATGGCGTCGATGCGGTTCGAGGGAACGCGATTGTCCGGGAACGGATCGCGCACGTTCGCCGCGCCGGAAGCACGCGTCGTGGCGGGGTCGTAGATGAGGACGCGGACGTTGTTGATGTTGCGCAACTCCGAGAAATCGCCCGCCCGCTGTTCGAGCGTGGGGACGGTGAGGATCTGCGTCTGCCCCTGCACCCGGCGCAGCGCCTGGTAGCAGGCGAAGAAGTGGGTGCGGTTGCGCCGCACCGGTCCGCCCACCGTCGCGCCGAACTGGTTGTAGCGCAGTTTGGGATTCGACCGCGCTCCGGTGGCGGGATCGATGGGCGCGAAAAACCCGGCGGCGTCCAGCTTCTCGTTGCGGAAGTACTCCCACGCGCTGCCGTGCAGCCTATTCGTCCCCGACTTAGTGGTGCTGATGACCGCGCCTCCCGCCGAGCCGCCGAACTCCGCCGAATACGCGTTCTGCACGACGCGGAATTCCTGCAGCACCTCGACGGGAGGATCGTACTCGTTCTGTCCGATGCCGATCCGCACATTCTGGATGTTGCCGCCGTCGAGCGAGAACGCCTGGTTGAGCACGCGCCCACCGGCCAGACTGAACTGCGCCTTCTGGTTGGCGTTCTGCTCCAGCGGCACGACGCCGCCGGCGAGTCCCACCAGGTCGAGCGAATTGCGGTCCGTCAGCGGCATCTCGACCAGCATTTCGTTCGACACGTACTGTCCCACCGTCGCGTTGCCGGTTTCGACCAGCGGCGCTTCCGCGCTGACGGTGGTGGTCTCGGTGACCGCACCCAGTTCGAGCCGTACGTCGAGTTCGCGCACCTCGGCGGCGCCGAGTTGCAGGCCGGTGCGCTCGTACTTGCGGAAGCCGCCCGATTCCGCCTCGAGCCTGTACGGCCCAGGCAGCACGTAAGGGAACGCATACACGCCCGCCTCGTTGCTGCGCGTGCGCAGCGCGACCCCGGTTTCCGGATTCACCAGCCGAACCTCGGCGCCTGCCACCGCCGCGCCAGCCGGATCGACTACGCGGCCGGAAAGCCGCGCGTCGGAAGATTGCGCGAAGAGACATTGCGCGCACAGCGCGGCGAGCAGGCCGCGGACCCAAATCAACCGCCTCGAAAACATAGAGGTTTCCTTCACGCGCGGCGCGCAGGCGCGCTGCGGCCGCCGGTCTTGTGCTGCTCCAGCAGCTTGCGCAAACGGGCGGCGATTTCCGGCCGCCGCACGAGCGCGTTGTCGGTTTCGCCGGGATCGGCGTCCAAGTCGTACAACTCCTCAGCGCTCACTTCCTGCTTGAAGTTCGCCGTGACTTGCGGCATGGCGGGCAGGATCAGCTTCCAGCGTCCTTCGCGAATCGCGAACTGTCCCACGTTGGAGTGGTTCACGATGGCAGCGCGCACGGGCGCGCGAGCGGCGCGTCGTTCGAGAGCGGCGAGAAAGCTGAAGCTGTCCTCGGCCGCGTCGTCCGGCAGCGCAACGCCCAGCGCTTCGGCGAGTGTGGCCATGATGTCATTCAGACAGACCAGGTGCGGCGACGTGCCGCCGCCGCGGACCCGTCCGGGCCATCGCACCAGCAGCGGCACGCGATGTCCGCCTTCGTAGATGCTGGCCTTGGCGGCGCGATAGGGGCCGCTGAGCTTGTGCCCCCGCGCGGCGAGCGGCTTGCGATGCGCCAGGGGCGCGCCGCCGTTGTCGCCGGCATAGATCACGATCGTGTTGGCCGCCGCCTTCGACCGCTCCAACTCGTCGAGCACCCGGCCCACGACCGCGTCAGTCTCGATCATGAAGTCGGCCAGGTCGTTGATGCCGCTCTTACCGCGGAACTCGGGCGACGGCGCGATCGGCTGGTGCGGCGAAGTCAGCGGGAAGTAGAGGAAAAACGGCTTGCCGGAAGCCGCCCCTTCCCGAATGGTCGCGACCGCGCGATCGGCCAGTGTAGGCAGGATCGCGTCCATGCGCCAGCCGGGCAGCATCGGCCCTTCGACCCCATCGAGGTTGGTCGTGGCCCTGCGATCCGTAGGCAGCCCGGCGGTGCGGTCGTTCTCGATGAAGCAGTACGGCGGGTAGTTGGGCACGTCCGTGCCGAAGTAGCGGTCGAAGCCACGCGTGGTGGGGCCATCGGCGATGCGCGCCGTGAAATCGTACTCGCCGTCCTTCTTCGGCCACGTCCACCCCAGGTGCCATTTCCCGACGCAGGAGGTGCGGCAGCCCTGCCGCCGGAGCATGCCGGGAAGCGTGAGACGCCCCTCTTCGATCAGCGGCGGATCGAACGGCCGCAGCACGTGATGCTGCAGCCGCGTCCGCCAGGCGTAGCGGCCGGTGAGCAGCCCGTAGCGCGTCGGGCTGCACACCGCCGAGCCCGAGTGCGCGTCGGTGAAGCGCGTGCCCCCCTGAGCGATGCGGTCCGTGTGCGGAGTGGGGATGACGCTCTCGCGGTTGTAGCAGGTGAGATCGCCGACGCCTTGGTCGTCCGCCAGGATGAGGACTACGTTGGGGCGCACCGGCGCGGCGCTCAGCCGCGGCAGCGCGCCCATCGCGGACAGCGCGTCCCGTCTTGTCATCGAGCCCCCCGCTCGTAGGCGAAGGAGAATTGTACGTTCCAGCAACTCTTCCGTCAACCCCTCCGTTCTTTTCCCTCCGTTCTTTACCTGTTCATCCGACGAGACCACCCATACCTTCGCCGGATATGGTCTTAGCCCGAAAGCAACATTGTTCTTTGCCTCTTCCAACAGCCGTGCAATGATTCCTGACTGCGTCGCTGCAGGCTTTGCTTTCGACCGTCCATGCACTCGCCGATAGTGGCGCATGTAGTTGGGGTGTCGACTTCCGGGTGTAGATGGCGCACCGGACCGTCGTCGGCCCGCCATTCCCGGCGCCGTGACTCTTTTTCGCCATGCTTCACCCCTGGCCGGTGGTCCAATCCGTGAAACGCAAAACCATTCCAGAGCGTGCCCGTCGCCTCCGTTGCCGCCCGGCTCAGGGACGTGTAGATCCGGCCGTTGCATTCGAACCCGCCATCCGGGCGGACGTGGACGATTATGTCCTTGCCCTGGAAACGGCGGATGAGCGGGGTGCCGGGCAGCGGCAAACGCGGATCGAGCGACGGCTTGAGACGCGCCTCGATCTTCCCCCCGAGGTCGATGGGCTCGCGCAGGAAGTTCTTCGGCGCGCGGATGCGCAGATCGGCGTCGTCTGCGATCTCGAGCGCACGTTGGCGGGCGCGCTCGGAAAGGCCACCCCACGCGTTCGCCTGGATGCGCCAGGCGATGCGGCGGAAGAGGAACTGCTTGTGGTTGGATCGGGAAGGCCCGCCGAAGACCTTGCGTACTTCTCCTTGAGTTGCGCCGTGGTGAAGCTGCGGAGTCCCTCGATCTCCTCGCGGATTTGGGTTTCTGTCTTCATGGCGTTAACCAGCAGTCACATGAGGGCTCTCCGTCTCTGGGAAGTCAACTCGCCCGACGGGAGGAGTGGGGAAGATCAGGCGCACGAGGGCGTCGCCCAGGATGGCGGCAACCTCGGCGACGGCTTGATCGAGCGCGGCATCGTGATCGCGCATGAGCGGTCTCCTTTGAAGACCACCCACGACGATCTCCGCTTGGCGGTCGAGCCGGCGTCTGGTGGATGTGATCGGCGCGGCTTTGTCCGCGCTCGTTAACTATATTCGCTGCTGCGCGCCGATTTGTCCGGCTTGGACTGCCAGTAGCGCAGCGGAATAGAATGTTAGCTTCGTTCCAGATCAGCGAATAGGACAACATCATGGCATCCTCCGAAACTCAGGTGCCGAGCTTCGACCGGCTCATGTGGCCCGCCATCTGCGCGTTGAAGCAGATCGGCGGTTCCGCCTCACATCACGAACTCCTGGACAAGGTAATCGAGATTGCCAAGATCCCGGAGGACGCCCAGAGCGTCGCCCACACGACCGGCCGAGAGAGTCGAGTCGGTTACAACCTGAGATGGGCCCAGAGCTACCTGGGAAAGTACGACGCGCTGGAGAACACCTCGCGTGGGGTGTGGGCGCTCACCGCTAAGGGCCGGCGGCTGAAGGAATCAGATATCAAGGAGGTCGTCGCGGCCGTCCGCAAGATGAACCAGGTGAAGCGTCGTTCGGGAAACGGGACCGCGGAGCCAGAGGGAGTGCCAGAAAGTGGCGGCGGGTGGAAGGACGAACTGATCGGCGTCGTTCAGGGAATGACCGCCGACGGTTTCGAGCGTCTGTGCCAACGCATCCTCCGTGAGTCGGGCTTCCTGAAAGTGGAAGTGACGGGCCGAAGTGGCGACGGGGGAATCGATGGGGTGGGCGTTCTGCGTGTGGCGCTGCTGTCGTTCCAGGTGTACTTCCAGTGCAAGAAGTGGAAGGGCAACGTCCGCGCCAAAGACATCCGGGACTTCCGCGGGGCGATGGTCGGCCGGACGGACAAGGGGCTGTTCATGACCACTGGGTCGTACACGCCCGACGCGCAGAAGGAAGCAACCAGGGATGGCGCGCCGGCGATCGACCTGATCGACGGTGAGCAGCTATGCGAACTGCTGAAGAACCTGAAGCTAGGCGTGACGACCAAAATGGTCGAAGAGGTGTCCGTCGAAGCGGACTGGTTCGCGCAGATTTGAAGTCCCTGCCGGCGAGTGACCGAAGTCGCATGCTCGTCTGGCAGGGGGGAGGATCAATCGTGGCCACACATCTATCCGCGCGCTTGACCTGGCATGAGGATGCCTGGAATGGCCGAGTCTGCAGGCACCCAAGACTGAATGCAGCTTGCATGGTTCATGAACATGTGCGCAAAGGACGCCACGACGGCATTGAAGATGCGAACCGCGGGCAGGCGCTTCGCGTCGTTCGGGAGCAGGCAAGCTACCTGCCACCGTGTCAACGCGACGCGAACGCTTTCGGTGACGAGCGGTTCTACATCCGACACGATGACCCCCTTGAGGGACGCGGCTTGCCTAGTGCGGAAGAAGAAATACCGCCATGCTCCTGCTGCCCGACGCCGTATCGCTGGATGCTGGAAGAGAGCTTCCGGGAAATCTGCGAGGAAGAGAATCTGCAGATTCCGGAACGCCGCAATCTCGACTCCTCGCCAACCTGGGTGATGGAAGACAACCGTCAGCGCGCTTTGCTGAACCACTTCTGGGGCAAGTTGAAGAAGGGTTCCTCGCTGATTTTTTACTACTGCAACCGAGGCAACGCGGTAAACGATGAGGTGCCGCGTATGATCGTGGGCGTGGCGCGGATCGTCGAGATCGGGGACCAGCTTTACTTCGGGCGCCGCCCGGACCGGCCCGGCAACTTCCCGATCTGGTCTAGGCGGATCACGAGCGGTTTCGCAACCGGTGAAGGTGTGCGCATTCCCTATCAGGAATACCTTGCGCTCGGGAAAGACACCGAACCGATCGTGTGCAGGCCACCGGAGGGCCTCAGCCTTCCTTTTTCCTATGTAGCGGAGCACCTCTCCGACGGCCAGGCAGTATCCGCGCTGCTCGCGATCCTGAAATCCATCGAGCGTGTGCGGGCGGATGGATTCGTCGGCGCTTCGGGTTTCTGGACCGATGTGATTGCGTGGTGCAACGGCGTTCTCGATGAAGTCTGGGCCGGACGGGGCGCTTTTCCGGGCGTTGGCTCGGTGCTGCGCTATCTCGGCTGCGTGCAGGGGCATGACTACCACGCGACGGTGCTGCGCGAGCTGGAGCGCAAGCGGCAGGACCCGTGGGAGCACGTCAAGGCTATCCTTTCCGGACGGATTGATCCCCCGACCGATCACTACTATGAGGGTCTGCTCGCGGCGG
Organism: Bryobacterales bacterium; assembly: GCA_020851655.1. Lineage (GTDB taxonomy): Bacteria > Acidobacteriota > Terriglobia > Bryobacterales > Bryobacteraceae > JADZCI01. The sequence continues at coordinate 13,041 of JADZCI010000308.1, forward strand.
GGAGGCAGTGGCGTCAGATGCCCTCCCGCCACAAGCTGCTCGACATGCTGGTGCGCTTTGAATTGACCACGGACCAGGTGACCGGCGTCGCAAATGAGGACCTGCGGGACAAGCGCGGCATTGCCGCCCGCGCGGAAAAGATTATCGAAAATCCCTATCTCTTGTTTGAGCAGGATAAGGGCTCTGAATACAGCGAACCCATCGGCCTCGAAACCATAGACCAGGGCATGTGGCCGGAGGGCGATGCGGCTCTCTTTCGCAAAGGCCCGCCCATTGCGCATGATGACCGGCGGCGCGTACGCGCGACCGCCTGCGCCGTCTTGCGGCAGGCGGCGAATGCCGGCGATACCCTCCTACCGTTCGAAACTTTCGTGCGCAGGGTTCATGAGTATTTTCCCGAGAAGCGGCGCTGCCTGGCGGATCGTGAAGTGTTCTGGGAAGGCGAGGACCGCAAGTTCCACGACGCGATTCTTTGGCTGAAAGAGGAGCCGTACCCGGAATCCTGGCGGGTTGCCGAAGTGAATCCGAAGTCAGCGCCGGCCGTGGCGGCTGTTGATGACGAGCTCGTCGAAGACCTTGGCGCGGAGGAGCCCGACGAGGAAACAGTCGCGCCTGAGATCAGGCTCATCGCGCTTAAATCCGTGCGCCGTCAGGAAGTCGAAATCGCGAAGGTGCTGGAGGGTGTCGGCAAGGTCGAGGATCTGCCGCAGGCCGCGCCGGACTGGCGCGCGCTGCTCACGAGGCCGAAGGGAAAGGGCGGTTTCGGAGAGCCCGTAACGCCGCGCGAGAGAGATGCCATTGACGAGAAAGTCCGCGCGCTCGAAGTCCTCTTTAGTAACCGGATCACCATCCTGACCGGAGGCGCCGGCACGGGAAAAACCTCCGTCTTGCGGTTTTTCCTCGAAGAACTGCGGAAGATTGAGGGCCATACGGCGACGCTCCTGGCAGCTCCTACAGGCAAGGCGCGCGTGCGCCTGCAGGCCACAACACGCAGGGAAGCGCATACCATTCACCAGATCCTGCACAAGGTGGGCATGCTCGGGCCGCGCTACCGGATTCTTGATGAGCCCGAAAAGGGCAGGACGATCTACCGGAATGTCGTCATCGACGAGAGTTCGATGCCTTCGGTCGAACTGCTCTCGGCGCTGTTCCGCGCGATTGACACGAACGCGTTTCGCCGGCTCATTTTCGTCGGCGATCCCTACCAGTTGCCGCCGATCGGACCCGGGCGCCCATTCGTCGATATTCTCCGCTGGTTGCGCGAGGAGCATCCGGAGTGCATCGCCGAACTAAAGACCTGTATGCGCGTGACGCAGACCGGTGCGGGCGAGATCTTCAGCAAGGGCCTGGAACTGGCCGCTGGTTACCGCGACGAGGGCGGGCCGGGCGACGACGCCGTCCTGTCCGAGCTCGTGCAGAAGGGGGAAATCGGCGACGTGCGGATTTCCTTCTGGAACGATCACGGCGTACTTCTGGCGGAAATCGACAAAGTGCTGGAATCGGAATTCGGCATCCACGGCGATGATGAATCTGCTTTCGACTGTTCCCTCGGAATCGAGGGGGAGGCCTGGAATGCCTGCGAGAACTGGCAGATTCTCTCCGCTACACGTATCCAGCCCTTTGGGACGGACGAACTGAACCGGGTCATCCAAAGCCGGTTCCGCGCGACGATGCTCAGTCAGGCGCGCGATCCGAAATCGAAGTGGCCGTCGCCGATGGGCGACCAGGAGATCGTCTACCACGACAAGGTCATGCAGACGGTGAACCAGCCCAAATGGCTCCCGAAGGATGCCGTGGGCCTCCGGTTCGTCGCCAACGGCGAGATTGGCATCATCAAGAATGCCTGGAAGGGCAGAGACGGCAAGCCGGACAACGTGAAAGTCGTTTTCTCTACGCAGCCGGAGGCAGAGTACGGCTATAAGAAGTCCGAAGTGAAAGAAGCCCTGGAACTCGCGTACGCGCTCACGGTCCACAAAGCGCAGGGCAGCGATTTCGAAACCGTCATTCTCATCGTGCCGCGCAAGGCCCAAACGCTTTCGCGCGAGCTCCTGTACACGGGCCTCACGCGCTTCAAGCGCAAGCTGGTACTGCTCGTCGAAAAGGACAGCCAGCCCTTGCTAGATCTGCGCCGACCGGAAGCATCGGACACGATGCGCCGGACAACGCGGATGTTCAAGTTGCTGATCGGGCAGGACGCGGGAGACATCGGCATCAAGGGTCCGTATCGGCCCGAGGGCCTTATCCATCGCACATCAGATGGCACGCCGGTGCGGTCGAAAAGCGAGGTCATCGTACATGACGTCCTCGCTTCATTGGGCCTGTCGATTGAGTACGAAAAGGAACTGCCCGCGAAGGACGGCGACCCGAAGAATTTCCGGCTACCCGATTTCACGGTCCATTATCAAGGCCGCACCTGGTATTGGGAGCACCTGGGGATGCTTGAGAAGGCGTCCTACAGGGAAGACTGGGAGAAGAAGCAGCAGTGGTATCAGGACAATGGCTACTGGGATCGTGTGGTCACGTCCGAGGACCATCCGGGTGGCATCGGCGGCATCGTGTACGCCGACGAGATCCGACAAAAGGCGCAAGAGCGAATACTTGGGAAGAGTTAAGCCACTCGGTTCAATTCTCGCGGTTCGAGTCGTCCGGCCTGAGGTTGGACAACCAGTGCCGCACCGTTAACCAATTCCTGGTTTCCCTCCAGAGACGGGGAGAAACGGCCTCCGGCAAACGTTGCCGGGGCGCACGGCTGGCAGTTCAGTTCGGAATCTGCTGGAAACGGAGAGACGCGGAAGTGCCGAAGTTACGGCCAGTTGCGAGGTTGCAGACGGAGATCTCGGTTAACGGTTGGGCTGGGGGAAGTGCTTGAAAATGAATTGGCTCCTCAGGTAGGACTCGAACCTACAACCCTTCGGTTAACAGCCGAATGCTCTACCATTGAGCTACTGAGGAGTACGTTCCTCATTACATCAGACAACCCCATCACCTGTCAAACTTTACGCCCACTCAACCC
>JADZCI010000309.1 GCA_020851655.1 Bryobacterales bacterium
CGGCGCTGGCGCAGGCCGATGTGGCGGTAGCGATGAACACGGGCACGCAGGCGGCCAAGGAAGCGGGCAACATGGTGGATCTCGACTCGAATCCGACCAAGCTCATCGAGATCGTTCAGATCGGGAAACAGATGCTGATGACGCGCGGGGCCTTGACGACGTTTTCCACGGCAAACGACATCGCCAAGTATTTCGCAATCATCCCGGCGGCATTCGCCACCACGTACCCGGAGCTGGGCGCGTTGAACGTGATGGGCCTGGCCTCGCCCCAGAGCGCGATCCTGTCGGCGGTGATTTTCAACGCGCTGATCATCGTCGCGTTGATTCCGATCGCGCTGCGCGGCATTCAGTACCGGCCCGCCGGCGCCGATGCTCTGCTGAAACGGCATCTGCTGATCTATGGCCTTGGCGGCGTCGCGCTGCCGTTTGCGGGCATCAAGCTGATCGACAATCTTCTCTTCGCGATGGGGTGGGCATAATGACTACAATTCGCATGACCGTGTTGATGACGGTGCTTTGCGGGCTGGTGTATCCGCTGGCCATCACGGGCGCCGCGCGGCTGCTCTTTCCGCGCCAGGCGAGCGGCAGCCTGATTGTTCGCGGCGGCCGCGTGGTGGGATCGGAGCTCATCGGACAGTCCTTTGATAACCCGCGATACTTCTGGCCGCGGCCATCGGCGACGCCCTCTTTCCCGTACAACGCCAGCGCGTCCTCGGGTTCGAACCTCGGTCCGACGAACCCCGCGCGCCACGACGCCATCGCCAACCGGAGGAAGGCTCTGCTGGCGGCGGATCCGGGCAACACCGCGCCCATCCCGGCGGATCTCCTGATGGCCTCCGGCAGCGGACTCGATCCGCATATCAGCCCCGAAGCGGCGGCCTGGCAGGTGAACCGGGTGGCGCGCGCGCGGGCGCTCGATCCGCACACGGTGGAGGACCTGGTGAGGCGGCATACCGAGCCAAGGCAGTTGGGAATCCTCGGCGAACCTGTAGTGAACGTCCTCGTGTTGAATCGCGCTCTGGATGGCTTATGAACCTTTTCTTTCTCCTCATGCTGCCGGCCGCCACGTTGGCGGAGGAAGCCCTGACACCCCGCGAACGCGAGTTGTTGGAGCGGATCGAAAGACTGGAGCAGCGCCTGGCCGGGCTGGAAGCGAGGATCGGCGCCAGCCCGGCGGCGCAGAAACCGGCCGAGGCGCCGGTTGGAGAAACGGCTGTGCCGGAGGTTGCCCCGGCGGGTACAACCATCAACGTCAACCTGGATGCTTACTACAGCTATAACTTCAACCGTCCGGTGACGGGCGTTAACGCCGTGCGCGCCTACGACGTTTCGGCCAACGGTTTCGCGATCAACCAGGCGGGCGTGATCATTGAGCGGAGACCTGACGCCGCCAGCGGGCGGCGCGTAGGCGGCAGGCTGGATGTCATGTTCGGGCAGGCGGCCGAGACGCTGCAAGGTTCGGCGGCAAACGAGCCCCGGCCCGAAGTGTTCCGCCACGTCTATCAGGCTTACGGCACCGTGGTTGCGCCGGCGGGCAAGGGGCTGAGCGTGGATTTCGGCAAGTGGTCCAGCGCATTCGGCATCGAGGGCAATTACACCAAAGACCAATTCAATTACTCGCGATCTTACTGGTTCAGTTTCCTGCCCTTTTACCACATGGGAGCGCGGGTAACCTATCCGGTAAGCCGCTGGCTGAACGCGAGCTATTGGATCACCAACGGTGTGAATCAGACGGAGGACTTCAACAGCTTCAAGAGCCAGGCGGTGGTGATGAACTTTGTTCCGTCGTCCCGGTTGTCCGGTAATCTGAACTACTTCAACGGGCAGGAACAGCAGGCCGTCAACGGGCAGGCGAGCCGTGGGCGTTCTCATTTTCTGGACGGCTACCTGACCTGGCAGGCTTCTCCGGGATTCACGCTGGCGGGCGAGGCTGTCTACGCCATCGAGCGGCGGACGCCAGACGGAGCGCCGCGCACCGTCTATGGCGGCGCGGGATATGCGCGCTATCGCATCCATCCCAGGTTCAACCTGGCGGGGCGCGTGGCTTATCTCAACGACCGGGACGGCTGGTTCAGCGGTACAGGGCAGGCATTGAAAGACACCACGGCTACCGCGACGTTCGACGTGGCCGACGGCTTTCAGATGCGCTGGGAGGTCCGGCGGGACTGGTCGAACGTGGCGTGGTTTTCCAGCGCCGAGGCGGCACAGCGGAAGCAGACACAGACCACTGCTCTGGTTGGCCTAATCTGGTGGTTTGGAGGAAAGCAGGGTCCTTGGTAGATCACGACCGGCCCAATCCGGAAGAACTCCTGGCGCGCGTCGAGCATGAGGCGCGGCAGCAGGCGCGCGGCCGGCTGAAGATCTTCTTCGGCGCCTCGCCGGGCGTTGGCAAGACGTTCGCCATGCTCGAGTCCGCGCGGCGGGAGCGGCAGGGCGGCGCCGATGTCGTCGCCGGGATCGTGGAAACACACGGACGCCAGGAGACCGAAACGCTGCTCACTGGTCTGGAGGTCCTGCCGCGGCGGGCGGTGGCGCACCGCAACATCACGCTTCAGGAATTTGACCTGGACGCGGCGCTTGCGCGGCGCCCGGGCCTTCTGCTGGTCGATGAACTCGCACACACCAATGCGCCCGGCAGCCGGCATGCCAAGCGCTGGCAGGACGTGCTGGAACTCATCGACGCCGGCATCAACGTCCACACCACTCTGAACGTACAGCACCTGGACAGCCTGAACGACTTAGTGGCGCAGATTACCGGCGTCGCCGTTCGCGAGACCGTTCCCGATTCCGTGCTCGACCAGGCCGACGACATCGAGCTGATCGACCTGCCGGTCGAGGAGTTGCGGAAACGGATGAACGAGGGCAAGGTTTACATTCCGGACCAGGCCGAGCGCGCGATGACCGGCTTCTTCCGGCCGGGCAACCTCATCGCGCTCCGCGAGCTGGCGCTGCGCCGCACGGCGGACCGCGTGGACGCACAGGTACGGGAATACCGCCGCGATCATGCGATCCGTTCCACCTGGCCGGTTACTGAGCGGGTGATGGTTTCGATCGGTCCCAGCCCGTTTTCGGCCAAACTGATTCGATCGGCCAAGCGCATGGCCGAGCGGATGAATGCGGAGTGGATTGCCGCCTACGTGGAGACGCCGGGACAGGCGGCGGCCGATCCGGAAACCAAGCTGCGCGTCAGCGCCGCGTTCCGGCTGGCGGAGCAGCTTGGGGCCGAGACAGTGACGTTGACCGGCGTTACGGCCGCCGACAGTCTTCTGGCTTACGCGCGGTCGCGCAACGTATCGAGGATCGTGCTCGGCAAACGGACGGGACCGCTGTGGAAGAGGCTATGGCGCGGTTCGATCTTCGACGATCTGGTGAACCGCAGCGGCGACATCGAGATTGTCGCCATTTCGGGTGGACCCGTGGCATTCGGCCCCGCCGGGCGGCTCGCGCCGGCGGCGAACCCGATCAACTGGCGCGAAGCGGCGGGCGCGGCCGCCGTGGTCGGGCTGGTCACGGCCGTGTCGCTTCCGCTGCGGGCCGTATTGAATCCGGTGAGCCTGGTGATGTTCTATCTGCTGGGCGTCGTGGCGGTGGCGCTGCGCTCCAGCCGCCGCACCGCATTGTTCGCTTCGGTGTTGAGCGTCGCCGCGTTCGATTTCTTCTGCGTGCCGCC
>JADZCI010000310.1 GCA_020851655.1 Bryobacterales bacterium
CGGATCTCACGGGGGCAAAGGACGACGCCTTGCTGGACATGGCGGAGTCCGAAGCGCGCATCCTGCTGACGCTCGACAAGGACTTCTGGCAGATCGCGGTTCAGCGTCGGAGCCCACTGGTGCAATCTGGAGTCGTTCTGTTCCGAATCCATCCCGCAACGCCTGAGAACCTTGCCTCGCTCGTGCGGGCGTTTAGCGAGGCCAACACGACGTGGGCAGGGCACATCAGCATCATCACGGTTGACGGGATTCAGATGCTGACTGCGCGTAGAAAGTGAGGCGCCTCTTCGCCGGCGCTTTCTTGCCAGAATCCGCTACTAACCAATCAATCACTTTGCCAGTGTCTCCACTTCGCAAAATACCCTTTGTTTGGCTTGGGGAGCCAATCTTTTTTCAGCACCTTCCCCGGCCCATTCGTTAACGCGTCTCTCAGTCCGTAACGCGCGCAACTGGCCGTGTTTTCGGCACTTCCGCGTCTCTCCGTTTTGAACCGAGTCCTGCCTGACGCGCCAGCCGTGCGCCCCGGTGACGTTTGCCGGAGACCGTTTCTCCCCGTCTCCGGACGGAAACCAGGAATTGGTTAACAGCGTGGCGGGGGTTGTCCAACCCCAGGCCGGTGAGTCGATACCGCCCGAGGCTGTTGCTGCGAGCGAAGGCGCGCGTCCGGGTCGGCGACTTCGGCCGGCTCGCATTTCAGAAGCGGGAGTTGCCAGGCTTGATCAGAAAACGCTATGCCCTTGATCGCAAGTCGGGCGGTCTGGTAGCCCTAACTCGCCCTATATCTGAAGGAGAAAGGAACTCCTGACGGACCGGACCGCAACAAAGTTTTCAGTGCTGTGTCAGCGCCGGTGCAATAATCCCCAAAGTACCGGTTGAAAATTCCCCAACTCCTCAGGCAGGTGGTGTTAACCCCGACTCTGAAGCACAGAGGAGGGTCGACATCTGCTCAGGGGGAAAGACGTGGAAGAGATCCATCAGCTTAAACGGGACGGACTCAGTATTCAGGCGATCAGCAACCTCACCGGGTACGACCGTAAGACGATCAGGAAGTATTTGTTGACGCCGATGGGCCGGCCGGAATATTCGCCGAGGCCGAAGCCAACTGGCAAGCTGGAGCCATTCAAGGCGTATCTGGGCGAGCGCCTACAGGCGGGCGTTTGGAACGCGAGGGTGTTGTTTCGGGAACTGCGCTCGCGAAACTACACGGGCGGCTACACACTGTTGACGGACTGGCTGCGACCACAGCGCGCGGCGGCGCGTGTGATCGCCGTGCGGCGGTTCGAAACTCCGCCAGGTAAACAAGCACAAGTGGACTGGGGCCACCTGGGGTCACTCACCGAAGCAGGCGACGAGCAAGCGCTATGGGGCTTCACGATGACCCTGGGGCTACAGCCGGCGGATGATGGCCGAAGCCGCCAGGAATCAGAAACTGGGGACCTTGCTACGCATGCACGAAGCCGCCTTCCAGGAAATGGGCGGCGTCCCAGAAGAGATTCTTTACGATCGAATGAAGACCATCTGGACTGGGACCGATGAGCGCGGTGAGATCATCTGGAACGCGGTATTTCTGGACTTCGCACGATACTGGGGCTTCCGGCCGCGGCTGTGCCGGCCATACCGGGCTCAGACCAAAGGCAAGATCGAGTCGGGTGTGAAGTATGTGCGCCGTAATTTTCTGTGCGGACTGCAGGGACGTGAGCCGGGTAGTTTGGGGGATCTCAATGCCGAACTGCGCTGCTGGATCTCGGAAGTCGCCAATCAGCGAGTGCACGGCACGACGCATGAGCAGGTGCTGATCCGCTGGGACGAGGATCGAGTCAACCTGCAGCCGGTAAACGGGCGCCCGTCTTACCCGTATTGCGATGATGAGCAGCGCAAGGTAGCCCGCGACGCTTATGTTTCGTGGCAGGGGAGCCGCTACTCGGTGCCGTGGCAATATGCCGGCAAAGAAGTATGGGTGCGCGTACAGGGCGGCGACGTGGAAGTGCGTTACGGCGCCGAGCGCATCGCCTTGCACGCGCAGGCGGCGAAACGGCATCAGATCGTCACGCAAAGCGAGCATCACCAGGGCATCCCGCTCGGCGCCGCGCGCACGGGAAAAACGCTAATCCACATTCAGCAGGGTGCGCCGGTAGTGGAGCAGCGGCCACTGGAAGCTTATGAGAGCTTGGCCATGGGAGGTGGTGCGCGATGACCACCCTCGAACGGCTGCGAAGCAACTTGGCAGCGCTGAATCTGACTGCCATTGACGCACGCTTGGAAACGCTGCTGGAGAACGCTTCCAAGCAAGATCCGGCGTACGCCGACTTCCTACTCGAAGTCATGAGCACGGAAGCCGATGCGCGCAGACAGCGCTATCTCAAGACCAGGCTGCAGCTGGCCCATCTGCCGTATGTGAAGACTTTCGAACAGTTCGACTTCGGCTTCCAGCCGTCGATCGATGAGCGGCAGATCCGCGAACTGCGCACGTTGCGGTTCGTGCATGAAGCGTCCAACGTGATTTTATTGGGGCCGCCGGGGGTGGGAAAAACTCATCTCGCGGTAGCACTGGCGGAGACGGCAATCCAGTCTGGCCAAGCTGCCTACTTCATGACGGCGCACGATCTGGTCACCGACCTGGGCCACGCCTACCGTGAAGGGCGCCTCGACCGGCGGCTGCGCATCTATCTCGCGCCCAAGGTGCTCATCATCGATGAAATGGGATATCTGCCGCTGGATGAACTCGGAGCCACGATCTTCTTTCAACTGGTCAGCGCTCGTTACGAACGTGGCAGCATCATTCTGACTTCGAACAAGAGCTACGGCGAATGGGGCTCTATCTTCGGCGACCCGATCATCGCCACGGCGATCCTCGATCGCCTGCTGCATCATTCGACGACGGTGAACATTCGCGGCGAAAGTTACCGGCTCAAAGAGCGGCGCAAGGCTGGACTCATTCCGCGACCGGAACAACAGCACGACGACTCCCGGGCTGTCGCCCCGAGTGGTCGCGCCAAGCGGACGGGTTGAGTTTTCTAAGGCATGGGCAAATCTATCAATCCGATGTGCCGCCTTTTGAAAACCCAGGGCGAGGCTATCTTCGGCTTCGCCCCGGGGCTCATCGTCTTGATGAGTTTGCCACCGGCTATTCCTTGGCGGGTTGCACTCCTGCATTGCCTGCCTCCGCTTCACCGGCTGGATTCTATGTACCATCCACCAGCCGAAACTGTAAACCACCACCTGGCAAGGGCTGGGGAATTTTCGACCGGAACAATGGGGAATTTTCAACCGGAGTTGACAGCTGGTGTCAAACTAACAATATGGGCAGATCTCCAGCCGTCTTCAGCATCCTCCCTTTTCGGATATGGGAGCCTCGAATTTCACAAGGCGTGTGTGGCCTCGGACTGGCAATCATGATTGGATGGCCGGGAGCCTGCTACTCTCAACAACTTGAACCGAAATCGCTAGTCCCAGCACCGATAGACGCTACTGAGATCCTGCAAGCCCCGGCTGACGCAAGATTGGATTGGAGTTCACTGCTGGATAAGGTCGTCGTGCTCGATTTCTGGGCAACGTGGTGCGCACCCTGTGTCGCTTCGGTGCCTCACATGAACGGACTGGCAGAACAATTTCGAGGTAAGCCCGTAGTGTTTGTAACGATTACGGACGACGATCCGGAAACCCTTGATCGGTTCTTGAAGGAACGACCGCTCAAGACCTGGATTGTCCGCGACCCGGAGCGCACGAATTGGAAGCGGTTCGGCGTTCCTTCGATCCCCCACCTCGTAGTCGTAAACCGTGCTGGAAGGATCGTTGGAGAGACACTTCCCGAAAACCTGACAGCACAGAAAATCAACGCACTTATGGAAGCCACGGACGTCCTGCTTCCGCAGAAAGAAACGAGGCCGTCCAATCTCAACTGGGACGAAGAACTCGTCGATTGGGCCGACGGCGTTAGGCCGGAAACGTACGCGATCATCAAACCCATCAAAACGGCAACATCTGGGGCGTGGCCGCGTATCGAGGGCAACCGTCTCACTGCGGATGGAGTGTCGCTTTCGACCTTGGTGGGGCTCGCATACGGCGTCGATGCCTACCACTTCGACGACAGGCTGAAGAAAGGGACCACGTATCGAGCTGCGTTTCGAGTTCCCCGAGAGCGGGCCGATCAGCTTCGCTCACTTATGCAGCAGATGCTGGAAAGAGCGTTCTCGTTCAAGATTCGCTGGGAAGACCAGGAACGGGCAGTGAAACGCCTGATCAGGCTCGAAAACGCAGCGCAGACAAAGCGCTCGACAGCCGAACCGATGAGTCAGATGATGAGAGGGAAGATTACGCTTCGCCGGCAGCCCGTCCGGCGTTTGGCGGAGCTTCTTTCCAACGCGTATGGGATGCCGGTTATCGATGACACGTCGATGGCCGGTGAGTTCGATTTTGACCTTCCCTATCAGCATGGTCAACCGGAAGTGACAACGTCGGCGCTCCGCGCCGTCGGACTTGATGTCGCGGATGCTCGTCGGCCTCTTCGAATTCTGGTCCTTGAGCCTGCTGAGAAGTAGCTATTTTCGACCGGGCAAAGATATGTAGCATCAATAGGTTTCGTTCGCGTGTTTAATTTAGCACCCGCAAAGTCGCGTAGCCTTTACCCATCCGTCCCGATTCGCAATCCGGACCGCGGCTGATTGACGGAGGGTCCCTCGACGTGGAAAGTCGTGAAGCTGATTGCCCGACCGTTACCAGCCTTGGTCGGCTGCGGACTGCAGCTACCGAACCGGCTAGGGACACGGTAGACTGTGGTTATGCCGCCGTCGGAGCGCATCATCGTCGATCCCAAGATCCTGGCTGGCAAGCCGGTGATCCGCGGGACGCGTCTCGCCGTCGAGTTCATCCTGGAGCTCCTGGCAGCCGGCCAGACTGAGAGCGATATCCTCGCCAACTACCCTGGCCTGACGCGAGAGGACATCCTCGCTTGCCTCGCGTACGCCAGCTATCTCGCCCACGAATACAAGGCGTTTCCGATTCCCGCGTAGATGCGCCTCCTCGCCGATGAGAACTTTCCGAAGCCGATATTAGAGGCGCTTCGTGCCGAGGGCCACGAAGTCCTGTGGGCGCGCACGGACCTCGCCGGAACAGGCGACGTCGACCTGCTGGATCTGGCGGAGTCCGACGCACGCATCGTGCTGACGCTCGACAAGGACTTCTGGCAGATCGCGGTTCAGCGCCGGAGCCCACTTGAGCGGTCTGGGGTGGTTCTTTTCCGTGTTCATCCCGCCACTCCCGAAAGACTCGCGCCGCTTGCGACTGCGTTTGCCGCGGCGGACACGGCGTGGGCCGGACACATCAGCATCATCACAGTTGACGGAATTCAGATGGTCGCGGCGCGGAGACGGTGAGGCGCCGCTCTCGGCCGCGTCTCTCTCAGTTGGCAGCCGAGCAGAGATCTCTGGCCCGGCGAGTTTTGCCCACGTCTCCAGGTTGTTAACCAGACCGGTTTACTTGCCAGAACCTGCTAACTGGAGGGTGAGGCGCGGACCGAGAACTCCTCTTTTCTCTGTGGCTTACCCAGAGAGCGCATCAATCTCCCAATTTCGCAGCGACGATTGGCAGCCAACTGCGACCTCCCGAACCGGAGATGCCGGTGGGGCGCATTTGAGTAGCCCATTCATGATCAATATTTTGCCCGTGTCTCTGCACCGTAAAACACCCTTTGTTTGACTTGGGGACCCTTTCGCACCGGCGGGGAAACCGTTACAATCAACCGAGCATCAAAATCCTAGGAGTATCCATGCGCATTTTCTTCGCATTCGCGGGTTTTGCCTTGCTGGGTTCGGCCGCGGACCTGTCGCCGCAACAAGCCGATGACATTGTCGCGAAGTTCGCAGCCAAGGAAGCCGATTTCGCCAAGGCGCGCGAAAACTACACCTACCGGCAAACGGTGCGGGTGCAGGAACTCGATGACCGCGGAGTGCCGCGAGGAAAGTACGAACTGGTCTCGGACATCATCTTTTCCGAAGACGGCAAGCGGACCGAGAAAGTGATCCGCGCGCCGATGTCCACTCTGCAGCGGATTCAACTGACGCCGCAGGACGAACAAGACCTGCGCGCCGTTCAACCTTTCGTGCTCACCACCAAGGACATCGGCGACTACGATGTCCGGTACCTGGGCAAAGAAAAGCTCGATGAGGTTGGCTGCTACGCCTTCGCCGTGAAGCCCAAGAAGATGGTGGAGGGCCGGCGCTACTTCGCCGGAATCGTCTGGGTGGACGATCAGGATCTTCAGATAGTCAAGACCTACGGACGCGGCGTCGGCCTGGAAAAACATGGCGGCGACCACAAATATCCGAAATTCGAGACCTATCGCGAGCAGGTCGATGGCAAGTACTGGTTTCCCACCTACACCCGCGCCGACGATACGTTGAACTTCGACGCCGGCCCCGTACCGATCAAGATGTTGGTTAAGTACGAGGACTACAAGCAGTTTAAGAGCGAATCCAAGATTACGTTCGGCGACGAAGTCACCGGCGACAAAGACCAAAAGCAACCCAAAAAACCCTAAGTTAGGGGTTGAGTCGGGACCCCTGAACCAGCGAAAATAGAAAATACGTACAGATGTCCGATCATGTCTTTCGGGCACGCCGCGACTGGGCCGCGCTAAAACGACGCTTGCGCGAACTGAAGATGATCGCCTACCGGGCGTTCCATACCGATGTTCCCGCCATGGCGCACCTGATCCCTATCCGGCGTTGCAACCTGAGCTGCGAGTACTGCAACGAGTACGACGACTTCTCCAAGCCCATCGCGACAGAAACGATGCTGGAGCGGGTCGATCAACTCGGGCGCCTCGGCACAGGCATCATCACGATTAGCGGCGGAGAGCCCCTGCTCCACCCCGATCTCGACCAGATCATCACGCGGATCCGTTCGACCGGCGCGATCACGGGGATGATCACCAACGGCTACCTGCTCACCGCCGCTCGCATCGACCGGCTCAACCGCGCCGGGTTGGATCACATGCAGATCAGCATCGACAACGTGATGCCGGACGCCGTGTCCAAGAAGAGCTTGAAAGTGCTGGACCGCAAGCTGCAAGTGCTCTCCGAGCATGCGCTGTTCCACGTCAACATCAACTCGGTGGTCGGCGGGGGAATTCGCAACCCCGACGACGCGCTGGTGATTGCGCGCCGCGCCATCGAACTGGGCTTTTCCTCCACCATCGGAATCATTCACGACGGCGGAGGCCAGCTCAAGCCGCTGACACCCAAAGAACGCGAAATTTATATTGCGGTAAAAGGGCTGGAGAAACGCAATTTCTCGCAGTTGAGCTATTTCCAGGAAGCCATCGCCAACGGGCAAACCAACAAATGGCGCTGCCGCGCCGGCGCCCGCTACCTGTATGTCTGTGAGGAAGGCCTCGTGCACTATTGCTCGCAGCAGCGCGGATATCCGGGCAAGCCTCTGGCCAGCTACTCGATCGAAGACATCCGGCGCGAGTACAACACGCGCAAGGATTGCGCTCCTCACTGCACCGTTTCGTGCGTGCACTATGTGTCCTACTTCGACTTCTGGCGGAACCCGCAGCACTTGCCAGACCCGCGCCTTCCCCTGCCCGCCCCCGAAGCCGAACCCGAATTGGTCCAAATCCAGTTTGCCGGCCGGTGATGGCCCGCATTCCCGAGGAATTTCCGGGTGTGCGGATCGGCAATGCGCCCGCCTCCGGAGAACTGCTTTGGGATGGGGACTGCCCGGTTTGCGAGTCTCTGGCTTCGCACTGCCACCTGCCCAATCGCCCCTGCCAGCCGGCGCTCGGCCAACTGCCGGCTGAAGTCCGCGCCACGGCGCCACATCAACTGCTGTGGATCGAGCCTGATGGATCGGTCCGCGGCGGGAGCCGCGCCTGCGTGCGCGTCCTCGAACTTCAGGGACACCGCCGTCTGGCGGCGCTGTTGCGAAGCCGCTTTCTGCGGCCGTGGGCGTGGCTGGGCTACCGGCTTTTTGCGAATGTACGGTTCATGTTCGGAGTTCGGCGACGATCTCGGCGGCAGCCTTCCGCGCGGTTTCCACCTGGCCGAGCGGGAAACTGATGGCGCCGACCCGCGGATGCCCCCCGCCGCCGTACCGCTCGCAAATACTGGCCAGGTTGTGCCGCGGTTCTTCAGGTGCCCACGGATTGGAACCCACCGAAACCTTGGTGCGGAAACTCTGCAAACTCACCGACACCGAGTAGGTCGCATTGGGAAACAGCGAATACGGAACAAACTTGTTGTAGCCATCCATGTCGTAGGCCGACACGTCGAAATAGATGACACTGCCTCCCGCGCGTCCTTCTTTCCGGATAATGTCGATCGTCCGCAGGTGGCGCTCATACAACGGCTGGTACGCCGCCTGAATATCGGGCTCCCGCATGATTTCGGCCAGTGACTTGGTCTGCATTTCGCCTATGATCCGCTGCACCATGCCGGAGCCTTTGACGGCTTCGATGATCAGGGTAAGTTGTGTCGCCGGATACCGCAGCGATACCGCTTCTTCGGCCGAACGATAGACCGCCCCATCGATGACATCGGCCCAGTGCACCAGGTCGGCCAGGTCCGGCGCTTCATAGCCGTAGATTTCCCGGGCGATCCGGGCGATAAAGATCGTGCAGGAGCGCGAGTGCGGGTCAAAGTAGAAGCGCTTGCCGTCCTTTACCCGCTGGAAGTGCTCGGCGTCCTCTTGCGTCAGGAAGGCGCTCTGATGGTGATCGAACCACCAGCTCAGGCGAGGATTGGGCGAATACTTGAAGTCGACAATGGCGTTCTCGTCGCCGTCAAACAAGGAATCTTCAAACAATTGATCCGCTTTGTGCGCCATGCCGGTGTAGACGAACTCGGCGCCGCGGTAGAATTTCTCCTCCGTAAAACGGGTGAAGAAAGCGGCCGACGCCGCCCCGTCAAAGCAGTGATCGTGATAGAGAACGCGAACCTTCATGGATCCGGGGTTCGAAACGAGGTGAACGTATAAGGTTGCCTTAAACGAGGGGTAGAATGCAAGTTCCCCCCGGACGCGTGAAAATTCTTCTTTACTTCATCGGCAAGCCCCGCGACGCGGCGGCCAACTCAATGGCGGCGGAATTCGTCAAACGGACCGCTCGCTTCATTGCTTGCGAAATGCGGGAAATCCAGCCGGCGCGCTTCGATCTGTTTGCCAAACACGCCGGGGCGAAGAAAGTCCTCCTGGACCCGGATGGGCGCGCCCTCGACACGGCTCAGTTTGCCCGCCTGGTGGGAGAGGCCCAACTCGAAGCGCGCGACCTGGTCTTCCTTGTGGGAGGCCACGACGGCCTGCCGCCGGAATGGAAGCCGCGCGCGGACCTGTTGCTCTCGCTCTCCCGCCTCACCATGCCTCACGAACTCGCCCGCGCCATCCTGGCCGAGCAGATTTACCGGGCAACCACGATCCTCCGCGGACACCCTTATCCTCGCTGATATTAATCGGGCAGCGTGGCGAAAGCTGGCGGTTCGACCTCGCTGCCTTGCTTTGCGACCGATTCACGAATGCGGCCAGTGAGGCTTTCTTCAACCTCGGCGCCCGATTCAAACAGCGAGAAGGCGCTGATCTCCGGATTGACGTCGAGCGCTTGTTGGCGGCACCCGTCCAAAGACATGCCCATCGCCTGGAGCCGGACTCCGAGCGGAGGATGCGAGTCGGTGGGGTGCGGAACCTTGACGGCGTCCAAGTCGCCGAGGTTCATGCTTGCCGCCGCGGATCCGGCGTGACGGATCATATGTGAGCCGTAGCTGACCGGTTCGCGCCGGGCTCGAACGTCTTCCACGATCGAGTCCGCGGCCCTTCCGCACTGTGCGGCAAAGGCGACAACCTTTACCAGGGCAGCGCCAAAAATGGAGGGGCTGGTAAGACGCACCGCCGTCGCGTCGGCCGCCAACTCGCGAGCGCGGCTAATCTCACATTCCGCCTCAGAGAAAGAATCCATGAAAAAGCAAAGCACACTGAGGGCGGGCAACAGCGCGGCGCTGGAGACCCATGCGTCCCCCGCGAGAGGTTGGAGCAGCACTTCGATGGACTCTTGCGCACCCCGGTAAATCGGATAGAACTTGAGACTGTACTGGGTGTCTTCTCCAAGGAAATGCCCAAGCTCGTGGCCGATCACCCCTTCCAGTTCCGGGATCGTCATGATCCGGCATAAGGGCAGGGAGAGGAACAACGTCCGGCCCGTCAAAGGGCCATCCAGGCAATGGACCTTGGCTTCGGTCACAAAGAATGTTCCGTCCAGCCCTCCGACGATGTGATCAGGTGGCGAGGCGCCGGCGCGGCTGGCCAAGTCCCGCACCATGCCCCACAGGGCGGGATGTTCCGTAGCCGGCAGGACTCTGCCAAAGACGCCCGCTTCGGCTGGCGTGACGGTTTTGGCGAGCGAGGCGATCAGTTTCCAGACTCCCACACAGGCGCCAGCGCCGATCAGGAACAGGAGCTTTGGAGCGTACCGGCTGAACAAGTAAACTGGGCCAAAGTAGAGAGCGGCGACCAGCAAGATTGCGTGCAGGATGATCAAACACGCAACCGCCATTACGGCTAACTTCAGCCCGGGGGCAAAGATCTTGAGCAGCAGCCTGCGATGCGTCCGGCTCCGCCTCCCCGCCCACCGGATCACCGCCGGAATCAGGAGCCCAAACAGGAGGGTGCCGGTTGAGGTCCAGAACAACAGGCTGATCCATTTGTACTGCTGGCATCCGGAGGAACCGGCCACTTCTGGAATCGCACAGTACCGTGCGATTGTGAGCGATTGGCGGACGTCCGCGGGAATTTGGGTGAGCTGTGCAAGCTGGTCACGAAAATTCTGATTCTCGACAGCCAGGATCGAGCCGAATACGAGCAACCCGAGGAGCGGAGCCGTCAGGATGAATGCCCACATCCTCCAATTGGACATATGCGCCACCTCCTAACCGGAAGAGGCGCAAAACCCCGGTATTTAGGGTCACGGCGCCAGCGAGACCGCTGCGCTGCTTCACCTGATCCTGGTCAGGATGCTCCCTCCAACGCAAGCGCCCGTGGAAACAGGACTGTATTCTCCAGGCGGATGTGTTCCTGAAGGTCGGCGTCCAGGGCTTTCAGCCCCTCCATCAGCTTTCGATAGGCCTCACCTTTTGTCTCATCCGCGCTGAAATTCCCGGTGATTTCGCGCAGTTGCGCGAACGCCTCGGATGCGTCGTTGTGCTCGGTCCCCATCACCGCAATGGGATTGGCGATGGACCCGAACGGCATGTCGCACCGGGGAGCCCCGGCTGTTTCGAATGCCTCCATCTGCTCGATGGAAGGGAAGAGGATCATCTCCTCCTTGTGGAGATGGGCGTCCAACTCGTCCCAAAGGCCGCCAAATACCTCGGCCATTTGTGCCGGCGCCTGCTCGGCGCACACCGCCCGGCGCAAGAGTTCGTGCAGGCGCGGCAGTTCGGACCTCAGGTGTTCGTGATGCTTTTCCAGGATGTAACGAACCAGGTCGGTCAGGGGCGCCTGATTCCAGTCGTTAGCTGCGCTCATGTCCGCATTCCTCAGATTCAGGCTATTGGCTGGCGGCCGCGAAGTCAGTGACTTCAGTCACTCGCCGCCAGAACCAGACTCCGGAGAGTTGCCTCGCGGGCGCGAGGTTACCGACACGATGTGCCTGGCGGTCCCGCCCGCATAGCGCTCTTCCACTTCGAGCGTATAGTCTCCAAGGCTGGCGCGCCGCAGCAGCGCCCCAAAGCGTTCGCCGTTCTCAAACTCACGCCGTATCCGCCGGGCCTCCTCAACAGCCTTCGCAGGCAGTTCTTCGGAGATGGGTATGGGCTGGGCGCTATTCAGGATAATGACTTCGGCGCTCGCGGTCTGCGCGGTGCGCGGCCAGCGGACGCGGAACCCTCTCGCCAACGGCGCCGCCAGCCGTTTCCACACTCGAATCGCCCAGAAAAGTGTGTGTCTCATGCCGTAGCCGTCACCCGGAACCAGCGCTGTAGGTGCCCGAATAGCCGCGCAAAGTAATCGCTTACTTCATCCAGCCTGTGAAGCATGGGCGTGTGGCTGCAACTCAGCACCGCAAAGCCATCATCCAGGATCTCCGTTTCGAGTTCGCCGTCCTCTCGCCGCCCCACCCGGACTTGTGCCTTGAGGACGATATGGACCGGCGCCACCTCGCCCAGCCGCCCGGTCAGCACGAAAACGTCCGTATCCGGCGACTTGGCGGACCGGCGTCCACGCTTGATCCGGAACACCAGCGCCGCGTGCGCGCCGCCGCTGCCTTGCGCGGACTCGATGAAGGCCCGGACGTTTTCCGGGCTGGCCGAACCCGGAGGCAGCAACCACGGCGTGCCGGCCGGCGGCGTCAGTTCACGCGATATCCGCTCCACCGGCTTGTCCCCGGCAAGCTCGCCCAGCAACGCCCGGTAGACCCCGCCAGACAGGAGGAAGTCCGGCGGCCTGAGGTCAACTCGCGCCACCGGAAGGTCTTCCTCTTCGCGATACTCGATTGCGGCTTCCAGCCTGAACAGGTCTTCACTGTCGGCAAACACAACGTTGCCCGCTCCATCCAGGCGCATGGCCAGTTCGGTTCTGTAGGAGTCGACGAGATAGTCCGGCGTCAGTGACTGCGCCCATGCTTCGACGCCGTCCATCAGCGGTTCAACCGTATCGCGCCGCTCGACCACATTCACCACCCGCCGCCAGGCTTCGGTCAGCCGCTGCTGAATCGTGTTGAAATCCGAATCAGCCGCCAGGCGCCGCGGACCGGCCATCAACTCCGCTCCGGGACCGTCTTCACCGCTAATCCACCTCCCAATGCTTCGCGCGATGGCTAGCAGCGGCCACACATACGCGGGGTCTGCGGGCTTCAGGGCGTTCGGACTCCCCGGCCAGGCTATCTCGCGCGATTTGGGATGGACGGCGATGACTCCCCGTTCGTAGGCCACAAACAGAACCTGCTCGCGCGCCGCCCGCAGCAGGTTCAGCAGCGGCTGAGCCTCCTGCTCCGGAACGTCGAGCGGAAAGCACCGTGGCACGCGCATGCGGGTCTGGACAGCGCCGGGCGCCAGCGGCGCCGCCGGTTCTGGTTCCAGCACCGGGCGCAACTCGAACTCCACCAACGCATCCAGGAGGACGTCCTCCATGCCTTTTTCCTTAAAGAAGAACAGAACCACACGGTCCTGCTGCTTGCCCAGGTGCAGATGCAACCGGACTGCGCTCCGGCGAAGAAGCGGGATCTCGCGCCACAAGCCGCCGCTGCCGGCCAAGCCGGGCGCCGCCGCTCGAATCATGCTCCGCGCGGCGGCAGTCAACTCCGCGCCGATGCGCTCGCATTGCCCAGGTAGTTCGTCGATGTTGACCGCTTGGTTCAGGCTCATGCCGCTGGAGGCGGCAGAAACTCCTGTTGCCTCTCCGCCAGGTCCAGGGCAAACTCCCGGAAGCGCTTTTCGAATTCGCTGTTTTGCTTCTGAAAGCGATAGACCACCTGGATGGTCTGGCCATCGGCTATCCACATGCCGACGTTGCTTTCCTTTTCGCCGCCGGCGTAAATGACCAGGTGCTTGAACTGGCCCGCGGTTTGGACCCGCAGGATCAGAATTCGGGACGGAGCGTCCAGCGCTTCCTGGGGCAGCGCGTTCTGGCTGTCCTTGGGCTGGTTCAAGTCGAGCACCCGTTTCCGCGCCGCTGCGTCAAACACCAGGTCCAGAGACAGGCGCCGTCGAAGGATGTCCGTCGCGTCGGGAGGCGCGGGCGCCGAAACAATATCGAACTCGATGGACTGCTGGTTGCGTTGAATCTCTTTCTCGCTCCTCGAGTGAAAAATGAGATGAACGCCCGCCTCCTTGTCGTATTCGAGCTCAAAGAGCATCTTCCCGGAAAGCTTGGGCAGCCGGAACGCCATGGGAACCATGAAACCAGCCTTGCCCGCTTCGGCAAGATAGGCCATCGACTGTTGATCGAGGCTTCGTTGCGTGTCGACTACCGCCTGGCCCATCTGCGACAGGAAACCGGCGAAATTCAAAGCTTCCTCGGGCTTTGCCGTCCTTTGAGCGTCCACAACCGCCGGCGCGGCGGCTGCCAGTCCCGCCGCCGAGACCGGTGAAGGCTGTTCCAGCGCCGCAAACAAGTCGTTCACCGCGGCATTGAGTTGCTGGAACTGCCCGGAAACCGCGCTGTATTGCGCCGTAATCGCCTTCAAACGGTCTTCTATCTTCTGATCGTCGCCGCCGCCGGGAAAATTGAACGGCTCGTCGGCCTTGTTCACCTTGATCTGGTCGTCGATCCGCCCACCCGAGCCCCCAAGGTCGTCCAGCAACTGGCGCAACTTCTGGGCGGCGCTCTCGATGGCCTGTCCTTTGGCGTCCAGGAGCCGCTTTGTGATTTCGGGCATCGAGCGGCTACTTCGATTCGGCCGGCTTCAAGCCTAGTTTGCCCGCTACGCTTTTCGCCAGATCCATGGTTGCGGCGTCGTGCCCCACGGCAGCCGGCAACGGGACCGCTTCCTGTGTCTTGGCCGCCGCCATGAGTTCCTTAAAGATCATTTCGTTGTTGCCCGTCGGCAGCATCGCGTCGATCACGGTGTGACATTCCGCCGCGGCGCGATATTCCTGGCTCGCCGCCATGGCAAACGACCCATTGACCGCAACCGCGCCCAGAGCAACGCCGCCTCCCACGCTCGCCGCCTTGTCGGCGCGTTGCGACAGGTCCATGCGCACGTGCAGTTCGGTCCGCGTGTACTGGTAGCGCGGCGGCGCCAGTTGCAGCAGCAGGCTGGCCATCGCCTCGCGCCGCAGCTTGAGATCCTTCTTCGCCTGCGCGTCCCCCGGCTGGACGTCTTCGTCCCGGCCTGGCGTCAGAGCCTTGACTAAGTCGACGAGAACTTCGATACTTCGCAGATACTCGACGTTGAGCTCCTTCTGGGCATCCGCAATGCCCAGACCGAGGCTCCCGATAATGCCGGGGACTGTCTTCAGATCACTAATTAGAATGCTCATTTATCCGCTACCTCCTTTTGCTTCAGTTATCGCCCCAGCGCCGGCGGCTGTTGCCCTCCGAGCCGGATCCGCGTCCGGCAGCGGTACCCGGTTCACACAAATCTCGATCCGGCTTTCCGCCGTCTCCTGGCTTCCACGCGCCAGCCGGAACGCCAGATTGACCGGCCGCGCGGCGATCTTGAACTCCTTCTCTTTGGCGATCCTGACCACCAGGCTGGCCGCGGCTCGGAACTCGCTGACCTGGTATTGCGGCGCAATCAGCGATCCTAATCCCAACGCCCACAATCGGTCCACATCTTCGTCCGACAACTTCCGCAAAGTGGCGGTACGGTGCGCATCAAGCGTCTTCTGGACGGCAACCGCCGACACCGCCAGTTCGGTCACCAGTTCGGCAAGTTCCGGCAGTCGCGCCTTCGTCACATCCTGTTCAATATACACTTGCCGGGACGCGCCCGCCAGTTGAGCGAATTGTCTATTCTGGGCATATGGAGTTCACAACGTCCTATCTGGCGGATGCGGTGACGCTGCTTCGCCAGTACAAGCGCCAAGGTGAAAGGGCGATGGAACAGGTTTCAGACGAAGATCTCACTCGAGTCCTCGATCCCGAATCCAACTCCATCGCTACCCTCGTCAAGCACATCGCCGGCAACATGCGTTCACGATGGACGGACTTCCTGACAAGCGACGGTGAGAAACCGGATCGCAACCGGGACAGCGAGTTCGAAACTCCTCCCGAAACGCGCGGCCAACTGATGCAAGTGTGGGAAGACGGTTGGCGCCGGGTCTTCGCCGGCCTGGAACCGCTCACCGATGCGGATCTAACCCGGACCGTGACCATTCGCGGCGAAGCTCACTCCGTCATGCAGGCGATCAACCGCCAACTGCTTCACTACGCGGCTCACATCGGCCAAATCGTATTCCTTGCCAAACACCTGGCTTCCGACCATTGGAAGAGCCTGAGCATCCCGCGGAGGAAGCCGGCCGAATTCAAGGCTCAGATGAACCAGTAACGCCTGTTGAGCCGCTATAATCCGGAGGATGGCGACTGGCCGTCTCTTCTGCGGCACATCCGGCTTCTCCTACAAGAACTGGCGCGGCGGTTTCTACCCTGAAAAACTGCACCAATCCAAGTTCCTGTCCCACTACGCCTCGCGGCTCAACACGGTCGAGGTCAACTACACATTCCGGCGCCTGCCGCCCGAGGCGACCCTGCGCACGTGGGTCGAAGAGACCCCTCCGGGATTCGTCTTCACGCTGAAGGCGCATCAACGCATCACCCACTTCGACAGGCTCGCGGTGACCAGCTTCGTGGACCTGTTTTTCAAGGCGGTGGACCCGCTTCGCGTGATGAACCGCCTGGGACCGGTCCTGCTTCAGATTCCTCCCAACCTCCCTATCGACCTCGACCGGCTCATCAATTTTCTGGCGGCAGTGCCCGAAGATATCCGGCTGGCGATCGAGTTCCGGAATAAGAGCTGGTTCACCGGTCTGGTCTACGACCTGCTTCGCAACCGGCGCGCCGCGCTGTGCCTGGCGGAATCCGAGCGCCTGGAAACACCGCCGGTCATCACCGCGGATTTCGTTTATTTTCGCCTTCGAAAGCCGTCGTACTCGGATGAAGAGCGCGAACAGATCCGGCTCAAGGCACAGGAACTGCGTCAGGCGGGCAAAGACG
>JADZCI010000311.1 GCA_020851655.1 Bryobacterales bacterium
ACCAGTTTCAATCCGAGTTGGATAATTCGTGCCGCCGCCGCGCCGGTGATAGTGCCGAACGTCGACCGGTTGCTCACATTGACAGCCGGGTTGTTCAGATTCACGTGGTTGAATGCGTTGAACATCTCGGTGCGGAACTGCAGGTTGATGCCTTCAGTAATGCGCGTATTCTTAAAGATCGACAGATCCCAGTTGGACGCTCCCGGTCCCAGGATGACGCCGACGCCGGACGTGCCGAAGCGGGTATACCATGGATCGATGAAGGCCGCGGTGTTGAACCACCGCCCGGTGGTCCGCTGATCCGTTGGCAGGTTGGCTGCTTGGCCCGTTGCGTCGGCACGGTTCTGCTGGCGGCCTCCAGCCCCGTTGTTGACGCTGGAGTCGGCGCTCAGGAACCCGCCGGAGCGGAAGGTCAGGATCCCATTCGTCTGCCAGCCGCCAATGAAAAGGTTGAGAGCGGGGTGCAGGTTGTTCGCGAAGCGCTTGCCTCTACCGAACGGCATGTCGTAGACAAAGCTGATGACCGAACGGTGCTGGTTGCCTTCCGGGCCATAGCTGTGCTGGATGTCGTCGATCATCATGACCGTGTAGTTGTCCACGCCGCGGATGCCCATCTGTTTCATGAAGGTGTATGTGCCCATGATCGAGAGGCCGTTTGAGTAGCGGCGCTCAAGGCGCGCATCGAAGCCGTGATAGCTGGAAATCCCTTTTGAGCTGTTGGCGCTGACGAAGCCCAGCTTCTTCCACGGTCTGCGGTCATTGATGGAGGTGGGTTTGTTGGGATCCATGGGGACCGCCTGGTTGGCGTCATAGCGAACCTGCATGTCGCGGCCTGAATTGCCGACATAGCCCAGTTGCAACAGGAAATTCCCCGGCAGTTCGCGCTGGATATTGAAGTTCCACTGAAAGCTAAGAGGCATGGCCTTGTCGTTGAGGTAGTTGACGGTGGTGCCGCTTAGGTCGCCATTCTTGAAGTCAGTGATCGGCGCGGGCCACAGGTTGGAGATGGTGTAGGAGTACCTGGGTGAGTCGTTGTAGATGAAGTTCTCATTGACGTACGGCGGGTGGAAGTGCTGGAGCGCCGCTTCGTACTGGCGGAAGTTGCCGTACATCATTGCCCAGCCGCCGCGGAAAACTGTCTTTGGCGACCACCTCGGATTGTAGGCCGCGCCGAGGCGCGGGCTGAAGTTGTTCTTGTCGGTAGGCAGCAGACGCCGGGGGAGATCCTTGCCAGCGAACAACATGGTGTGATTGGGGAAGTCCCAGTTGGAGAGCGCGTCGTCCACCTCGAGCGGGAACTGCACGAGTTCGTAGCGCAGGCCGTAGTTCAAGGTCAGCTCGGGGTTCACCTTCCAATCATCCTGTGCGTAGTAGCTGAACTCGCCCTGCTTCAGGGTGTAGCTGTATTTCCCGTCGCCGCGCAGGGCCACCTGAGAGTAGCTGGGCAAGCCGAGAAGGTAGTCCGCGAACGGGTTGGTGGAGTATTGTCCATTGAAAGTGTAAGTGCCGTTCTGAATGGCCCAGCCGAGGTCATACCAGCTCAGCCACCGCATGTCCGCACCCATCTTGAAGGTGTGGCGGCCGCGAGTCATCGTCAACTGGTCGTTGAACTGGAGGTTCCAGTCTTCAGCGCCCGTGGGCTGCCAGTCGGGAACACCCGCCCGCTGGAAAAGGTTGATGGCCATGCCTGGAGGGCCGTAGGCGAATTCTTCCGGACGGACATTCTTGAGCCCGAATTCCTCGACCGCCACGTTGTTCTGCGTCGTTGCGTTCTGGCCGTTGTACATGTTCGTGATGAAGCGGCCGACGCGGAAGTTGTTCAGCAACGTCGGGCTGAAGATGTGTGTGTACTGTACGCCCCACACCGGGCGAGACTTCATCGTTGAAATGGTGCCGTTGTACTCGTTGAGCGCGGGAGTTTCGTCCCGGCGCTCCATAAATGTGGCGAAACCGTCCAGCCGGATCTTGTCGCTCAGATTGTGATCGACCTTGATCGTCCCCTGGTCTCCGTTGCGCTTCGTGCCAGTCAGTCCGGTGTAGTTGTAGGCCGGCAGGGGTGAGCCGTTGGGCGCCCGGAAGTACTTCTGTCCGGCTTTCGAGAATTGAGTGATGCGGGATGCGGGAATCTGGTTATTGGGGAAGAGGACGCCGGTGTCCGGGTCTTTCGCCTTTTGCGTCATCTTGCTCAGGTTGCCGGTGAAGTACTCGGGCAGGGGCATCTGGCCATAGCCCGTATTGGTCTGGCGAATACGTTCACCTTCGTAGTTGGTGAAAAAGAAGGTCTTGTTCTTGATGATGGGGCCGCCGAAGCTGAAGCCGAACTGGTTTTGGCGGAGCGGTGTCTTGGTGTTGGTGAAGTTGTAGGAGTAGCGGGCGTCGAAGATCTGGTTGCGCACGAACTCGAAGAGCGTTCCATGGAATTGGTTGGTGCCCGACCGGATGGTGGAGGTGACTACGGATGCGCCGCGGCCGTATTCGGCGGCGAAGGCATTCTGCAGGATCTTGAACTCGCCGATGGCGTCGACCGAGATGCTCAGGCCATATGTATTGTTGCGCTGGATGCGTGTGTCGATGCCGCCGACAAGATAGCTGTTGTTTGACGCGCGGTTGCCCTGGCTGGTGAAGTTGGGGCCGGCGTTGTCTCCGCCCGCGCTGCCGCTGGTGACGACACCGTTGGTGAGCGAGGCCAACTGGAGATATTGGCGGCCGTTCAAGGGCAGTTCGACGATTTCCTTGTTGTTGATGACCTGTCCCACGTCTGAAGTATCCGTGGCCAATGTGGCGAGACTGGCGTTGACCTCGACGGTCTCAGTCACCTGGCCGATCTGCATCTTGAGATCGTGGCGGATTGTCTGGTTCACCTGGAGTTGGATACCCGTAATGTCGACCTGCCGGAAGCCGCCGGCCTCGGCACGCAGCGTGTACGGTCCGGGCGGCAGCGTGGTGAACGAGTATGCGCCCAAATCGTTTGTCTCGGCGTAGAAGCTGAGGTTTGTGCTGTCGTTGACGACGGTGACTTTGACGCCCGGGACGATGGCGCCGCTGGCGTCACGCGCCGCGCCGACGATTGAACCATAGGTGGTCTGGGCCCGCAGACTGGGAGCCACAGGGTGCGGAATGACAAAGACCGCAATAATCAGCAGCGGGTTGTTTAGGAAGCATCGAAGCATGTTCTAACCTCTTTCGCGAAATGTCCTGGGCGTCGAAATCAAAGCAGGGTCGAGACCCCTGGCGTGAAGAACACGGGGTAACTGCCATCGGGTCCCGGGCGGACGGGCGGATCCATGGCGGCGCGAACGTCTTCCGGCCGCGGCAGATGAGCGTAGTTCGAGTTCGATATCTGGTCCCAGGCCACCTCTTTGCCTGAGTAGCAACTGAACTGCCCCATGAGCGTGATGAGGGTGCTACGGACCATGTAGTCGCCATTGTTCAGCGGCTTGCCGGAACGGATGGATTCGAAGAGAGCGACGTGCTCGAGATCGTAAGCATTGTTCTTGGACGGCGGACTGGCGCTTTTCCAATTGGTTTCGCCGGTGATGGACAGTTTGAGCAGGTCGCACCGGCCCTTGGAGCCGAGAATCAAGCTGGAGTTTTCGTTGTAGCAGTTGTCGATGGTGCGGCAATATGCGTAGACCCTGACGCCGCC
The DNA here is from genome assembly GCA_020851655.1 of Bryobacterales bacterium. GTDB lineage: Bacteria > Acidobacteriota > Terriglobia > Bryobacterales > Bryobacteraceae > JADZCI01. Next base: position 3,647 of record JADZCI010000311.1, read on the forward strand.
TGCAAAGTCGTAGACCACGGCATGGTGGTCGAAGACGTCGCCGTAGACCTCACCCTTAAGAGTGGAGCGTCCGCCCATGCCGTAGGCGCGCAGCGGGGCGGCGTTGTGCAGCGCCCAGCTTGAGCGGTCCAGATTATGGATCAGGGTCTGGGGCACGTCGTCTCCGCTGAGCCAGTGGAAGTGGTACTGGTTGCTGGCCTGATATTCCACCTCAGTGAGTCCGGGAGCGCGCTGGTACATCACATAGGGCGGGCGGAGCCAGGTTTCCTGGATCGCGACGATATCGCCGATGGCGCCGTCGTGCACCCGCTGCATCGTTTCCTTGTAGCCGGGGTGGTAGCGGCTCTGGAGGCCGCTGACTATCGAAAGCCGCTTGGCGGCGGCCATTGCAATCGCCGAGCGCAGTGTCTGAATCCCGTACGGGTCAATGGCGTGAGGCTTTTCGAGGAAGACGTGCTTGCCGGCTTCAATCGCGGCCTTGGCGTGGAGCGGGTGGAACTTGGCGGCGTTGGCGATGATTACGACGTCGGAACTCTCGATGACATGCTTGTAGGCGTCAAAGCCCTTGAAGCAATGGCCGTCGTCGACCGCCATCTGTTCCGGATACTTGACCCTCAGGGCCGCGCGCTTCTCCTGAACGCGATCAAGGCGGATATCGCCCATCGCCACGATGCGAACACCTTTGTCGGCATTCATCGCGTTCATGGCGGCGGCTTCGCCCCGGCCGCCGCAGCCGATGATACCGGTCTTGATAACGTCGCTTCCGGCGGCATAGCCGGCCACCGCGCCCGTCGAAACCACCGCGCCGGCGGCCAACTTCAGAAAGTCGCGCCGGGGCGCAACTGAGGAATCGCTGGTAATGCTGCTCATAGTCATGGATCCTTACGCAACGGGCTGGCAAACTTCTTTCAATAACCGGCGAACCCACTCCAAGCTGCGCTCGATCATCGGTCCGCCTTGTCCTTCACATTCGAGACTGAGAACGCCATCATAGGAGGCGGCAGCCAGCATCTGCACGCACTTCCGGATGTTGGCCGCGTTGACGCCATCGCCAATGGCGCATTGGCTCACTGCGATACCGGTGAGGTCACCGCGGGACGCCGCTGCGAGGCTCTCGCTGACGTCCTTGACGTGGACGTGGTCTACCCGCTTCTTGAACATTTCGAGAAACGCCACTGGGTCCTCGCCGGCAATGAACGTGTTGCCGGTGTCCATGTTCATCCGCAGGAAGGGCGAATCCACAAAGCTGAGCATCTCTTCCATGAACTCCGGCTTTGTCGTGAAGTAGCCGTGCGGCTCAATGTTGATGACGATCCGGTAGCGCTCGGCAGCGCTCACGATCTGCGTGTAGATGCGGCGCATGTGGTCGAGCGCTTCACGTTCGCTCATCGACTCGGGCTTGACGCGGTCATCCGTCGTGTCGATGCGGGGACACCCGGCGATGTGAGCCCAGCGAAGAGACCGCAGCACGTACTCGACTCCGAGGGATGCGCCTTCGGGGCGGGAGAGCGGAAATGCCGCGTCGAGTTGAGAGAACTGTATGCCGAGTTTCTCCATCTTCCGGCGCAAAGCGAGCGGGTCTTCCCAGAGCGCTACGTGCGGCTGATAGCCGAGGCCGTGGATCCATGACACGCCATCGATCGTGCCGCATTCGATCCAATGGATGCCGTTGTTGTGCGCCCAATCCAAGCACTGGTCAAAATTCCAGTACGAACTGTTGAAAGCGTCGGTATGAAAGCCGATCTGCATGATAAACTCGATTCACAGTGGTAGTACCACTCTAGGCCCCCTTGGGGCGAATTCAGCACAAGCCTATCTATCGAACGTCCAGTTGTCAACAAGATTCTTTAGAATTTCGAATCGAAAACTACATTTTGGTCAGACCATTCTCAGTGCTAAGATGAGGGCACATGGTCTGGCTCAAGCGCGATCGGCTGGCGTCGGCTCCGCAGCGCGCGGCCGCGGGAGATCTACGGGCGGCCACTCCCCAACCGGTCAGATCCACCGGGCCGGATGCCTTGGTCAGACTTCGCGCGCTCATCGAAAACGGCAAATTTACCGAAGGCGCGAAGCTGCCGTCCGAGCGGGCGTTGGCCGCGGAACTCGGAACCGGCAGGCCCGCGATTCGCGAGGCGATCAAGGTCTTATGTGGTCTAGGGGTATTGGAGAGCAAGCGCGGGTCCGGAACTTACTTGAAGTCCGGCGGAACGGCGGCAGAGCTCGCACCGGCCGAGTTCGGAGTGTTCGACCTCCTCGAAGTTCGCAAGATGCTGGAGCCTCGCGCCGCATGGCTTGCCGCCACGCGGGCCAACCCGGAGCAGATGCTGGAAATCGAAAGCGCGCGGAGCAGGCTGGAGTTGCGCGACCGGGACTGGAAAGTCGTACCGAGGCTGGACTACGATCTGCACGCTTCGATCTTTAGGGGGGCGAACAATCCGGTGCTGCTCGTCATCTACGAGTTTCTGATGTCGCGGATCCTCGGAAACTCCGGCGAGCGGTTTCGATTTCCATCCGACTTGCAAGCCATGCGCGATGGCCACAAGGCCATCGTCGAAGCGATTCTCAGGCGGCAGCCCGACGCGGCCGAGAAAGCGATGATCGATCACTTGCAGTCCACTGGCGTCACTCTCATCAAGGAAGGGAGCCGGTAAGCATGCTCGAACTTGGATTTCACACCGACGCCTTCACATCTTCGTTCTGGAGTTTCGAGCAGTGCCTGGCGTGGGCACAAGCCAACGATTTGCACTGGATTGAGTGCGGGGTGATCGACGGGGTGAGTTGGATTCACGGCCTCGGTTACCATCCCCATGTCGCTCTCTGGGAGGACCCCGTCCTCTTGCGAAACAAGATGGACCGCTATGGTGTGGCTTTTTCGCAGGTCGATGCCGCATTTCCGCTCTCCACGCCTGAAGGCGCGACGATTGGCTTGGAGTACGTCCTTCATGCGATACCGTGGGCGAGGCTGGCCGGCTGCCCGAGGATTGACACGACCGACGACCACACGCGTCCCGACGGGATGACCGACCGCGACGCGATGGCGCAGATGAGACGCGTCTACGGCCGCATTCTGCGGACTGCGGAAGCTTACGGGATCACCATCAACATCGAGCCGCACGGCTACTACACGACGAAGCCGGACTTTCTGGCCGAGATGCTGAGCTTCGTGGATTCTCCGTACCTGCGGCTCAACATGGACATCGGCAACGTGTTCATCGCGGGACAGGACCCGGTGAAGTTCGTGGAACGGTTTCGCGATCAGATCAGTCACGTTCACGTGAAAGACGTAAGCGCGAGCCTGGCAAGCGAGTCGCAGGGGGAGTTGACAGGCATCGGCAACAGCCAGTGCGCCATTGGCGAGGGCGTCAACGCAGACAACGTCCGCAAGTGCGTCGAACTGCTTGCGGGCTACGGCTACCAGGGAGTTCTGGTCATCGAGTGTGAAGCTCAGGGGGGGCTGATCGAGAGCAGCCTGGCCTGGATGCGCCAACTGGTCGCGAGCATCGATACCAACACGAACGGCTGGGAACCGGACGCGCAACGCAAGCTTCCGCACCCGCTGAGATAAAGTAACTGCGTATGCTCTCCAACCCACGGATTTGTTTGTTGCTCGCAGCGTGCCTGCCGTGCCTGGGCCAGACGCCGGACTGGGCCACGCGCCCGCCACGCACCGTACCTCCTCACGTGTTTGAAAAGCTGAGCGCGCCGGACCGGGAGTTGTTCACAAAGCTGATGCGCGCCGGGCTGGAAGCGGCGTGGGTCGCCACAACCGAGGAGGGCTATCCGCAATGCTTCATCAACGAACTGACCGCGCTGCATCCCGGCCAGCGAATGGTGGGCAGAGCGCGGACAATCCGCTATCTGCCGAACCGCAAGGATCTGCGCGAGAAGCTCTATTCAGCCGGCCCGCAGCTCAACTACCGGGCTTCGGAGGAGACGCAGCCGGGCGACATCCTGGTGTACGACGCCGGCGGGGAGACTCACGCGACGGCGACCGGAGTCATGACCACGACGCGCATGATCATGCGAGGAGGAGCAGGCGTGGTGGTGGACGGGTGTATGCGAGACATCCCGGACCTGGCGGCGACGCCCGCCGGTGTCTTTGTCAAGTGCGGGCACGCCTCCACGGTCAGCCCGATCCTAATGAGCGTGGATTACCAGGTGCCGGTGCGAATCGCCGGGGTCACGGTCGTCCCGGGCGACTACCTGATCGGGGAGCGTCACGGCATTCTCGTTGTGCCCGCCTCCGTCGTGGATAAGGTGCTCGCCAAGGCGCTCGCTCACGATTTGCAGGAACAATTTCAACGTGACCAGTTGTTCCACGGCGGGTCTCTCTACGGGCTCTATCCAACGCTCAATGAAGAGAACCAGCGGAAATTCGAGGAATTCAAGAAGCGCCAGCGCTGATAGGGTTACTGGAAGACAATCCTCTTGCCGGTGCTGGCCGATTCCCGCGCGGCCGACAGGATCTCCGTCACAATCATGTTGTTCTCCAGCGACGACAACCCGGAAGGCCTCAGGCTGCCGCGGACGACCGATGCCAGGTAGGAAATCGAATCGCGCTCCGGCGCGGGTAAGTCGCTCAGCGCGGCGGGTTGATCCGCGCTCTGGCCGGGCAGGCGCACGCGCAGCACATTCCCGCCGTAGGCAATGGCTTGGCCTTTCTGGCCGTAGACCTCGAGGTCTTTTCGATTGAAAGGCCAGTTCCAGGAGGCTTCGACGATCGATAGTGCGCCAGGGTATTCGATCAGAATCGCCGCCTCGTCATCGACGCGCGGGTAGATGGAGGGCTTCATCTGCTGGGTCACGGCGGTGACGGCCACGGGCCGCGCGTTGTCCATCAGCCAGGTCATCAGGTTGGCGCCGTAGCAGCCGAAGTCGAACAGCGCGCCCGCGCCATTCTTGACGGGATCGGAGAGCCAGGCCAGGAACTCCGGACCCACCCCGATCTCCTTTGGCCCGGGGTGCCCGTCCATGGCGACGACCTTGCGGATTTCGCCCAGCGCGTTGTCCTGTTTGACGAGTTTCCACAGGGCCGCATGGCTGCGATACCACGTGGTTTCGTAGTTGACGATGACGTGGATTCCCCCGTGCGCGGCCGCATTCTGGATGGCGCGGGCGTGTTCGACACTGACGGCCAGGGGCTTTTCCATCATCACGTGCACCTTTTGCCTGGCGCAGGCTTCCACAATCGACTTGTGGTCAAAGGTGTTGCTGAAGGCGGCGACCGCATGCGGTTTGGCCCCCGACAGCAGACCGCCGATATCGGAATAGAACAGACTCTGGCTCAGGCCGTAACGTTGCGCGTATTTGCGCTGTAAAGCGGCATCCGGCTCCTGGATTCCGGCGATCTCGATCTCGGCACGGCCCCGGGCGGCGCGGAGGAATCCGTCCACGTGCCCGTGAACCAAGCCGGCAATCGCCACCCGGACAGGCTCTTGCGCCAAGGCTTCGGGAAGAAAGGCCGCCAGCAAACCCGCCGGCAACACGCGTCTTGTCATGACTCTCACTCTTATAGCACCGCCCTCGCTGGTATAGTCGGAGGGCATAGGCAGTTTCGGAATGTGGAAGGCGAAATGAGGAACCGTTGTTTCCGCTTGCTGGGCGTCTCGTTCGGACTCGGCATGTTCATTCTTTCCGCCCAGCCTCCGACCGGAATCGTGGCAACGCGCCAGGGAGAGATCTATTTTGCCGACTCGGGCGCGGGTGTGTGGAAACGCGATCCAAACGGAAGACTCACACTGCTGGAGTCCACCGCCATGCAGTCCCTGGCCCTCGACGTGGAAGGCAACTTAACGGAAGCCAGTCTCGATCCCATCCAGAGGGTCACGGCCAAAGGCGCCGCGCCCGCTCTGCTGGCCGGAGACGAGACGCCGGTTACGGTTTCCGATGACGGCCACCTCTTCTACGCCACCTCGGCGAACGGGCAAGTCGAGATCGTCCGGCTGAGGCCCAATGGAGAGAGGTTTGTGGTGGCCAGCCTCCCGGTGAATCCAAAGGACAGGAAACTCCGCGCGGTGAACGGCATCGCCGCCGGACCCGGCAACGCGATCTACCTGACCGGCAATCACGCCATCCGCCTCGTGACGCCGCGAGGCGAAGTGACCACCATCGCCGGTCCCCTCAACCCGGCCGGGTGCGAAGCGATTCCCGCGATAAAAAAAGACTGGCGGCCTTACCTTACCGGCATAGCGGTGGATACCAACGGCACGGCTTATGTGGCGGCGACAGGCTGTGGAACCGTGCTCAAGGTGACGCCGGACGGAAAGGTGAGCACGATCCACAAGACACAGCCGCCGTGGACACCCACGGGCATCGCCATTTCACGAGGCGACCTGTACGTGCTCGAGTACTCCTACGCAGCCTCGAAAAATCCCAGTGATTGGACGCCGCGGGTCGTGAAGCTGACGGCTGTCTCCGTTTCTGTCGTTGCGACGGTTACGCGCTGACTACCGCGCCGGCACGAGGATCTCGATATCTTTGAACCAGATTTCAGTAGGGCGGCGGGAACCGTGCGCCTGCAACGCCAGGTGGCCATCCAGGCGCCCGGGCGTGTCATTGAGCAACTCCATCGTCTTCACCCCGTTCACGTGAAAGACGATCTTATGGCCGTGCAGGGAGGCGGTGAGATCATTCCAGTCACCGGGCATGACGGCGGCGTTGTCCTCGGGTCCGGTGACCCACTTGCGCCCGTTGGCGCCGGTCTCCCAGAATCCTCCGGTTCCTTTGGCGTCATCGATCTCGACTTCGTACCCCGCCAGAGTGTCTTGCGCGGCGCGGAGGAAAAACCCGGAATTGCCTTTGGTCATCTTGAACTTCAGCCGCGCGGTGATATCGCCGAATGACTGGGCGGAAACGATGAAGCCGATGCGCGTATCGCCGTCCACGCTTTGGGCATGGATCGCGCCGTTCTCGACCGTGAAACTCCCGCCTCCGCGATGTGCCCAACCGTTGAGGGTCTGGCCATCCCAAAGCGGCTTCCACACGTGGCGTCCGCGGTCCTGAATGCGGAGATTGCGCCAGCGAACCTGCGCCGGCTTCTCCCCCTTATACGCGTGGACTTGTAGCGCGATGAAGCCGGATTGGTCCAGCGAGTCGGTGAGGTTCGCACAAGGGACATCGTTCACCCAGACGCGTATGTTGTCGCCCTCGGCGACCACGCGGTACCGGTTCCACTGATTGTCTTTGAAAGCCTTGGAGGCCGCTGGATCGGACGAGATGTTGGCCAGCCAGCCACGCCGTGCTTCGTCGTAAATCCCGCCTGAGGCACCCGACTCTTCGTTGGCGATTTCCACCTGGTAGCCGTAGACGCGCCCGGCGGGTGTCTTTCGGGCGGTAAGCTGTTTACCGTCGAGCGAATGGATCATTTGCCCGGGTGAGTAGCGGTGGCTCCGGATCTGGACGCCGGAATTCAACGCCGGGTCGGTCCGGGTCTCAAACTCGAGGACGAAGTCGCCATACTCCCTGGTTGTGCACAGGAAGCTGTTTGGGCTGCCCTCGGCGGTCGTGCCGGTGATCGTGCCGCCTTCCACTTTGTAGGAGGCTTTGCCGTTGCAGACCTCCCAACCGCTCAGGGTCTTGCCATCGAACAAAGGCGTCCACGAGCCTTCTTGCGCGGAGGCGATCACACAAATAACGCAGGCGAGCCAAAGGATGCGGATCATTGCCCCAACATGATACCCGAGCCCGTTATAGTCCCGCTTTTCGCACTTCACGGTTCATCAGCCAGCGGGCTACCCAGGAAGCCGCCGCAATGCTCCAGAACGCCCAGATCACGCCGGTGTGCTCTGGCCAGAACAGGAAGCGCACACCGTTTTCGCCGCCAATCAAACTGAATGGCAGCAAAGTGAAAGCGATGCCCGTGGCCGTAAACATCGTTCGCAGACCGATGAACTGCCGCGTCTGCTGAAGCGCCTTGGCCGCCTGGTCACGGGCGCCGGGACGGGTCTCATGCAACAACGGCGCTTGAGCCAGTTTCAGTCTCTGGGCCAACTCCGCGTTGTGCTTGGCATACTGCTCGACGACAGCGCGCGTTCCTGGCAGTGCTTCGCCGCTGAGATACACCGCCGACAAGTCTTCGATCACGTCATCGACGTGTTCATCGGGAATGTTCATGTTTGACAATCTCCTCGCGGCCCAGCAATGTGGCCAGTTTCAAGCGGGCGCGGTAGATCCGGACCTTCAGCGTTGCCACCGGAATTCGTAGTACGGCGGCAGCCTCGTCGTAGGTCAAGCCGCCGGCGGCGGTGAGCAGGAGGGGGTCCCGGTAGTCTTGGCTCAATTCGGCCAGCGCCGCCAGAGTCCTCTCCAGATCGAGTCTTGAATCGGATGCGCCTTCCGGGGCGGCCAGTTCAGCCGGCGGAGACTTCCAGCGGCGGGATTCGCGAAACCCGTCCCGGGCGAGGTTGCGCGCAATCGACAGCAGATAGCTCTTTGCCGTATTCAACCGGATCCGGCCCCGTCCCGTCCACGCCCGAAAAAATGTCTCCGCGGTGATCTCGGCCGCCGTATCTTCGTTTCCGGTCAAGTACCGGATGTAGCGGAAGACGTCGTCCGAGTACGCGGCGTACATGGCTTCGAAGGTGGTGGGTTCCATCCCTTGCACTGACACTACGATTTCGCTGGCGGAAAGTTACAAGCGATTTTCGAAGTTTCCCGCGAGTACCGGCCCGTGGCCGGGCGCTATGGAAGAGGGACGCCGCGCTCCAGCAGGTGCAGATAATTGCCTTCCGGATCGGTGAAAAAGACGACCTTGTTGCCCTTGCTTTCGGCGGGCTCACTAATAAAATTGACGTTCCGGGCGCGAAGCGCGGCGACGGCTTCGTCGAACCCTGTGACGGTGAGCGCAAGGTGCCGGATTCCTTGCGTCTTGAGCGTCTGCTCGCCGCGGTCCGAATCGGCGTGGATCAGTTCGATCATCGTACCGTTGGGCGCCTTGACAAAGATCGCATTCGCGGATTTGTAGTTGACCGTGAACCCGAGCGTGTTGACGTACCAATCGGCAAGCGCCGCGATATCCTTGCCGGCAATGGCGGTGTGTTCGATTCCGTGTACCAATTTGAGAGTCTCCGCTCCCATTATGTCAGGCGCTCATGCGCGCGGCCCAATGCAGAAAGCGCGCCAACTCGCGGCGGGCGCGCCACAGTAACTTCCAGAAGTCTCCGGCGCGGATTTCGCTCGCTTCCAGGCCCGAGTAGGTTTCGATTCGCCAGCGCAGGTACGGGCTGCGCCAGGGCGTGAGACGGTATCCTTTGCTCGCCCTCCACAGGAATCGCAGCATGAAATGAGCCTAGGGTCTCGGGGCGCCGATTTGCGACATCGCCACTTTGTGCGCCACCTCGGGCGTCGCGTAGTAGCCGGTTCGCGTCCGGACGGTTCCGCCTTTTGCCGTCACCTTGATCTGCCGGAAACTCCCGTCCAGGTTCTGATTGGTAGGGCTGTAGGCGAGCACATACTGGTTGCGGATGTCGTGGGCCACCTGGACTGCCAGCGACTCGACTTCGGAGGAGTCGTCCGGGTAGTAGGAGGCGCCGCCGGACGCCGTAGTGATGGCATTGATCGCCCGCTTGGCTTTGCCCGCTTCGCGCTTGTCTTCCTGGGCCAGCAGACCGATGGCGTAAATCACAATCTGATCGGCCTTGTGGATCTTCTCGACCAGTTTCTCGAGCGTGATCCCCATCGATGCGGTATCGTTGCCGTCGGTGACGACGAGAAGAACCTTCTTATCTCTCTTGCCTTCCTGTCTCAGGTGGTCCATCGACATGCTGATGGCGTCGCGCATCGCGGTGCCACCCTTAGAGTCGATGCGCGCCAAACCTTCCTCCATCTTGTTCATGTCGCCCGTAAACGGCACGTCCAGAAACGCGTCGTCATTGAAGTTGACAATGAAGACTTCGTCGTTCTTATTCGACGCCTTGACCAGGGCGCGCGCGGCGGCCTCCACCTTCTGGCGTTTATCCCGCATACTGCCGCTGTTGTCGATGACGATGCCGAGCGAAACCGGAATGTCCTCACGGCGGAAGATCTTGAGCTGCTGCTCGACATTGTTCTCGTATACCTTGAACGCCTCGCGTGGCAGGTTGGTGACAAGCTTGCCCGACCGGTCAAGAACGCTGGCGTGCAACACGACCAGGCGCGTATCCGTGCGGAAAGTGGGCTGATCGTCCTGAGCCCGCACGGCTAGGGCAAAGAGTGCAAAAACAAGGAATTTACTGAGATGGAGCATAGTATCCCTGGCGGAAAAGGGCTCGAAGAGGCGGCATGCCGCGTGGCTGATTTAATTTTACCTGGACTCTCCGGTACTTGCCGTCCCTGACCTGGTTCTTCGAGATGTAGCCCAACACATATTGGTTGCGCAATTCAATTCCGATCTTGGCGGCAACGTCCGGCAGTTCATTTATATTGTCGACCGGGAAGTGCCGCCCGCCGGTCATCTCGGCGAGCTCGTTGAGCAGGTTGGGGCCGCTCAGTTCTTCCGCGGTTCGCCCGCGAGCACCCATCGGCTCAAAAATACCGATGGCGTAAATCTGCGCGTCGGCTTCCCGCAGCCGGTTTCGCACCTCGCTTTCCGTATAGCGGCTCGAATTGTCGCCCCCATCGGATATGACCAGCAGGGCCTTGCGCGGGTTCCGGCCCTTCTTCAGCGTCGCCAGAGCCTGGTAGATGCCGTCCAGCAGGGCGGTCCGGCCTTTGGCTTGGGTGAAAGTGAGACGGTTCTGAATCTCCTCGGTTTGTTGGGTAAAGGGAACCAATAGTTGGGGACGATCGTTGAATTGCAGAAGGAAGAACTCGTCTTCGGGGTTGGCGGTCTTGAAGAATTGAGCCGCTGCCTGCCGCGACTTGAAGAGCTTGTTGTTCATGCTTCCGCTGGCATCGAAGACCAAGCCGATTGAGAGCGGCGCGTCGAAACTGGCGAAATAGGCGACTTCCTGTTCGACCTTGTCTTCCAGGACTCGGAAATTCTCTTTTTCCATCCCCGTCACAAACTGGTTGAGCGGCGTCGTTACGGTGACCGGGATCAACACCAGGTTGGTGTCGACGCGGATGTTGGGGACGATGCGCTCTTCTTCCTTGGCATCGCCGGGCTTCGGACGCGAGGGCAGCGTTGGCCGCACTTCCTGGCCGGGCATCGCGAATCCCGTTAGGAACAATGCAAACCCAAGGAGCGTACGAACCAAACGCCTGCGGGGAGCCTTCATCTTGATCCCCTCCGGGCCTCCTGCCTATAGGATGCTCTATTTTGGAGCGGCGGTGAAGAGATGACCATGGGTTCCGTGCTATATTCGATTGTGCCCCCATCGATTGTGGGCGTGATTCCCGCCCGCTTCGCTTCGAGCAGATTCCCCGGAAAACCTGTCGCCACAATCGCCGGCAAGCCCATGATCCAGCACGTCTGGGAACGGGCCAGCCAGTCGCGGTATCTACAGCGTGTCGTCATTGCCACCGACGATGATCGTATCGGACAGGTAGCTCGCAGTTTTGGCGCCGAGGTCGCATGGACGCGCTCCGATCACCTCTCCGGGACCGACCGCGTCGCCGAAGCCGCCGCGGCAACCAACGCCCAACTCATCGTCAACATACAGGGGGACGAGCCCCTCATCGATCCGGCCGCCATCGACACAGCTATCCTCAGTCTGTTAGACGATCCAGGCACGGAAATGGGCACATTGAAAAAACGAATCTCCTGCCAGGACGAGATAGGGAATCCCAATGTCGTCAAGGTTGTGACCGACCACAACGGCTATGCCTTGTATTTTTCGCGTTCGCCAGTGCCGTACTGCCGTGAAGGTTCGGCCTTGTACTGGCGTCACGTGGGGCTGTACGTCTACCGGCGGGCACTGCTGCTGAACTATTCCAACCTGAAGCCCGGAGTGCTGGAGCAAGCCGAAAAGCTCGAGCAACTGCGCGCGCTCGAAAACGGGATCCCGATCCGGGTGGTGGAGACCGAATACGAAACGATTGGCGTGGACACGCCGGATGATCTGGAGGCTGTGGAAAAATTGTTTGCCGCTTCATCGCCTCGGAGGCACGATGGCTAAGTTCATTTTTGTGACCGGCGGTGTTGTTTCGTCGCTGGGAAAAGGGATAGCAGCCGCATCCATCGGTTGTCTCCTGGAAAGCCGGGGGCTGAAAGTCACCCTGCAAAAGTTCGACCCGTACTTAAACGTCGATCCGGGGACGATGAGCCCCTTCCAGCACGGAGAGGTGTTCGTCACCGATGACGGCGCCGAGACCGACCTCGATCTTGGCCACTATGAGCGCTTCACCCACGCGCCGCTGTCGCAGAACAACAACCTGACGTCGGGCCGCATTTACGAGCGGATCATCACCCGCGAGCGCCGGGGCGATTATTTGGGGAAGACCGTGCAGGTCATTCCGCACGTCACCAATGAAATCAAGGCCGCTGCCCGTAAAGTTGCCGATGGCATGGACGTGGTGATCTGTGAAATCGGCGGCACCGTCGGAGACATCGAATCCCAACCTTTCACCGAGGCCATCCGCCAGATGCGGCACGAGTTGGGCCGCCGCAACACGCTCTTCGTGCACGTGACCCTGGTGCCCTGGATCGCGGCGGCGCAGGAATTAAAGACCAAACCGACGCAGCACAGCGTTAAGGAACTTCGTTCCATGGGAATTCAGCCGGACATCCTAATCTGCCGTTCTGAACACCCCCTGCCGGAAGACCAAAGATCCAAGATCGCGCTGTTTTGCGACGTGGACGTCAACGCCGTCGTCAGCGCTTACGATGTTGACACCGTGTACCGGATCCCTTTGATGCTGGCCGAACAAGGCGTGGACAAGATCATCCTCGACCTGCTCAGGATCGACAATGCATCCGAGCCGCAGCTCGGCGAGTGGCGGGCGATGCTCGATAACCTGCTGAACCCGGTCGACGAAGTTCACATCGGTCTGGTCGGCAAGTACGTGGAGTACGAGGACTCTTACAAGAGCCTGAAGGAAGCCTTGCTCCACGGCGGTTTGGCCCACCGCATCAAGGTCCGCATGAGCTGGATCGATTCCGAGAAGATGCACTGGCCCGATTGCGCCCGTGATTTGGAGCACTACGACGGGATTCTGGTTCCCGGCGGGTTCGGCAAACGGGGCATCGAGGGAATGTTGAACGCCATCCGCTTTGCCCGCGAGTACCGTGTGCCGTACTTCGGTATCTGTCTGGGCATGCAGACCGCCGTCATCGAGTTTGCCCGCAATGTGTGCGGGTTGGCGTGCGCCGATTCAACCGAGTTTGAACCCACGACGCCTTTCCCGGTTATCTACAAGCTGCGTGATCTGTTGGGGGTGGAGGAACTTGGCGGGACCATGCGTCTCGGCGCCTACCCGTGCAAACTGGCCGAGGGCAGTTTCGCCCGCGCAGCCTATGGAACGGACCTTGTTTCCGAGCGCCACCGGCATCGCTACGAATTCAACCGGCAGTTTGAAAAGACACTGGTGGACCACGGGTTGCGGATCACTGGACAGACGCCCGACGGCAAGTTTGTCGAGATCTGCGAACTGAAGGATCATCCCTATTTCCTGGGCTGCCAATTCCACCCTGAATTCAAGTCCAAGCCGCTGGAGCCGCACCCGTTGTTCAAGTCGTTTATCGGCGCCGCGTGCGAGTACCGGCTCAAGCGGTTGGCGTCGGAAACCACGCCATTGTTCGCGCAGGGTTCGGTGGCCTAAGAAATCCGCCGCCCCACGGGTAAACCTGTTAATCTCCAATTAAATGCCTGATGCGGATGGGCCTGCCCGGATTCTCGTTGTCGACGATGAAGATGCGATTCGCGATCTGATTGTCACCATTTTGAGTACGGCGGGATATGATGTCGCTTCCGCGGCGAATGGGCGCGCCGCGGTTCAAAAGCTGGCCGAGTCTCCGTTCCACGCGGTCGTCACCGACTTGGTGATGCCGGAGCAGGAGGGGATCGAAACCATCCAGCTAATGCGCCGCGAATTTCCGGGCATCAAGGTGATTGCCGTGTCAGGCGCGTTCGACGGCCAGTGTCTGCGTGTGGCTCAGTTGCTTGGCGCGCACTCGACGCTACAAAAGCCCTTCGAGCCGAAGGCTCTGCTGGAAACGGTCCGCCAGACCTTGACCGCGGTGGAACAGTAGACTTCGTTTCTCAGCGGTTTCGGGCCGGGCTCGAAGTCCGGCGGCTGGGGGCGCCGCCAAAATCGATCTCGTCACCGGTGAACGTGAGGGTGCGGTCGAGGACCATCTCGACGACCGAGCCGCGCTCGATGATCGCCTCTGGCCCACGCGTCATCAGGACTCCGGCCAGACCGGCGGCCGCGCCCGCGGCAGCCCCGATTCCAGCGCCCATTCCCCCTCCGCCGATGGCGCCGGCGACCGTGCCCACGCTGGCTGCCTGGCCGACGGCCATAGCGTCGCGGGCCTTGCCGCCGTCTCCGGTGATCTTGCCTTCTTCCCGGTCGACTTTGCCCGGGTTCTGGCCTTCCATGTTGCCCATGCGCGAGCGAAAGTCTCGCGTCACGCCATTCGGAAGCGTCAGGCTGTCGAATCTCAGGTACAGTTCGCCCCGGCCTTTCACCTTGCCGGGACGTTTGACCGAGGTCACGGTTCCCGAGACATAGCTGCCCGGTGGGATGACTACTTTTCCGCTCACCAGAATCGGGAAGACCGACTCAAGATAAATCCGGTCGCCTTCCACGGCGGTCTTTGAACTCACGCTGTTAATCAGGCTGAGTGGAATCTTGGTGCCGGATTCGACGGAGAATGACGCCGCAGGCTCCTGCGCGAAGCTCAGCGCAGCGGCCGAAACAAAGATGAGGAAGGGTCCGGTCTTCATCCGTAGGTAGCCGTTCAATATCAGGCTACCCTACTGTACGCAACCGGGCATCAACCGGTTGCGCCGGACCCTTCCTTGAGGGAAGACTTACGGGTTGCTCAAGAACAGGTTTTGCCCGTTCGACACGCCATCGACAATCATCTCGATGGTTTGGTCCCCGGGGCCGATGTTGGGCGCCACCACGTTGATCTGGTAATACCCGATGGTCCCGGCGGGTGCCGATTTGAAGGTGATTTGCGCCGTTTGTCCGCCGATGCGGATTTCCAGCGGCAGTGTCACGTCACCGTTCCCGCTGTTGATGACGCCCGCCTGGATTGCGGGATTCGTGGGTCCGAGGCCAAGAGCGTAAAGCGTGATGCTGTCGCCCGGTTTCACCGCCTGGAAGGTGACCCCGGAAATCAAGCCCGGTTTGCCCACCAAGGCCGGCGGGTTGGCCGTACCGGTCTGCGCAATGACATATTGACGCCCGCCCACGACGAAAGAGTTCGCCGTAAGCAAGGCCGGCGAGACTTTGGCCTTGTTCACCATCACGGTATTGCTGTCCCCGGCGGCAGTCGTGACGACCACCGGTACCGGTCCTGTGGCCGCGTCATCGGGAGTATTGATATTGATCTGGCCGTCGCAGACAAAGTAGATGAAGGCCGGCTTGCCGTTGACCTTGACGCTGGCGCCAGCCAGCGCCGTGGGGGCGTTATTCCCCGTGAAGTCGCTGCCTTGCCAGATCCGGCCGCCGCTGGCGCAGGCGCCGCCGCCAAAATTCGAACCGTAAATCTCGAGGTAGGAGTTGGACGCAAAGTCCTGGCGTCCACCCCAGGACTGGAGAGCGGGCGGCTGATCGGTACGAATCGAAGGCTTGGGATTGGAGGACGCTTCCGCCAAGTCCTTGGAACTGGTGTAAACGTGGTCGCCTCCATCGTTGCTGCCGCTGTTGTTGGCCGCATTCGCGGCCACGTAGAAGGTGACGGCGCCGGCGCCGGCGGCGGGCGCGGTCCAATCGACATCGAACGTCACAGGACCGGCTGTGCCACGCCGCGTGCCGCTGGACGTATGCGTGATGTATTGATCCGAACCTTGCGATATCACGCGGCTGTTGCCGTCCGCGGGTGAGAATGTTCCGGCTTGCGTGGTCTTTGCGGTGCCGCTCCTGGCGGTCAGCTCAAATCCCCAACGTCTCGCGCTCCCATCGGTGATGGTGATGGTGATCCGGTACTTTTGGCCGCCCGTATAGGAAGCATCGGCGATGCCTAGGGAGACGTTGCCACCCTGTGTGTTGACGGTGCCATCGCCGTGACATGCCGCGCACGTCGCATTTCCTGGGGCGCCCGTCAGCCCCGGGTCGGCGCCCCCGCTTCGCGCAAACGCGAGGGACGCCAGCAAGAAGGACAACGCAAAGATGGTCCTTGCCCAGAAATTCATGTGAGTTATCCAGCCCCCATTTTCAATATTCCCAGCCCAGCCACAACCCCGTCAGAATGTACTCGCTACACGAAGAGCCTTGCGCGCGATCGTACTCAGAGGCAGATGCGCCAAGCCCGCGACGGGTTTCCAGCACATCCCCGCCACCCTCCGCCCGATGTTTGCTTCCCTGACCTCTATGACATACCGGTGGTGCGTGATGGAATGAGAAAACTGTCCCAAACTGGGGCCAAGCGTGGCGCCGGGAACCTCGTGATGTTCCGGGAGTTCCCAGAACCCGGCCATCCGCCGTTCCGCCGCGCCGCGCTGCCTGAGCAGTACCTTGTCCGCCCGGCGGACCACCAGGAGCGTCTGTTGGATCTGTACGGTTTGCCGGCGTCCCGGCGTGACCGGAAGTTCACGAACCAGCCCTTGCTTCCTGCCCTCGCAGAACGCGGACCACGGGCAGATATCGCAAAGGGGATTCCTGGGGAGGCAGACGGTGGCGCCGAGTTCCATTAAGGCCTGATTAGAGCCGGCGGGGTTTGCGGGGTCGAGTAGTCTCTGTGCCGCAGCGCCGATTCTGGCGCGTGTGGCCTTGCTCTTGATATCGCCCCGTTCCGCCAGGAACCGGCTCATTACGCGGAGCACGTTGCCATCAAGGACGGCGCGCGGTGCGCCGAAGCAGATACTGGCGACGGCTGCCGCGGTGTAATCTCCCACCCCGGGCAGGCCGCGGATTTGTTCATAGGTGTCCGGAAACGTGCCTCGCCTCGCGATCACCTGGGCGGCTTTTTGAAGATTGCGCGCACGGGAGTAGTAACCGAGCCCGCTCCACAAGGCCAGCACCTCCTGTTCAGGCGCCGCCGCCAGAGCTTCCACGGCCGGGTACTGCGCCAGGAAGCGCTTGTAGTAGGGCAACACGGTTGTGACGCGCGTCTGCTGCAGCATCACCTCGGACACCAGGATGCGGTAGGGGTCGCGAGTCCGGCGCCATGGCAGGTCACGCTTGGCCGTCGCGTACCAGTTCAACAGAAGTTTGCGTGCTTGCGGGGTCAAACCAGTCATTTTCACCGATAATGGAGCGAGAACTGTGCCCAACCGCATTATTATCGGCATGTCGGGCGCTTCGGGAGTCATCTACGGCATCCGGCTGTTGGAAGTGCTCCGTGCGCGCCCCGGTATCGAAACACACCTTGTCATAACCAAAGCCGCCGAACGCACCATTGCCGAAGAGACCGGGTTTCGAGTCTCCGACGTGAAGGCGATGGCCACGGTCACGCACCCGGTGGCCGATGTCGGCGCCAGCATCGCGAGCGGCAGTTTCCAGACGATGGGCATGGCGGTGGCGCCGTGTTCGATTCACACGCTCTCGGCGGTCGCCTACTGTCAGGCCGACAATCTGCTGACCCGCGCGGCGGATGTCGTCCTAAAGGAGCGCCGCAAGCTGGTGTTGATGGTTCGTGAGACGCCTCTGCATCGGGGGCATCTCAAGGCGATGCTGGAAGCCGCCGAGGCGGGCGCCGTGATATTGCCGCCCGTTCCGGCGTTCTACTGCCGGCCCAAGACCCTGGACGACGTGATTAACCACTCGGTCGGGAGAGTCTTGGATCTCTTCGGCATCGAACACACGCTCATGCAGCGCTGGGGTGAATCATGAGTGGCGCCCCGACAGTGATTCTGGCCCGCTACGTCCGTCCGGGGTTTGAGATGACGTACGAAGACTGGGCGGCATCGGTCACCAGTGAGGCAAAAACCGTGGACCCGGGGATGGCGTTTGATCTCGTTCGCCCGCAGCACCCGGTCCACCCGGACTACATATTGATCCTGCGCTTCACCAGCGCGGAGCGGCGGCGGAGTTGGGAGGAATCGGCCGAGTGCCGCGCGTGGCTGGAAAAGGGCGAGCCAATGACCGCCGGCCAACCCGAGGTCCATTTCCTGAGCCGCCTGGAGCCGTGGGTCCATTTGCCGGGAACGGCCCCGCCCAAGCTGCCGCCGCGCTGGAAGATTGCCGTACTGACTTTTCTTGCACTTCTGCCTTTCGTTTGGCTGATCTTTCCCCGTGTGGCGCCGCTCCCGCTGGCGCTTGCCGTGTGTGTCCTGCTCTACGCGTACGCGTCCATGCCGACGTTGACGCGGCTGTTTTCCTGGTGGCTGCTGACCGCGCCGGATCGCGAGTAGATCACGGTCCCCAAGGCCGCTTCTCCGGCATGGGTGCGAATGCTAGGCTTGTTTGCAGGTGAACCCGGTCAATTCTCCTGCCATTTGCCTGCGCGAACTGCGCAAGGTGTACGGGGACAAGGCCGCCGTCGACGGGCTCAACCTGACCGTCGAACGAGGGTGTTTTTTCGGCTTTCTCGGACCGAACGGAGCGGGCAAGACCACCACCATACGGATGCTGATGGGCACAGCGCCGCCCACGTCCGGCGAGATCGAAATGCTCGGTTGGCCGCTGCCCGCCCGAGCCATCGAGGTGAAGAGCCGCGTCGGCCTGGTGCCGGACGAATCGCTCCTTTTCGATCAGCTCTCCGGCGCTGAATACATTGAGTTTGTCGGCAGAATGTATCACCTGTCCCGGGACTTGGCCAGAGAGCGCGCGCGCGAGCTGATGACGCTGTTCGAACTCGACGGCGCCGGACGCAAGCTGATCGGCGAGTACTCCAAGGGCATGCGTAAACGCGTGGCCATGGCCGCCGCGCTCATCCACCGCCCGGAGCTTTTCCTTTTGGATGAGCCCTTTGAGGGGGTCGACGCCGTGGGAGCGCGCCTGATGAAGGATATTCTTCAGGAACAAGTGCGCCACGGAGCAACCGTGTTCCTTACTTCGCACGTCCTCGAGGTAGTGGAACGCCTCTGCGACCGTGTCGCGATCATCAACGAAGGCCGGCTGGTGATCGAGAGTTCGATGGCGGACCTGCGCACGGGCGCCGAGACCCTGGAAGACATCTTTGTTCGTATCGTGGGTGCAAACGGGCGCACGGCCGAGTCGCTCGAATGGCTCCAATGAACCTGATACCGCCTCAAGTTCGCGCAATCGTCTGGGCTCAGTGGCGGATCTTGTGGAGCAAACTTCCCCGCGCCGGGGCGGGCTTCTGGATCACGCTCGTTTTCACGGTGCTCTGGTACGCCATGGTTGCGGCCGGCGCGGCGGCGATCGCCTGGTTCCTGCCGCAGGTTCACTCCAAGGAGGGCCTGCTGCGCGCGTTGAAGACCGGGTTGTTCGTGTGTACGCTGTACTGGCAACTGATTCCGGTGGTGCTGGTCAGCAGCGGGCTGACGCTCGACTTGAAACGCCTGCTGGTTTATCCGATTCCATACCGGCAGCTTTTCAGTATCGAAGTTCTGCTCCGGCTGACCACAGCGATGGAAGTCATCATCATTCTGATGGGCGGAGTGGTTGGCTTGGCCCGCAACCCCATCCTGCCGTGGTGGAGCCCGCTGGTATTGGTAGGCTTTGGCCTGTTTAACATGTTCCTCTCGGTAGGCGTGCGGGACCTGCTCGGCCGGTGGCTGGCGCGAAAGTGGATCAGGGAAGTCCTGGTCTTCGGATTTGTCCTGCTCAGCGCCTTGCCTCAACTGGTATTGCGCAAACTGTCGCCCGAAAAGTTCAAGCAGTTTGATACGGTCTTCCAACCGTGGCCCTGGCCGTGGACCCTGGCGGCGCGGTGGGCAGCCGGTGATGGGACGTTTCTTGTGATGGCCGGCATGATCGCCTGGATTGCCTTGGCGCTTTGGTTCTCCTATCGCCAGTTCTGGAAGAACCTCAGCTTTGACACCGCCGAGGTTCGCGCGGCGGAACCCGTCACGATCATCGCGGGCGATTCCGGCTGGCGGGAGGCGCTGTCCGGCATTCCGCGCGCACTATTCGGCGACCCGCTGGGCGCGTTGATCGAAAAGGAGATTCGTTCGCTGGTCAGGGCGCCGCGTTTCCGGCTGCTGTTCTTCATGGGGTTCACTTTCGGCCTGATGATCTGGCTGCCGGCGGCGCTGGACTCGAACCGCCGCACCGGTTTCATGGTCGACAATTTCCTCACCTTTGTCTGCGTCTATTCGACCTTATTGCTGGGCGAAGTCCTGTTTTGGAACTGTTTCGGATTCGACCGCATGGCGGCGCAGGCGTATTTCGTGATGCCGGTCAAGTTCTCCACGGTCCTGGTGGCCAAGAACCTGGTGGCGCTCTTCTTCCTGCTGTTGGAAGTCGGCGCGGTATGCGCCGTCACGGTGTTTCTTCCGTTCTCGATCACGTGGATGAAGGTGGCCGAAAGCCTGGGTGTAACCGTGGTTTTCGGCGTCCTGCTGTTGTCGGTTGGCAATCTCGCCTCGGTGCGCTTCCCCAAGGCATCCAACCCCGGCCAGTCGTGGCGCAATGCGACCAACGCGAAGACGGGATTCCTGATGCTGCTGATCTATCCTCTGTTCGCGATACCGGTCTCGCTGGCATACCTGGCGCGGTACGCGTTCGGGACGCAAGCGGCTTTCGCGGCGGTGCTTGGAATCAGTTTCGTCTTATCGCTGATCGTGTACTGGGTTTCGCTGGATTCGGCTGCGCAGATGGCGGCGCGTCAAAAGGAACCGCTACTGGCGGCGCTGTCGCAAGGTGAAGGACTGATGCGATGAAACACGGCCTAGGGTGGCTCCTGCTGGCTGCTGGACCTTTGTGGGCAGGTTGGGTCGAAGTCAAGTCCGGGCCGTTCGTGGTTTACTCCGATGCGGGAGACGGCGTGGCCCGCGCGGCGTTGAACGACCTGGAACAATTCCGCTGGGTGCTGGCTCAATCCATGCACAAACCCGAGTTTAAGAGCCGCTGGCCGATTACGGTGGTTGTTTCAAAGCCGGCAAAGAACCAGGTGACGCCGCCGCTCGCTTTCGGAAGGGACAGTTACATCGGCGCGTGGCCCGCCGGTTCGGCGCCTCCTCGAGAATGGTACAAGGCGCTGGCCATGGTCTTCTTTGATTCGAACTTCAATGGCCGAATGCCTGGTAATACGGAGGCCGCTTTGGCGGACCTTTTCTCGACGATCGAGATTGATGGGACCAAGGTGACGTTGGGGGCGCCGCTTCCGCCTTCGGAGCGGACACAGGACTGGGCAAGGCTGCACATGCTCGCGACCAGCCCGGAGACAAGCGGCAAGTTCCGGGTCTTACTTTCCAACCTGAGCCAGGGCGCCGAAGAGGATCCATCGTATCGAAACGCTTTCGAAAAGAGCCGGGCCGAGATCGATAAGCAGGCGGTGGCGTATCTGGAGGCGGGCGAGTTCGGCGTCATTGCGCTGAGTGGCAAACCAATCAATCCGGAGCGCCAGTTCCATCCTGATCCAGCGAATCCGGAACGTACGTCGCTGCTGCATGCGGACCTGCTGCTGGCTCAAGGCGCGAGGCCTCCCGCGCCGCGAAACGCCTACCAGGCTGTTTTGAACCAGAAGCCGTCGGCGGCGGCACAGGAAGGCTACGGCCTGGCACTGCTGGCCGAAGGCGACAAGGAAGACGCCCGCAAAGCGCTGGCTGCCGCCACTGCGGGCGAAGGGGCCGGACCCCGCGCGTTTGTGGAACTGGCGCGGATGGAACCACAGCAAGCGAAGGCGCAGACGCTGCTGGAATCGGCTCTGCAACGGAATCCCGCCTGGGGCGAACCGTGGTTCCTGTTTGCCCAGAAAGAGCCGGGCCCGAACCGGCGCGGCCTGGCGTTGAAGAAGGCTGCCGAACTGGAACCCCGGAACCTGGCCTACTGGCAGGCTTACGCCGAATCGCAGATGGAGGTGAAGAACTTCGACGAGGCGGCCAAAGCCTGGATCGCCGCTGACCGGGTCGCGCCAGCGGAGCAGAAAGCCCGGATCGCAGAGGCGCGTTTGGCCGCCGAGCAGCGCCAGTTGGACAAGGAGGCGGAGGAAAAGCGTCGCAAGGCCCAGGCCGAACGGGACGAGGTGGAAAAACTCCGGCAGCAGAACCTGGAAAGCATCCGCCAGGCCGAAGCCAAGACACGCGGCAGCATCCCCGAAGGCGCCGTGCTCGAGAAGTGGTGGGACGGCCCCGCGGGCGCCCGAATGTCCGGCACGCTGGAGAAAGTCGATTGCCTCGGCAAGCAGGCGCGCCTGTCGGTCCGGGATTCGGCCGCCAAGCTGGTGCAGTTTGTCATCAGCGATCCGGCCAAAGTGGCGCTGATCGGCGCATCCGGACAGGTGACCCTCGCCTGCGGGGTCCAGCGTCCGCCGCGCAAAGTCGAGGTCGAGTACCTGCCCAAACCAGCGGGCCGCGGCGAAGTGATTCTGGTGCAGTTTAAGTAGCCATACCGATGCCGTTGCGCTGGGTTGCGGTCATGGTGTTCGCGCTTTCCTCGGCGCTGAACTTTCTCGACCGGCAGATTCTGGCGGCAACCGCCCCGCGGTTGATGGAGGAGTTCAACCTGTCCAGTGGGGATTACGGTGACGTGATCCTGGCGTTCTCGCTGGCCTACGCCATCGCGGCGCCGCTGGCGGGATGGTTCATCGACCGGGTGGGGCTCAATCTTGGATCCACGCTGGCCGTAGGCGCCTGGTCGCTGGCGGGGATCTTTACTGGGTTCAGCGGCAGCCTGAGCAGCCTTGTCGCTTGCCGTACCGCTTTGGGGGTTGCCGAGGGGGCGGGCATCCCGGGCAGCGGCAAGGCTTCCGCCATTTACCTGGCGCCGGGCGAGCGCGCTCTCGGAAGCGCCGTGAGCCAAGCCGGGCTGACGCTGGGCGGGTTGGCTGCGCCGCTGCTGGTGGAGTTCCTGTCGGCGCGCTGGGGATGGCGGTCCGCATTTGTGGCCGCCGGCGCGCTTGGGTTTGTCTGGATTCCGCTGTGGTGGGCCGTGGCGCGGAGAGTCCCCCAGCAAGCCGGCGCCCGATCAAAGAGTCTACCGATGAAGGAGTTGCTGGCGGACCGGCGGTTCTGGATTCTGCTGGCGGCCAATGTCCTGTTGATGTCGATCTACAGTTTGTGGGTCAACTGGACAACGCTGTTTCTGGTCCGGCAGCACGGCATGAGCCAACACCAGGCCAATTCGAGCTTGGCGTGGATTCCGCCGCTGTTTGCCACCGCCGGCGGATTCTTCGGTGGCTGGCTCTCGTTGCGCTGGTCGGCACGCCGCGGAATCGTCGCCGCGCGGCTGCGCGTGTTTCTGGTGGGGGTCCTGTTGGCCACGGTAACGGCCGTGGTCCCCAGCTTGCCCAACGCTACCCTGGCGACGGCCGGCATCTGTCTCAGCTTTTTTGCCTGTGTGGCGGCGAGCGCAAACCTGTATGCGCTTCCGATCGATCTGTTTGGCGCCGGGCGCGCGGCTTTCTGTGTGTCGGGGCTCACCAGCGTCTACGGACTGCTACAAGGCGCGTTCTCAGCCGCTGCGGGGCGCGTCATCGATAGCGCCGGGTTCCAGCCTGTATGCATCGCGGCCGCGATTCTGCCCGCGTTCGGGTACCTGCTGCTGAGGTGGAACCTGCGTGAGGAATGACCGCGTTGTGCTGCGCCCCATGACCCCCGAGGATCTGGTCCGGGTGGCCATGATCCAGCAGGCGAGCCCCGAAGCGGCAAGCTGGGAGCCCGCCGAGTACCTGAAATACCGGTGCGTGGTAGCGGAATGCGGTGGCGAAGTTGCCGGATTCGCCGTAGTTCACGAGGTTGCGCCCGGCGAGATCGAGTTGCTGAACCTGGCCGTTTTGCCCTCTCTACGCCGGCAGGGCGTTGGGCGTGCGCTGATCGGCGCTTTCCCGGCCGGGAGTGACATCTACCTGGAGGTTCGCGAATCGAATCGTATCGCCCAGGAACTGTATCTGTCGACAGGATTTCGCTTGATCGGGCGGCGTCCAGGGTACTACGAAGGTCCAACGGAGGACGCTATTGTAATGCTGCGGCAAAAGTGTTAGAAATCTAGGTGTCGGGGATGCCCGAAGGCCACCCGGCAACTATGTAGTGAAATCGTACACCCACCGAGCCTGTGACCCATAAAACGATCCGACTCGGCGTGGTTACCCATTCCAAGGAGAACCACCCAAAATGGAGAAAATCTCGCAGGAAGAATTGAAGGCGTACCTGACGCAGTCCAACGACGCGTTTCGCGCCCTCGCCGAGAAACACGCCGAGTACGAGCGGCTGATCAGCTCGATAGAGGCGAAACCGCGTGTGACTGAGCAGGATGAGATGGAGGAGCAACGGCTGAAAAAGCTGAAGCTGCATGCGAAAGACCAGATGGCTGCGATGATGAGCGACTACCTGGCGCATCAAGCAGCCTGAAAACTCATCCCCCGTTGGGTACGCTGTTTGCGTACGATCGGAAAGAGACCCCGGCCGGAAGCGGCCGGGGTTTTTTTCTGGCGTTGGCCATAGCCCGTCCGTGCCAGGACTACGGCGGTATCGCCCTACTCCAAATGATCCTTTATCTTGCGGCTCCAATACCCCAAAATCGGACTGAGCAGAGGAGCCATTTCTCTTGCTCGCTTCGCTGACAAGGAGGATATTGATGTCCAGATTTTTCAGACTCGCGCCTGCCGCGATTTCTCTGTTTCTGCTGACCACCACTTGTTTTGGTGGGTTCATCAACGGAGGTTTTGAGGGAGGGAACATCAACGGATGGACTACCACCGGCACAGCCGGCGTGGTCACACCCGCTTTCGACATCCGAACCAACAATGCGCTGAAGACCGTTTCCTGGGGCTCGTATTCGGCTCGCATCGGAGACGAAACGGCGTGGGGCTTCACCGGCCCCGAGACCAGCACTATCACACAGACCGCCATTGTGGCGCCGGGTGACGATACCGACCTCTATTTCAACTACGCCGTGGTCGCGCTGGTGCCCACCAACGGCGGTCACAGCACCCTCGAAACGCCCTATTTTCAGGTGAATGTCAAGACGACCCACAACGGATCGACCACGACCCTGTACACTTTGAACCGTTACAGTGGCAATCCGGGTTCGATCGAGCCGGGATGGCTGGCGGGAGTGAACGATCCCAGCTCAACTTATGGCGTGAACAGCCCCGGCATCTGGTACTACTTCCCTTGGACTCAGGTTCATGTCAACCTGGGGGGTTCCGGGATTCAGATTGGCGACGCACTGACAGTGGAAATGATCGTCCGGGACTGCACGCAGAGCGGCCACTCCGCCTACGCCTATCTCGACGGTTTTGGCTCCACCCCCACGCCGGTACCGACGGTGCCCGAGCCCAGTTCCTTCGCGCTGCTCGGTGGCGGTCTCGGTTGTGTCGCTTTCGTTGTTCGCCGCAGGCGCGCACAAGCCGCCTCGTGAGCCTTAGTTCAGTAGCCTGACTCTTCAGCGCGGGCGGCGCCGTTGACCGCCCGCGCATTCGTGAGTCATCCGCGAAAGTATTTCTGCAGCGTTAAGGCTCCGGGCTTGCGTGTGAAGACCGAGACACTCCACAGCAAGAAAGCTGAAATCAGGGTAACGGGCATGGCGGGCAGCAGGCCAAATGGCAGGAAGGGCGCGGTGGAGCGGGACTGCATCCAGGCGATCCCCAGCACGGCGATGCCGGTCCACAGAGTCGAGGCCAAGGCGCCCCACTTGGTGCTCCCTTTCCAGAACAAGGCCCCCACCAGGAGCGGACATAGCGACGCGTAGCCTGTGAAGGCGTACTGCACCGCCAGGTCGAAGATTTGCGCCGGCCGGCTCAGCGCCACCAGGTAGGCGGCGGCCGTGACCGCAACGACAAAGACGCGCCCCGTCTGCACCTGGGCCCGCTCACCGAATCGCGCTTTGCCCCCGTAGTAGGCGAAGATGTCCTCGGTAAACATCGTCGAAAGGGCGAGTATCTGGGAGTCGCTGGCCATCACGGCCGCCATGATTCCCGCGCCCAGCAGTCCCGCGAGCCATGCCGGAGCATAGTGTTCCAGCATGATGACCAGCACGTCGTCGCCCCGGGCTTGCTCCCGGAGTGCGGGTGTCGGCGAAGCGGCCAACTCCTGCCGCGCCTCCAGTTTCGACGCAATCGCGGGTATGTCTGACATCTGGTTGGCCACGACGCCAAGGAACACGGACGGCAGCCAAATCGCGAGCAGACACAGAGGATACGCAATGACCGTCTTCTTGAACTGTGCCTTGTGCCTGGCGGTCAGGCAGAAAATCAGGATGTGCGGGAAAGCGATCGAAGACAGCGGAATGAAGGTGTAGCTGAAGTAGACCCACGGTGAAAACCGTTCCCGCGACAGCAGCGGAGCAAAGACGGGCGAAGCCGCCATCGATTCCACGGCCGCGGGGAACCCGCCGATGCCCCGCCCGATCACGACGACGATCAGCGTGCCGAACGTCAAAAAGAGGATCGTTTGAAACGTGTTGACCCAGGCGGTTCCGCGCATGCCGCCGAAGAACACGTACCCCATCACCACCATGGCGACCACCGCTCCGCCCAGCCAGTAGGGCACGATGCCGCCGCTCACCGCGCTCAACGCGGTTCCTCCTCCCATCACGCTGATGATGATGTAGGGCACGAGAAGAGCCGCCTGCATGAGCGTGATGAGCGTGCCGATATGTCCGCATTCCCAACGGTCGCGGAAGAACTGCACCGGCGTAATGAAGCCGTGGCGCTTTCCCAGCGACCACATGCGCGTGCCGACAAAGAACAGCGACAACGGAATCACCAGCGCCGAGGACGACGCCATGAGCGGAAACGTCACGATCCCGTTGGCAAACGCGTGCCCGGACGCCCCCAGAATGGTGAAAGCGGTCATATTGGTCCCGAAGAGCGAGAGGAGAAAGACGAATCCTCCCAGAGACCGCCCGGCAAGGAAGAAATCTTCCGCCTTTCCGCCGCCGCCCGGATGCCGGAAAGCGAAAATGCCGATGTAGAAGACAACGCCCAGGTAGGCGAATACGACGAGAGCGGGAATCAACCGGCGCGGTCCTCCGCGTGGCGCTCCGCGCCGTCCGGTTCGTCTTCAGACCAGGCGCAGCGGACCAGAATCCACATCAAGCCCGAGACCAGAAACATATAGCCGATGTGGTAGGCCAGTCCCACAGGAAGGAATCCGAATACCAGGGGACGAACGTCGCGCCACAGCCAGATGTCCTGGTGTAACAGGTAGACTGCCAGGACAAGCAGAATCAGAAACCAGCGCATCGATGTGTGTATCGTCGCACAGTTTCCGGCCTTCCGGTTTCGCGCGGCAGTCTCCGGGTACAATTGCCATTACGGTGTCACACGCCACGTCAGTAACTAACAAGGGGAAGAACAAGTCGATGCTCTGGATTCTCTTCGCGCTGGGTGCGGCCATGTTTTGGGGCATGTATGGCCCCATACTGCATAAGGGCCAGGTTCAACTGGGAAATCCCCTTAAGGCGCTGCTCTGTGTGGGCTTCGCGTATTTCCTGGTAGGTGTGCTCATCCCGGGCGGAGCGCTGGCGCGCGCCGGGCAACTCGGCGGATTCAATGGGCCGGGAATCCTCAACGCCTCGATCGGCGGCGCACTCGGCGCGCTCGGCGCCATCTGCATCATCTGGGCTTTCCGCAATGGCGGGGTTCCCAACTACGTCATGCCGGTTGTCTTCGGGCTGGCGCCGGTTGTCAACGTCGCGGTGAGCATGATCTCGCATCCACCCAAAGAGACCCCCAATCCGTTGCTGTGGCTGGGGTACGTGCTGGCGGTAGCTGGCGCCGCGATGGTCCTGTACTTCAAGCCGGCGGCATAGAAGAGCTGGCAAATGAAAAGCGGGCTCCCCGGGATGAGGGAACCCGCTGATGAAACTACGCGCGGACCGGCTACGGCGTAGGTGGCCGTAGCTCGAATACGTCCGTCTTGCTCATGCCCAGATAGGTCGCGGTAATGGTCACCACGGTGACAGACGAGGGTGGCGCCGTGCTGAGCGAGAAGTACGGCGAGGACATCTCTCCCGCCGGCACGACGACGCTCGCCGGAACCGGAACCAACTGCGGATCGGACGACGTGAGATACACCGTTACCCCGGCTGCCGGCGCGCGGCCGTCGAGGTTGACGCGATTGTTGGCGACTATGGTCCCGCCGACGGCCGACGTCGAGGGGACATACATTGACAAAAGCACCGGAGTACGAACCGTAAGGGATGACGTTTTGGACACGCCTCCCAAACTGGCCGTAACCGTAGCGGTGGACGTGACCGCAACCGCATCGACGGATGCCGTGAACGTCGTACTGGTCTGGCCCGCCGGGATGATGACGATAGCGGGCACCGAAACCCACGGGTCGGAACTGGACAGAGCAACGGCGGCTCCTCCGGCCGGAGCGGGTCCGTCAATCGAAAGGCGGTTTGCCGTTGTCGTGTTGGGGCCAACCACCGAGTAGGGCGACATGCTGATGGAACTGACGGCGGGGGGACGGACCGTCAGGACCACCGACCTCTCAACGCCGTTAGAGGAAGCGGTGATCGTCACGTCGACGGCTGTCGAAGTGCCGGAGGTCGGAATGTCGAAGTAGGTGGAGACGGTCTGGCCTTCGGCGACCATAACCGTTTGCGGCGGCTGGACTAACGGGCTGGAACTCGAAAGCGCGACGGCAAGCCCGCCCGCCGGCGCCGGACCATCCAGGGTCAGCCGGTTGGAAGGGACAACCGCCCCGCCTCCGACGCTCGACGATCGCACGTAGAACGAGGACAGGGACGGCGCGCGGAGCGTCAAGGTTTCGCTGAGTGAGGTCCCGCCCGCGCTGGCGGTGATGACCACGTCCAGGTTCGCCGCCACCGGGCTGGTCGTGATGGGGAAACTCGCCGACGTGGCGCCGGGAGCGATGACCACGCTGGCCGGTACGCCGGCCGCGGCCGGATTGCTGCTGCTCAACTGCACTGTGGCGCCCGCCGATGGAGCGGGACTGGCCAGCCACAGCCAATTCGAGGTCGAGGCCGAACCACCCCGCATGGAGTTTGGCGACAGTGTGAGCTTCTTCAACCCAACCGAGGACGAGGACGCGGTAATGGTCAGGTTGTCCGACTTGGTGACGCCATTCAAGGCCGCGGAAATCGTCGCGACGGTCGTCGTGGCAACCTGGCTGGTCGTGATGATGAATGTGTTGGAACTCGAGCTGCCCTCGGCGACTCGGACAGTGGAGGGCGGCTGCGCGGCCGGATCGCTGGACGACAGGGCGATGGTGACTCCGCCGGCGGGCGCCGGACCATCAAGCCATACCACGTTGCTGATTGCGTCCGAGCCTCCACTTACCGAAGTCTGGCCCAGAGACACCGCCATGACCGTGGAGGGCTTCACCGTGATTGTGACAACCGAAGTCATGCCGAGCGCCGATGCCGTAAGGTTGACCGATGTCGTCGATGCCACCACCGATGTCGCCACCTGGAACGTGCTGGAAGAGATTGAGCCGGCCGGAATCGACATGGCTTTGTTGCCGGAAATCGAGATCGAAGCCAGCGGATTCACGACCGCCGGATTGGAACTGGCCAATGTGACCGTTATCCCTCCGGCGGGCGCCGGGGAACTGAGAGTGACCTGGCAGTTGGAGAGGTTATTGCCGCCGGTCACGGTCGTCGATCCGCAGGAAAGAGTGATTCTTCCGTTGACGAGCACGGCCGAGGACGCCGATAGGTTGGGGTCCGCCAGGCTGGTGGCCTTGATGTTCACAGTGGCCGGTGAGGTAATCGCCGGCGCCGTATAGAGGCCTGTCGAAGAAACCGTTCCAAGCGCGGGAGAGACTGTCCATTCTACGGGCAAGCCCGCCCCGGAGGCGGTGAACTGCGCGCTTTGGCCGCCTGAGACGACCACGACGCTGGGGGTCAGTGTGACAGTGGATGAACCGAGGCTCAGATTGACGGGCACCGAGGCGCCTGGGGCGACCACAATTCCGGTCGTGGAAGCATTACCCGCCGAGACCTGGTAGGTTCCCGCCGGCAGCCCGGGAATCGAGTACTCACCCGCGGCATTGGTCAACGCACCTCGCTGGAAACCGCTCATCTGGGCGAGAACCTGCGTGTTGGGCACGCCCGCGCCGGACGAATCCGTCACCGTGCCGCTAATGGTCGCCGGCGGCGTCAACGCCAGATTGATCGCGGCCGTACCTCCCGTGGAGAGCGAAGGCGCCGTCCTGATGCTCGTGCCATAGCCGAAAGCCGAGGCACGCACGCTATGAGCGCCCGCCGGAACGGTAACCGAGTACTCGCCGGACAGCGAAGTGGAGGCAGCCGCGACAACCAGTCCGTCGGTGAGAACTTCGACGGAAGCGCCGTCTACCGGAACTCCGCCGCTGGTGACCGTACCGGTGTATGTGCCGCTGCTTTCCGACATGTTGATGGCGAGCGCCGTGTCGGCGCCCGCAACCACGGTGGCGCTGCGCGCGTCGGCGCCGTAACCGGAGGTGGTGGTGGTGACGGTAGCCGGTCCGGGCAAGAGATTCGCCAGCCGGAACAGGCCGTCAGAGGAGGTCGTGAACGTAACGGACCCTGCTTTGACAACCGCGCCAGCCAGCGGCATCCCGGCGGCGTTGGTCACCTGGCCGCGTATGCTTCCGTAGGCCGCGTTGCGGTAGATGCCGTTGACGGCCTTGTTGGCGTTAATCACCCCGTATCCCAGGTTCGGCCCCCAGCCGCCGCCCGCCTGGCCGGAGGTGGCGGAACGTTGAATGTGCTGCAGCGTCCCGGTGGCCCCCAGTCCGGGTGAGGCCATTTGAACCAGGGCTGCCAGCGCCGCCACGTAAGGAGTCGCCATGGACGTCCCGGACATGCTGGCGTAGTTCGTGATTCCGTCTCCCAGGTTGTAGGTGGTGACCGTCGAATAGATGTTGACGCCCGGCCCGGCAATCCCAATCCAGTTTCCGTAGTTGGAGAACCAGGCTTTGGCGTTGGCTGAATCCGTCGCCGCCACGGCGACGGTGAAGTTGGAATCGCCGGGATAGAACAAGTTCGAGGA
Organism: Bryobacterales bacterium; assembly: GCA_020851655.1. Lineage (GTDB taxonomy): Bacteria > Acidobacteriota > Terriglobia > Bryobacterales > Bryobacteraceae > JADZCI01. The sequence continues at coordinate 34,689 of JADZCI010000311.1, forward strand.
GTTGTAATTTCCCGCGGCGCAGATCACCAACACTCCGCGCTGAAAGGCATACCTCAAGGCGTCCTGCAGGTTTTGGGAATAACCGGTGCCGCCCAGGCTCATCGAGATGATCCTGGCCCCGCCATCGACGGCTGCAACAATGCCGTTCGAAATGGTCACATCGTCGCCGAAGCCCATGCCGTCGAGCGCCTTGATGACCATCAACTCGGCCGGATACGCCAGGCCGGCAACGCCGCGGGCGTTATTAGCCGCGGCGGCAATGATGCCCGCTGTATGGGTGCCGTGGCTGTGGTCGTCTTGAAATGCGCAGGCGGGCGAAGAAAGCGAAGTGTAGACCAGCGCCTTGCTGGCCGCCAGGGCGATCTGGCCGCCATCGGCGGAGTCAACGCTCGTGCCGCCCGCGTTCTTGAAGTCGGGGTGCGTACAGTCAATGCCGGTGTCGATCACGGCGACCCGGATGCGTCCCGCGCCGGCCGACGCCGCCGTCAAATAGGCGCCCGGCACCGCTGACCAGGCACTCACTGCGTCGACAATGTTCAGCGCATACTGCGAGGCAAAACTCGTATCCGACGGATTGGTGACCTGGGCCTTGCGGCGATGGTTCGGCTCGACCCACTCGACGCCGGGATGCGCGGCAATCTTGCCCAGCAGGCTGTCGGCGTTCGCCGTCGGAACCGAGACCAGGCGCCCGCCCAAGGCGGCGGAACGTATGATCTTCATCGAGGGATCAATCGAGTTCAGCACTGCCGCCGGCGCCGCATCGCTTCGGAACTTAACGATGTATTGTCCGGGGATGATATCGTCTCCAGGCTTGGGCGTAAACTGCTGTCCACCGAGGGCCAGAAGAGCCCATGCAAAAGGTATTAGGCCTCTGAGTATGATCGTTCGTTTCATTTAGTACGTCTTCCCTGTGAGTTATTAGTTTTTAAAAACCATTCCAAAAAACGAGTCCGCCGCCGACCTGCATGGGATCAGCTTATTTTTTCCTAATCGTGGAGTCCGGCACTCCACTCTTTCCGTGTTCAACTCACACCCATGGCCGGCGTCTCCGGCCTTCTTAGCAACAACCAAACACCAACAGCCAGCAGTCCAACCGCGATGCACTGCGTGACGGATAGCCCGAACAGGAGAGGCGGTTGCTCGTGGAATCGAAAGAACTCCACGCCAAAGCGGGCTAGTGAATACAAAACAAGGTACAACCCAAGCTGAGAACCCGGCTTGTACGGATGCGTTGCCCTCCGCAGCAGGGCCAGGAACACGATGAATGTCAACAAGGACTCATAAATTTGAGTCGGGTGAATCGGAATCCCTAATGGGACCCCAACCAAAGCGTGCGCATCCGGATTGCGAAACGTCACAGCCCACGGCCGGTCACACGCCACGCCCCAGCAGCACCCGGCGGCAAAACAGCCCAACCGCCCGATGGCATGCCCCAGAGCTACTCCCGGCGCCATGACGTCCATCGTTCCTAGAATCGGCAAGTGCTTCTTTCGGATATAGAGGTATCCAAACCCGAGTGCGGCGAGAAAACCACCGTAGTACACACCCGCCGAAAGTAAGGTGTCCCGGGAAAACAAACGCGACGGTTCAGCGAGATATTCGTCGAGATTCATCAGCACCAGCAGGATCTTGGAGCCAGCCAGACCCACTAAGGCGCAGTAGACAGCCAGGTTGGCGATATCGTCGGCGGGCAAACCTCGCCTTTTCGCCAGCCGGATCGTGATCCACAGGCCCGCCAGGAACCCAAGCGCGACCAGAACCCCGTAGGTCGGGAGAAAGAAACCACCGATACTGATCAGCTTCGGATACATTCCGCCACTTCTATCCCGTCTGCTCCGGCACTCGCGGCCGGCGGGCTAGGAAGCGCAATGGCCGGCCACGAAAATCAACAGACTCTCCGCGGGAGGTCCAGGCAGCCTGCGCCGGAAGAGATGCCTTGATGACTCGACCCGGTTCACCGGGCCGGCCGCGCAGACGTGGCTCTCTTCCGCCGGACGTACCGTCACAGACAAATTGCGAGCAGAATAGCACTTCAAGCCAGACCAATACTAGGACTGAGGAGTACTCCTCAAGACTAGGAAAGTACCACATCTTCTGTACTAGTGGTACTGATGAATCAAAGATCTCCCGGGTGGCATTGCGCCGAACCACAACTCCTGCGCGCCCACTCGGTCTGTTCACGAACCAGCCCTCGACTCTCAGCAATTCGAATTCCGCGCCCCGCCGCCGGCGGCGCCGCGCGATCCGCGCGTGCGAGCACACTGATGCCGGTTGACGTGCCGTGTGGCATAAACCTGCAAAATCAACTACTTATAAGCTGATTCGATTGATTTAGAGGCGGTAGAGCATCAGGTACACGATCACGCCGGTCACGCTGACGTACAGCCAGAAAGGTAGTGTAACCCGGGCTAGACGCCGATGACGCTCAAATTGTCCTTTCCAGGCTCGATAAACGGTACTAATTGCCAGCGGCGGGATAAGTACTGCTAGTACTGTATGCGAGATGAGAACTGAAAAATAGACAGCGCGTATCGGTCCGGTCTTCTGAAACCGCACCGAACCCACTTGCGCGTGATAGACAACGTAGCTGATAAGAAATAGCGCTGAGACTGCCAAAGCGCTCAACATCACGCGCTTGTGCATCCGAAACCGGCGCTTTTTGACCAGCCGGTGGCCCCAAACGAGCAGGGCGGCGGAGGTGGCGTTGAGCGCGGCGTTCAGAGTTGGAACATCCTCGATCCCCACGCTTACAGCACCTCGCCGCGGAGCGCGAGGATATCGGAAGCGAGTTGCTTCAAGGCTTCCGGATCCGAGGAATCGTAGTAGCCGCGAATCCGGCTCTTACGATCGACCAGCACAAACCGTCCACTGTGTTCAATCCGCGGTCCACCCACCTTTCCCAGGTGAAAGGCGTCGTAGCTGAGGCGGTCGAGTTCGGACTTCGAACCGGTAAGAAAGCGCCAGCGATCGGGGTCCGCGCCATACTGGCGGGCGTAAGCCGCGAGCGCGGAAGGAGTGTCGTTGTCGGGATCGACGGTGAAGGAGACGTAGTTCACATCCGTCAAGTCCTTCAGGTCCGAATGGAGTTTCCGCATCTGCGAGGTCATGCGCGGGCACGGACCATGGCAGGTCGTAAAAATGAAGTTGGCGACCCAGACTTTTCCGTCGAGCATCTCGCTTCCAAAGGGGTCGCCCGTCTCGGAGGTGAGCTGAAACTTCGGAACGGCGCCCATGTCGGGCAACGACGACTTGAGCGCGCACCCCGGCAGCAGAGCCCCAGCGGTGGCAACTACCAACAGCGTGTTCCGCATTCGTTAATGTTTACCGGCCCAGCAGCCCGCGATCCAGAATGAGCGCGGCATAGAGCAGGGGAAGATACAGGACCGAGGCTCTCAGGACACCCCGCGCGCTGGCGTAGCTGCGCTCCAGTGCGACAGCGCGGGCCGAGCGCAGAAACCAGAGGCCGAGCAGCAGAGCGGCGCCCAGATAGAAAAACCCGCTCATACGCAAGAAGCCGGGCAGGAGGCTGACGGGAAGGAGAAGCAAGGCAAACAGAAGGATCTGCCGCGCCGTCGATCGCCCGTCGGGCTCGACAACCGGGAGCATTTGAATTCCAGCCCGCGCGTAGTCGTCGCGGTACATCCAGGCGATGGCGTAGAAGTGCGGGAATTGCCAGAGAAAGACGATGGCAAACAGAGTCCAGGCTTCGGGTGTGAGCCGGCCGTGCGCCGCCGCATAGCCGATGAGCGGAGGCATGGCGCCGGGAAATGCGCCGACCGTGGTCGACCACCAGGTGCGCTGCTTCATCGGGGTGTAGAGGCACAGGTAGCTGGCCACGGTGGCGAAACCGATGATTGCCGCCAGCATGTTGACTCCGAACGCCAGTTCCAGCATGCCTGCGGCGACCAGGAGGAGGCCGTAGAGAAATGCGTCGCGCGGGCGAATCCTTCCGCTGGGGAGCGGACGGCGTTCCGTACGGCGCATGCGCGCATCGGCGTCCCGTTCGTACCACTGGTTGAGTGTCGCGGTTCCCGAGGCGAGCAGCCCTGTACCAATCAACGTATGCAGGAGGACAACCCAATCGGCGGCGCCCGTCAATCCGAAGTAATACCCGATACCGGTGCTCATGAGAATGAGCCAGGTAATGCGTGGTTTGGTTAGCTCGATGTAGTCTTTCACGATACGTGACCCAACTGGGCGAGGCGCCCTGTACTCACCGTCTTGACGCTGCCGGCATGGCGCGCCGCCTGAATGCTCATCACCACCGTCCCGGCCAGAACGACCGCGCCCAAAGCCGTGTGAGCCACCGTGAGCCACACCATCGCCAAGCCGGGCGCTGGGCTATCGGCGGTCATGACGCGGGCGGTCAAGGCAGCCACACCGAGGATCACCTGGGCGCCGGTAAGCGACAGGACCCAGATGGCGGCCTGGCGTAGCGCCTGGTTGTGCCGGAATTGCGACAGCGCCAGCGTGCACATCAACATGACCAACAGAATGACCACGGCAGCCCACAGCACGTGAGGCAATACGCCGATGGCCCCGTGCCGGTACGCCGCGCCAAGAGCGACCTGCACGAACGCCACCGCCGCGGTTGCAAAAGACAGGCTGCGCAGCGCCGGCGTGCCTCTGTCCTGCGCCGGCGGTGGCCCGGACTTCCAGGACCGTGACGTGACGACGGCGATGGCGACGGTGACGCAGAAGAATAGTTGCGCCAGGCAGGCGTGGCTGATGCTGACCGATTTCGGCAATAGCATTTTCACCGTGAGCCCGCCCAGCACGCCTTGCGCTATGACGGCCAACAGGGCAATGGAACTCAAATGCTTCAGCCACCGGGGTTCGTTCGAACGCCACATCCAGACCGTCAGAATGATGGTGAGGAAGCCGACAGTCGTCGCAATCATGCGGTGGCCGTGTTCGAAAAACACACCGTCTTTCATCTCCGGCATGACCTTGCCGTAGGAAAGGGGCCAGTCGGGCACGGACAATCCCGCTTCCTTGCTCACGACAGATGCTCCAGCCACGACCAGGAACAGAGTACAAATGGCAAGAACCACCGCAAACCGGTGCAGCCACAGGTCTGACATAAAAATCAAGAACGTCCTACGAGAAAGTTACCCAGATGGACGCGCACGCTGTACGAGCCCTTGAGAGCTATTCTACCCCCACAAGAAATTTTTCGCACATGCCAGAACCAGGTTCTTGCAAGCCGTTGAAAAAGCGCCTGCTCATGCTTGCGCTCGGCCACCGCGAAAACAGAAGCGGCTCAGGGCGTCCGGCAGAAATACGTGCGATGCCGCCCCGGATCCGGTTGTTCGGTATAGACCGCGAAACCGGCCTGGGCGAGCGTGTCGATGAGCGGCGCCGGCAGGAAAGTGCTGGTTAGCAGTACGATTCCACCCGGCGGCGAGGACGCGGCCAATTGGCGTATCCGGCCGATGGGATGTTCACCCATCTGGAGCATGGCGTCGGCATCCACGGTGTGCGTCACGCTGGCTTCGCGCAGCCAGTCCGGACGCTGGCTCGGAATTTCCACCGAGAGGCGGCTATGGTCATGGTGCGCGCATCCACCGCCGGGCGTGGCTGGTTGGCCGGTGAAGTCGCGCAGTTTTCGCACCAGGTCTTGTGTGCGGATCCCTCCGATACGCGCCGCTTGTTCGAGAGTCGCAACCCTGGCGACGGTCTTGCGCAGGATCGGGTTCTTGAGTTTGCTGAACGCGGGCACCCACTGAATCAGAGCATCGTCGATTCCGGGGTAGGCGTCCAACAACTCGCCGATGCGCGTTTCGGGATGAATCGGGAGGCTCACGGCTGGACTTCTCCGGCGGACTCGGTGTCGTATTGCAGCAGGCGCCGTTCGCCTTCGAGTTGACGCAGCCGGGTCAGGTCCTGTGTAATTTCGAGCGTGCCCAGGTAGCGGCCGTCTTCACGCACCGCAAAGTAGCGGACGTCGACAAACCGGCCATGGAAGTTCAGCCAGAACTCGGCGGCGCTTTGCCGCCCGGCGCGAAAATCGCTCAAGATGCGGTCCACGGTGTCAACGCTCTTGGGCGGGTGGCAATGCTGCACTTTACGGCCAATGATGGCGCGGCTGCGGGGAAACACGCGGTCCGGCCCTTCGGAAAAGAACGCCACGCGGTCGTCGGCGTCCACAAACGTGATATCCACCGGCAGAGTCTTGAACACGGCGACCAACTGCTCCAGCGTCAGGACGCCGGTGGGCAGGCGGACGGCTTCCTCCTGCTTCAGCATCAAGCCTTGCCTGACGACCGATTCCGGCGGGCGGTATTCGTCGCGGGGTTCGACCAGGCACCAGCCGTAGGCCGGCGAGGCCAGCCATACACCGGCCCAATCCTCTTCGGTCAATGTATCGAGAGCCATGGGAAAGAGGATGTTCTCCTCTTTGTGGACCATCTCCTCTACGGCGTCGAGCGCGCTCTCGCCCAGGGTTTCGGCCACCATCTTCCACTCGCCCGCGGTGGCGTCTTTCTCCCGCAGCGCCGCTCCGAGATCTTTCAACAGGGCCCGGACATCGTCGTGCTTGGCCCACATCACCTTGGAGGGTCCGGTGATGCCGTGCGCCTCCAGTTTGGCGAAGAGGGTGTTCTCTTTGCGCTGGTAGTGCTTTTCAACATCCATCAGGTCGTTGAACGCCTGGCGCCAGACAAGCAATGGTTGCTCGGGAATAGTCTCTTCCGGCAGCGCCGCGACCGCCCGCATCGCCTGGCGCACTCGCAGGACTACGGACCGGATCGCTTCGTTCTCACGCCGGAAGGTGTCGATTGGATGCCCCGGAGCGACCGGGCGCGCCGGCAGTTGAACCAACACCTCCCGGGTCAGTTGCGAATGCAAGTCGCACATCGACCGGACTTCTTCGACTGGCATTCCGTCCGCCATCAATTCCTGCTCCATGGCGACAATCTCGGAGTAATCGGTCGCCTGGACGATCTCGCGGAGTTGGCTTCTCACGCTATCGGGGGAGTCACCCTGATGCAGTTTGCCGATGATGTCTTTCAGGGTTCTGACGCGGTGCGCCCGGTTGTCAATCACTTCGCTCATGCGGTTCCACGATACGCCCTCCGGCGCCGCCGGGGCAGCGACCAAAGTCACAGAGCTGCCGCTCCGGTACAATAACGGCCATGAAACTCCGTTTGATTTTGATCGCGGGACTGTGTCTGATCGTGCCGCTGATGGGCGCCGGCAAACCCGGCAAGTGGGTGAAAATGTTCGATGGAAAGAGCATCGAAAAGTCCGGTTGGAAAGCCAACGAGAACCCCGAAAGCTGGACCGTTGAAGACGGAATGATCAAAGGCTCCAACAAGGCCAGCCACCTTTTTTGGATGAAGGAGGAGTGCGAGAACTGCGAGTTCAAAGCAGACGTCCGCATCATGGATGGTTCCAATTCGGGCATGTACTTCCGGACGGCGTTTGGGCCGGGATTCCCGAAAGGCTACGAGGCGCAGGTCAACGCGACTCATCGCGACCCGGTCAAGACCGGCAGCCTGTACAACTTCCACAAGAACCTGGAATCGCCTTCCAAGCCCGGCGAGTGGTTCACGCAGGACATCATCGCCGACGGCAACCACATCATCATCAAGGTCAACGGCAAGGTGATCACCGACTACGTCGACGAGAAGAACACCTACACGAAAGGCTACCTGGCCCTTCAGCAGCACGACCCGAAGAGCACGGTGTACTACAAGAACCTGATGTTCCGGAAGCTGCCTTCGAAGAAATAAACGAACTTTTTCGCCTGGGCGCCGTCTTTGCGGCAGGAGAGAAACCATGCCCTTGTTACGTGTGTTGCTTCCTGCGGCCGGGACGGCATTTTTGTTGATGCCGGGCGTCTTCGCGGCCGAGCCCAAGACTCTGGCCTGTCAGGACAGCGGCGGGAACCGCGATTCCCACCGCGTTTGCGAGATGCGGGAAATGACTTTGGGAGCGCCTGGCAAGCTGTCCGTGGATGCCTCCCCGAATGGCGGGATCAACGTCTCGGGCGAATCCCGGGGTGACATCCTGGTGCGCGCCAAAGTGGAAGCGAATGCGCCGTCCGAGTCCGAGGCGAAGAGCCTGTTGAGCCGGATCACCATCCGGACGGCGGGCGGCGATGTGAGCGCTGACGGACCCACCGGTTTGGGGCGTCACACCTGGTGGTCGGTGAGTTACGAGATCCACACGCCGCAACGCATTGACCTCAACCTGAAAACAGTCAATGGTGGAATCGGCATCAGTTCCGTTGGCGGAGACGTGGCGTTCCGCACGACAAACGGCAGCGTCACTCTCACCGGGCTGAGCGGCAAAGTGACCGGAGGCGCCACCAATGGCGGACTCATGGTGACTCTCGACGGCGACCGCTGGAATGGGGAGATGATGGATGTCCACACGACCAATGGCGGGGTCCAGATTTCGATGCCAGCCAACTATAGCGCCCGGCTGGAAGCCGGCACGGTGAATGGCGGATTCTCGAGCGACCTGCCCGTCGCAGTCTCTGGGGCGATGGACAAGAAGAACATCGACGCCTCGCTGGGCAGCGGCGGTGCCCCGATCAGGGTGCACACCACCAACGGCGGCATCCGAATCCGGCGGAAGATCTGATCCTGGGGATCAGACCAGGCGGCAGATGTGGGCGATGCCGCGGAGTTCTCCGTCCCTGAGGAGCGGCGACATGGTCAGTTCGACCGGCAGGTGGGCGCCGTCTTTGTGGATGCGCACGGTGCGGACCTGCGAAACCGTCTCCCCGCGCTCGATAATGCGAGCCGATTGGGCGCCTTCTTCGGACCGTAGTTCCGGGGGTATGAGAGAAGAAATGTGGCTGCCCACAATTTCCGGCGCCGTGTAGCCGAACATGCGCTCGGCGCCCGGATTCCAGGACTGTATTGTGCCATCCGGCGCTTTGGCGAAGATCGCGCAGGGCGCCACACGCGCCATGGCCGCCAGTTCCAGGGCGACGAGTTCAGCCTGGCGCCGCGCCGTGACATCGCGATGATTGCAGACCACCGCCATCAGCGCGGGATGGTCGCGCATGTCCGTCAGCACGGATTCAATCCAGCGAATGGCGCCGTCCGGTTCCGGGATTCGGACCTCGACGGTGACCTGGCGGTCGGCGCCGGTTCGCAGCCGCCAATAGGCATGTTGGAGGCGCGGGATGTCCTCGCGGTGGACGAGAGAGAACAGCGAGTGGCCGCGAAGCGCCGAGTCCTGGTATCCCAGGATGCCCTTGACCAGACGGAGAACATCCCCGTCAATCGTGGTGAGTACGATGCCATCGCCGCTGGCGGCGATGAGCGCCTCAAAAACGGCGGCGTTGCGCTCGATCGTATCTTCCAGGCGCCGGAGGTTGGCGACGCGCTCCTCGAGTTCGGAGACATGCTCGCGAAGCGCTTGGTTTTCGGCCGCCAGTTCGCCGTAGTCCAGTGTTGGGGAGGGAGTTTCCATAAGCTCAGCAGTAGTCCCGCGTGCCCTGTGCGGCGACAAACCGGTCGATGAATGTGGGGATGTTGGTCGCCGGAGGGATCAGCGCCATCACCGTCCATGCCAGCGCCAGCGGAATGAGCACCGTCCGTCCTCCGACGTCCAGGGACGTATCGGTGCGGCTGTCGAAGACGCGGCGCAAGCCAGCTCGGACATGATCGACCAAGTCGTTCCGGTACAGGACGGCGACAAAGGTGGGGCCACCCCAGCGGAAAAGCAGGTCCCCTTCGCGAATGATGGACGACTCAATGTGCTTCCGCATTTCGCGCAGCACCTGGTCGCCCATTTCCTTGCCGAAGCGGGCATTCAGCGCTTGAAGCCGGTCGGTAACCAAGGTGACGACATAGGCGCGCTGTCCGGACCGCAGAGCATCGGCAAACGCGGTCTTGGCGGCAGCCTGCGACGGCAATCCCGTCACCGGGTCGTTGCCCGGCGATATGGCCAGGGCGCTGTCCTGGGCTCTCATGATGCTTTGTTTCAGTTCCAGGACCAGCGACTCGCTCTCGATCCGCTGCCGCGTCACTTCGGCCCGCACCTTCTCCAGACACTCGCTCAGCCGCATGCGGACGGCCTGGATGTCTTCAACCGCGCCAGCCTTTTCCAGGTCTTTCTTGATTTGAGACAGGGCGCCGGCCGACCGGTCGCTGCCGCCGGAAATCGTAATGACCGCCTGGGTGAGCATGGCGATCATGTTCTGCATTTCGACGCCTTGCAGCCTCAGGCCACGAATGGCGCGTTGATTGTAATCTTCCAGCGCCTGCACGACCGAACCCGCCAGCACGAGATAATGGGAGACTTCGTGATCGGGTTCGAGCCCGGCGATGAAGCCCTTCATCCGGTCCTTGAACTGCTCGAAGTCGAGATGGTCCGTACAGACGGCGTGGTCGGCAATCCCCTGAAGCAGGAGTGCGATGACCTTGCGGAGTAGAACCTGCTCCTCCTGTTCGCCGAGATAGCGCTTGATGGAAACCAGTGGCATGAGGCTTAGGGCTGACCCTAATGGCCTCATCGGCTGAGGAGGGCGTAGACTTTACCCCTGTCTTACTGTCCCCGGCTGCGGAACCGGTCAGGACTTCCAGCTTTTACGGAAATCAAACATGGCCTCGCGAATCGGCGTGCCCAACACTTCGATGCGGTTCAGATCGCGAGTGCCCAGGCCCACGTCCTCGGCGAGTTTCAAGGTTGAATCGCAAGTCTCAAACGGGGCCGTGCCGCGCACCGCCAGCGGGTCGAAGCCCATCAACGCGGTACACACGGCATCGGTCGTGACGCAGTTGGTTCCAGCGGCCAGAAGGCCAGGACTCACCGGCCACACACGCCCGGTCCACGGTCCTTCGCCGCCGGCCATGGTGTGGACGCCATCGATAATGGCCAGGTGGATGGGCCGGGCGCCGGCGATATCGGTAATGATGCGGGGAATCCGGTACTTGTCTCCGCGGGGCGTGGCTGGATCGTTTTCCGCGATGGCGCTCTTGGACGGCTGGCGCTGGCCGAAGTGCATCACGGCGCCACGTCCGCCCTTGGGATCTTCGTTCGGCTCATCCTTGCCCGCGGTGTCGCCATACACGCTGATCGGCGTGCACCCGAAACAGTTCTTGATCGAGAGGGTCACGCCCGCCGTCTTGTGTTCCTTAAGTTTGGCCAGCGAAACAAACACATCGATCTCGCCGTACGCCGCATTGAAATCGAAGCCCTTGAAGGTATAGCTCCGGCCGGGAACCATCATGCGCGAATAGCTTCTGTGCGGCCCACGAATGTTCGTGTTCTCCATAACCACATTAGGTGCGGCGCGGAGGAGGGGCGAGGGATCCCAGCCGCACTCAAGCATAAATTCTTCCAGCGGGTCCGAGCAGGCAAACGCGCCTTCCAGGATCCGGATGCGCCGGGCTCCCGCTTGGCCCATCAGGCTGACGACGTGGCCGACCACGGCCGGATGGGTGTACTGCGCGTTTTCAGCGGGGGTGTAACCCATGCGGACACGCGGTCCGCCGGTCATGTTGATCTTGATGCCGACGGTTTTGCCCTTGACCAGCTTGCCCAAACCGCCCAGTTGATCGAACATCGTCCGCAGCGCCGGCCCAAGCTCGGGGCCATAGTTCCGGCAGCGGGCAACGGCCACAGGCGCGGTGGGCGCTTGCGGGTTGGCGAGGGCGGGTGCGGCCACGGCCGCTCCGGCCGCGCCAAGAAAATGCCTGCGTGAAAACGGCTGTCCCAGGGTCATGGCTTATGCTCCAATTCTACGGCAGCGTACACCGCAAACGGCGGAAGGGGCATTTCGTAGCGGCCCATTTCACGGCGAACCGTCAATGCGGCGGCATCCGGTTTGGCCGGATCCAGGATGCGGGCCGCCCGCACGGGGCGCTGCGACTGCAACAGCACCTGGTGAGCCGCCTGGTGGCGGGCATAGTTCAACAGGTGGACCACGGACCGGGATCCATCGGGCGCAACCTGATGGTGGAGGCTCAGCGAGCCGCCATTGAAGAGCCGCACCGAATCGTAACGCCGGCTCATCAACAGGTGCGTATCGAGCACCGCTTGCCAGGGGTCGTCCCAGCCGGGCACGGGTTCGGCAACCCGGCCCTTGCCCAGACTGTAGAGGGTGAAGCGAGGATGCGTACGGTCAGGCGGGCCCAGACCATTCAGCTTTGCCACCGTTGGCTGGGAGGCCAGCAGCAACCCGCCGGAAGCGGCGAATTGGCCCAGCACGGGCAGAACCTCCGGCGGCGGAGGTTCCTGGCCGGCGTAGAGGACCGCGCGGAAATCGCGCACGGCCGCCGCTGTGACCTGGTCCGGCGTCGCGGCGCGAAACGCCAGGTCGCGCCGCGCCGCAAGATTCAGGATCTCAGTTGAAAAGTACTCGTTCGGACCGGAGAAATCGGAGACCACCATCAGGCGGGCATCGACGGACCAGGTTTGCCAGTCAGTGTGCTTCCGCCACCAGGCGAGCGCGGCGGCCAGGCTCAGCCAGCCCTGTTTCGCCCGCTCAGTCCCTTTGTCAAGCTCCTGGATATGGGCGGGTGAAAGCCAGAGTGGACGGCGCGCGCCGTAGACCCGGGCTTCGTGAATAGCCAGCAAGTAATCCGGCAGGCCGATGACGTCATTGGCTGGCGGCGCTTCGGCGCGAACCCACACCGGCTTGCCGCGTGCGCGGCAGCGGGCCAGTTGAATGATCCAGCCATTGGCGTCCAGCCACGGCGTGCCAGTCGGACCGGCGGATTCCGACGTTCCACCCCGGCGCGTGTCGAGCCCCGGCCAGACGCCATCGGAAATTCCGATGACGGGCGCCGGCGACCGCCAGTCGATCTCTTTTAACGGACGCCATGCCACGCTCGAGTTGTTGGGCGGCAGACAGTCAATCGACGCCTCCGTGGCCGCCGCGGCGAACTCGGGAGAGGGTTCGGACGGGCAGAGCAGGCAGTTAATGGGAGTCCGGCGCACCAGTTCGAGGCGCGCGGGGCTCTTCCAGGCGGCAGGCCATTCCATCGGGATCCAGTCGGCGGGTGACACTCTGCCGTCATCATACAAGACGCGGCGGAAACCAGGATGATTGGGGCGGCTAACGGTCGCGTTCGGCGACCAGTTCGGTGGCGGCGAGCAGCGCCCGCTGCGACGGCGACTCCGGGAAATCGCCGATGATGGAGCGCGCCTTCCCGGTAAACTCGTGAGCGCGCTCGCGGGCGCGCCGCAGTCCATCACGGCGCTCGACAAACCGTAAGACCTCGCTGAACGGCGCGCGATGGTAGTCGCGATCCTCCAGCACCGTCTCGATCAGCTTGCGTTCATCGGCGGTTGCCGTCTCCAGCGCGTAAATCAGGGGCAGGGTGACTTTGCCCTCGCGCAGGTCGTTGCCCACCGGCTTGCCCAGGATGGACTCGCGTGAAGTGAAGTCCAGGATATCGTCCACCATCTGGAACGCCATCCCAAGACTCCAGCCGAACTCGGCGAGTTGAGCCTTGTCGGCATCCGATGCGCCGGCGGCATGCGCACCCAGCCGCGTGCAGGCGGAAAACAGGCTGGCGGTCTTCCGGTCGATGAGTTCCATCGAGTCGGCTTCCGTGATGCCGATTCTGCCGATGCGCTCCAGTTGAAGCAGTTCGCCGTCCACCATGTGCTGGGTCAGCGTAATCAGAATGTCGAGAATCTCGAAATTCCGTTGGCGCAATGCGATCTGGAAAGCCTGCATGTACAGCCAGTCGCCGGCGAGAACCGAGGTGTGGTTGCCCCAGACCATGTTCGCCGACGGTTTTCCACGGCGCGTTTCGGCGGCATCAATCACGTCATCGTGCACGAGCGTTGCCGTATGGATCAGCTCCACGACGGCGGCGAGTTGGATGGCTTGCGGCGACGGCTCGGCAAACAGGCGGCAGGAGATCAACAACAGAATGGGCCGCAGCCGCTTGCCGCCGTTCCCTTCGAGATGACGGGCGATCCGGGACACGGCTTCGACGCTGCCCACCGACTCCAGGCGCAGTTCCGCTTCCATGCGCTGAAGGTCGGCCGACACCAGGTCGGTGATTTCGCGGGCTGTCAAAGCGAGGCTCAGTTTACCGAGTCCCATGAAAGTCGTTCCAGTTTACCCGTTGGCCGGAGTTCGCTGCAAACACAAGCGCGCCCAGTTAGCCGTTGTCGCGGCGGCCACTTCCTCCAGGGTAGCGCCTCGCAGTTCGGCAATCCGCCGGGCGGTGTGAAGCACGTACGCGGGTTCGTTCCGCTTGCCGCGGTAAGGAACCGGCGCGAGATACGGAGCATCGGTTTCAACCAGCATGCGGTCCAGAGGAGTGAGCCGCGCCGAGTCGTGGACCGCGGTTGCTTTCGGGAAAGTCACGATTCCGGCAAAGCTGAGGTGGAACCCGAGAGCCAGCGCCTCCTCGGCTTCGGACGGCCCGCCGGAAAAGCAGTGAAAGATGCCACGCGTCACCAGGCTCTCCCGCAGAACGGCGAGCGTATCGTCCCAAGCCTCGCGCGTGTGGATGATGACCGGCACCCCAGCCCGTCTGGCGATATCGAGCTGCCGCGCGAAAACCTGCCGCTGCGTTTCGCGGGGGCTGAAATCATAGTGGTAGTCGAGGCCGATTTCGCCGAGCGCGACAACTTTGGGTTTCCGCAGCAGTTCCTCGAGCGCAGGATAGGTGCTCTCGCTGGCGGCGTTCGCGTTATGCGGATGGACTCCGGCGGTCGCGTAAGCGTTGGGCAGGCGCGCCGCCACACGGAGCCCCGCTTCCAGATCAGGCGGGCCATCGCCGGTACCGATGGCCACCAGTGTTTCAACGCCGGCCGACCTGGCCCGCTCGACAACGGCATCCAGATCGTCCCGAAACTCCACGCCGTCCAGATGGCAGTGCGAGTCGACCAGGATCATTTCAACCTGGCGCCAGCCGGAACGTCCTCGAGAAATGCGGCCAGCACCGGCGAACCGCCCTCGAGCGACGCGGCGACGATCATTCCGTTGGACTCGATGCCGCGGAGTTTTCGCGGCTGCAAATTCGCCACGATCACGACTTTGCGTCCGACCAATTGCTCCGGCGAATAGGCCTTGGCGATGCCGGCGACGATGGTGCGCGGCTCTTCCTCGGCCAGATCCACTTTGAGGTGCAAGAGCTTTGCCGCGCCCGGCACCGGTTCGGCTGACAGCACCTGCCCAACGCGCAGGTCGACCTTGGCGAAGTCGTCGATGGTGATCGCATCCGCCAGGGGCGGAACCCCTTCCGGGCGCGTCCAGGCGGCCTTGATTTCACCGGCGGGCTCGGCAGTCTTGCCCAGCAGCGTGTCCAGCCGGTCGAGTTCCTGTTCGTCCAATTCGTGCAGCCTTTCTATGGCGGTTTTGGCGTCGATGCGCGGGAACACGGTTTCGGGTTCGCCAACCTGCTGGCCGGCCGGCAACTGGGCCCATTCCAATTGGTCGATGCGCATCTCTTCGACGGTGCTGGAATAGCCAAGCTGGCGCCACAACCGGCCGCAGGCTTCCGGCATGACCGGGGCCATCAGAACCGTTACGATGCGAACGGTTTCGGCGGCGGAATACAGAATCTCATCGAGCAACGCCTGCGACTCGGCATCCTCTTTCCTGGCCAGTGTCCAAGGCTGATATTGCACAATCGCGCGGTCCATAAACGTAATGAGCGCCCACACCTGCTCCAGCGCGCGGTGAAACTCGTACCTTTGGAAGGATTCGTGAAAAGCCGAGATCGCCTTTCGCGCCTCATCGGCCACATTGGGCGCGCCTTTTGAATCCGGAATCTTACCGTTACGATACTGCCGGATCATGGCCAGGCTGCGGCTTGCCAGGTTTCCCAAGCCGTTGGCCAGATCGGCATTGACGCGCGTAATCAGACCGTCGTAGCTGAAATTGCCATCCTGCCCGAATACCATGTCGCGCAGCAGGAAATATCGCAAGGGATCGGCGCCAACCACCTGCCGCAGCGGTTCCGGCCGGACCACGTTGCCGCGGGACTTGGACATCTTGACGCTGTCCTTCAAAATCCACCCGTGAGCCACGACCTGTTTGGGCAACGGAAGGTCCGCCGCCATCAGGAAAGCGGGCCAGTAGATGGCGTGAAAGCGGAGAATGTCCTTGCCGATCAGGTGCAGCGAAGCGGGCCACCAGCCGTCTTCCTTGACCGCCGTGAGATAGCTGATAAGCGCATCGAACCAGACGTAGAAAACGTGGTGTCCTTCCACCGGCACGGGGATGCCCCACTGCAAATTGGAGCGGGTAATGGAGAGGTCGCGCAGGCCGCCCTTCACAAACGAGACGATCTCGTTGCGGCGAAAGCCGGGCTGCACAAAGCCGGGCTGCTTCTCATAAAGTTCGAGCAGCCGGTCTTGCAAGGAGGAGAGCTTGAAGAAGTAGTTTTCTTCGGTCACCGTTTCCGTCGGGCGGCCGCAGTCGGGGCAGGGGTCTCCAGGTTGAGCGTCGTTGACATACAACTCGTCGTGGACGCAGTATTGGCCGGTGTAGGTGGCGGGAAAGATGTAGCCGTTGGCCCGGCAGCGCTCAAAAAGCCACTGCACCACCTTGTGATGCCGTTCATCGGAGGTGCGGATGAAGCGATATGAAACGTTGAATCGGTCCCACTGGGCGCGAAACTCCGCGGCCAGATCGCCGGCGAATTCGACCGGCGCCACACCCTTCCTGATCGCGGCCCGTTCCACCTTCTGGCTGTGTTCGTCGCTGCCGGTGACCAGAAGCGTTTCTTCGCCGAGCATCGCGTGATAGCGCCGGATGCTGTCGGCCGCCAGTGTGCAGTAAGCGGTGCCGAGGTGAGGCGTCGAATTGACGTAGTAGATCGGTGTTGTGAGATAGAACCTGTCGCTCATGAAATGCTCTTCTGGTAGGCGTAACCCGCCTCGGCGAGGATCTGTTTCAAAGGCAGGCCGCTCTGGCGGGCCAGGCGCGCGCAGTCCTCGTATTCCGGCGCCCAACCGCCCTCGCCGGAAACCTTGATCCGTACCTTGCCGTGCGGCGTTACGACTTCAACGTGACGGCGCTCCTGGACGCGCCGCTCGGCGGTGTGGGTGCGGACACCGAGCGTGGATGTTTCGGCGAACAGCGCCGCAATGAGCCGCTCCTGATCTTCCGGCCTGGCCAGGACCCGCACCAGCGCGGCCGCGCGCTGCTTCTTCATCAGCACCGGCTGCAGAGTCACATCCAGCGCGCCGAGTTCCAGCAGGCGGTCCATGGCGTATCCGAGCACCTGCGGGTTGGAGTCGTCGATGTTGGCCTCGATTACGCTGATCACCGTCGCTTCAGCCGCGGTTGAGGTTTCGCCGATCAGGACGCGGAGCACATTTGCGTTCTGCGGAAAGTCCTTGGAGCCCGCGCCGAAACCCGTTGTCCGCACGATCATCGCCGGCGCCGCGCCAAACGTTGCGGCAAGGGTGACGGCAATCGCGGCGCCGGTCGGCGTGGTCAGTTCGGTCTCCGGACCGCGCGCGTAAGTCGGCCAGCCGATCAGCAGCCGCGCGGTCGCCGGCGCCGGTACGGGAAGCGTGCCGTGCTCGGTTTCCACCGTGCCGCTGCCGGTATTGATGGCGGTGGTGTGGATCCGCTCGATACCCAGGAGATGGAATCCCAGGCAGGCGCCAACGATATCGGAGATCGAGTCGGCCGCGCCGACCTCGTGGAAATGGACCTTCTCGAGCGGGACGCCGTGCGTTTCAGCCTCCGCCTCTCCAAGCCTTGTAAAGACCTTGGCCGCATTCTCCTTGACCGCGGCCGGCAGCGCTCCGGCATCGATCATTTTCAGGATGTGCGGGAGATGCCGGTGCTTCTTGGTTTCCTCGTACTCGACGTGGAACTTGGTGGCGCTGATTCCCCGGCGTTTGGTTTTTTCCACCCGGTAACGGGCGCCGGCGCCGAGCGAATTCAGCCCGTCAAAGAGCGCCTGCCAATCGGCGCCCGCGTCGATCAGCGCGCCGACGGTCATGTCGCCGCTGATACCCGAGAAGGGATCCAGTACACAAATCTTCATAGGACTAACTCCGGGAGCACCTCACCGCATGGCCCGCGTAGCGAGAAGCCGGCCAGCGACGACAGCGGCGTTTCCTCCAGGTTGACTTCGATCACCTTGGCCCCGCACGCTCTGGCCAGAGGGACGAGTCCCGCGGCGGGGTAAACCTGGGCGGAAGTACCGGCGACGATGAAAACGCCAGCCCGGCGAGAGGCTCTCTCTGAAGCATCCCACACCTGGGGCGGCAGCGGCTCGCCAAACCACACCACTCCAGGCCTGAGCAAGCCGCCGCAAACGCACCGGGGCGGACTTCCCGGCACATCCCCGCGCGTCTCCCCGCCGCAGTCCACGCAGCGGTTGATCCAGATATCGCCGTGGATCTTGAGGACATTGCGGCTGCCGGCGCGGTCGTGCAGGCCGTCGACGTTCTG
>JADZCI010000312.1 GCA_020851655.1 Bryobacterales bacterium
AGGCGGAAAAGATCGCCCGGCGCCTCATTGAACAACGTCTTGCGGCGTGTGTCAGCCTTACGCCGGGAGCCGTCAGCCATTACCGGTGGAAGGGCGCGATCGAAACATCCGAGGAGGTCATGCTGACGATCAAGTCCCGCCGGAGCCTCTTCGAACGTCTGAGGGCGGAAATACGGCGGATCCATTCTTACGAAACCCCGGAAATCCTGGCGGTAGCGGTGATTGACGGCGATAAGGATTACCTGGACTGGATGGAACGGGAAGTCGCGTGGGACGAAGAGACGTAAGATGCTCCGGCACCTCCCGATGATCCTGAAGAACGCGCTGCGGAACCGGCGGCGAAGTCTTCTCACCGTCGGAAGTATCGGCGCGTCGCTGGGGTTGCTGGCGGTCCTGATTTCGCTCTACTTCGCGTTTTTTCTGAAGGACCAATCCACGCCGGAATCCGCGCTCCGGTTGGTGGTGCGCAACCGCGTTTCGCTGGCTACCGTTCTGCCGATTTCTCATGGTGAGCGCATCCGCCACATTCAGGGAGTCAAGGAGGTCATGATCCTGCAATGGTTCGGCGGAAAGTACAAAGACGAGCGGGAGCTCAAGAACTTCTTCGCGCGATTCTCGGTGGACCCGGAAAAGCTGTTTATTGTCTATCCCGACTACCGCATTTCCGAGGACGAGAAGCAGGCCTTTCTGCGTGACCGGACCGGATGCGTGATCGGCAACGGCCTCGTGGCGCGGCATGGATTCAAGATCGGCGACCGCATCACGCTGGCCGGAGACATTTTTCCCGTGACGCTCGAACTCACCGTGCGCGGCATTTACACAAAAGAACGGGACAACGAGAACCTTTTTTTCCACCACAAGTACATGCAGGAAGGACTGCCGGCCGGATTCAAAGACATCGTCAGCAACTTCGTTGTTCTGGCCGAGAGCCCGGCGGCCGTGGCCGGCGCCGCCGAACGAATCGACGAAGCATTCCGTAATTCACTGGCCGAAACCAAGACCGAGACCGAACGTGCTTTCGAACTCTCTTTTCTTTCCTACCTGGGAGACGTAAAGATGTTTCTGATCGGCATTAGCGCCGCGCTGACGTTCACGCTGTTGCTGGTCTCCGCCAACACGATGGCCATGTCGGTGCGCGAGCGGGTCCGGGAAATCGGGATCCTGCGCACGTTCGGCTACAGCCGTACTACGGTTCTGGGATTAATCCTGGCGGAATCGGTGGCACTGGGCCTTGCTGGTGGGCTTGTGGGTCTTGGACTGGCCGGCGGGCTTGTGCTCGGCCTGCGGCACACGCCGATTATCTTCGTCGATCTCAAAGCGTTGACGCTCGAACCCGGTGTGATTCTGTTGTGCCTGGTGCTGGCAGGCGCCATCGGATTCATCAGCAGCTTCGTTCCCGCCTGGACCGCGGCCGGCCGTCCTATTGTCGACGCTCTGCGGTTTAACGACTGAGGTGTCACCGTGCGAATCCCCTTGAGCTACAACGTGCGCAACCTGCTGGTCCGCAAGACGACCACGCTGATGACGGCTCTCGGCATCGCGCTGACAGTGGCCGTTCTGGTCGGCGTCCTGGCGCTGACCGAAGGACTGCGCACTTCGTTCAAGGCCACCGGCCACCCCCTGAACCTGCTGGTGACCCGGCGCGGCGCAACGTCCGAGATGTTGAGCATTATTCCCCGCGGATCGTTTCTGCGTTTACGGGCATTTCCTGGGATTGCCAGCACCCCGGACGGAGAGCAGATGGCGTCGCTGGAAGTCATCACGGCCATCACGCTGAAGAACCGCGACAACCTGGAGGGCGTCAACACCAACGTGCGCGGCCTTCTTCCGGCCGGCCTGGCCATGCGCGAGAACGTCAGAATCGTTGTGGGACGCAACATGATTCCGGGACGCCGCGAAGTCATCGTGGGCCGCTCGGTCGCGGCGCGCTACCCGAGCGCGGCGCTCGGCAAGAATATCAAGTTCGGGCGCGGAGAATGGCCGGTGGTCGGCGTCTTCGACGCCGGCCGGTCCGCGCTGAATGGTGAAATCCTGGGGGACCTCAATCAGATCGCATCGGATTATGGCCGGTCTGAAGCGCTCTCCAGCGTCCTCATCCGGGCTACGGATCCGGTCGCCGCCGAGGCTCTCAAGAACCAGCTTGAGGCGGACCGGGCGCTCAACGTCGGGGTCCAATCCGAGACCGCCTACTACGAGTCGCAAATGACCTCGGCTCTCCCGCTGCAATTCATGGGAACGTTGATCGCGATCATCATGGCCGCCGGCAGCAGCTTTGCCGCAATGAACACGATGTACGCCGCGGTCTCGCGGCGCTCCGCCGAAATCGGAACGCTCCGGGTGCTGGGTTTTTCGCGCGGCAGCATCCTGGTCTCGTTCTTCATCGAGTCGCTGGCCCTGGCCGCATTCGGCGGAGTATTGGGCATTGCGCTGGCGCTTCCGCTCAACAATCTCGAGACGGGCATCAGCAGCTTCACCACGTTTACCGAAATCATTTTCAGCTTCCGGGTGTCGCCGCCGATCATGGCGGCCGGCCTTGTTTTCGCCCTGCTGGTGGGAGCGATCGGCGGCCTCCTGCCGGCGCGTTCGGCGGCCAACAAGCAGATCCTGACCTCACTGCGGCAGGTGTAAACCCGCCTACCGCAGTCCCAGTCCGCCGTCGACCTGAAGAACCTGGCCGGTTATGAAGTTCGAGGCCTTGAGAAAGAACAGCACGCCTGCTGCGATCTCATCGCCCGTTCCCGGACGCCCGGCGGGGGTCGCGCCCGCCATGGCCTGGATGCGCGGCTGGTTGCTCTCCTCAAACGGGATTACGCCTGGCGCGACCGTGTTCACTGTGATCTGAGGTCCCCAGGCCTTGGCCAGCACTCTCGTCATGTGAACCACGCCTGCTTTTGATGCGCAGTAGTGCACGTGGTCCGGCCAGGCCAGGAACGCGCCCATCGAGCTGATGTTGACGATGCGCCCCTCGCCGCCGGGATTCTTTCGCATCAGCAGCGCGCCTTGCTGGCAGCAGAAGAACGCCGCTTTCAGATTCACTCGGTGAACGAAGTCCCAGTCGGCTTCGGTCACTTCCAACGGGTCAATCCGCGTGAATCGCGCCGCGTTGTTGACCAATCCATCGAGACGTCCCAGGCGCTTCTCCACATCCGCGAACAGGGCTTGGATTTCGCCGACCTTCTCCAGGTCCGCCCGGAACAGCTCGGCGCCTCCACACTCCTGCGCGGTCTGGCGCGCCTCGGCTTCCGAAAAGCCGTAGTGGATGGCTACGGAGGCGCCTTCACGAGCCAGGCGGAGCGCGATCGAGCGGCCGATTCTCCTGGCGGCTCCGGTGACCAGGATTACCTTACCGGTGAGTTCACCCATTGGGATCTCCATGAACTTCGACTTCCAGCGGATCGACGCCGACTTCGGGCGGCTCCTGAATCCGGCCCGTCAGGACCGCCCAGCCCCAAAAGAAAGCCGTTGAAGAACTCAAGACGCCGGCCACCACGCCGATGACTCTTGGGCTCACGGTTTGCGAAGCGAGGCCCGCCAACAGCATGGAGATCATCATTGTCGCCCAAGTCAGCGTCTCATTGGTGGAAAAGACCCGCCCGCGGTACTCGTCCGACACGTGGCGGAGCAATTGAGAAAAGTTGAGCACCGAACTGACGCCGATGGAGGCGCGCGACAGGGCGATAAATACGAGGGCCAGGACGTAGTTTCTGCTCAGGGAGAAGAGAACATACGACCCTCCGTGCAGGATGTAGCAGATCGAGATGGTCCAGCGGTACGCCGGGAACGACAGTTTCTTTCCCCAGGTATTGGCCGCAATCCCCCCGGCTACCAGCCCCAGCCCGGCGCAGCCCCATACTTCTCCGATCCCGGCTGAGCCGCGTTGAAACACCTGGTCTCCAAAGAGACTGAAGAGGACCTGGGTCGCGCCGCCCCCACTCGCCCACCCTACGTTGATCAACGCCAGGGCCAGAAGCAGCGGCGTCGCGCTGATGTATTTGAGACCCTCCTTGTATTCGTGCCAGGGCCGCGCGACACGGTCTTCGCTCAGGTCGGTGCGTTCGGCGCGAAAGCTCAAGCCCGCGGGCACTCGCAGCTTGCTGATGCACAGCGCAGAAAAGACGAAGGAGAGGGCATTGAAGACGAATGCCATTTCAAATCCGAGTCCGTGCGTGCTCGCGCCGCCGAGGAACGAACCCAAGGCCACCGTGCTCCATTGCGTGGTTTGGGTCAGCGAGTTGGCCGTGTGCAATTCCTCTTTGCTCGCAATGACGGGCAGGATCGACGCCCGCCCGCTTGTAAAGAACGGCGAAGCAAACATGAGCAACGCGCTCAAGCCATAGAGAAGGGGCAGCGACGGATGCCACAGCGTGATGATGAAGCCCAACGCGATCACGGCGCGCGCCAGGTCGCTGACGATCATGATCTGCCGCCGGTCCATGCGATCGAGAACGACGCCGGATACCGGTCCGGCAAGCAGCATGGCGAGGGCGCGGGCGAGAAATACGGCGCTCACCACCAGTCCGGACTTGGTCTGTTGCATGACCAGGCCGAACACCGCGATGTTGTTGAAGTGATCGCCTACCTCGCTGACGACCTGTCCCAGCCAGGTGTAGCGATAGTTCCGGTTCCGGTGGAGCAAGCCGAGGAAGTCGCGCACCCGCTTCTCAACCCCGTCCTACCAGCCAGACGCCGGAGAGCACCAATACGCCGCCGGTTACCACTCCCCACGTCACCGGTTCGCCGAGCGCGGCGACACTGATCGCCGTCGCGATCAGCGGCTGCGAGTAGCTGAGCGAGGCCACTCGCGAGGCCGGAATCCGGGCCAGGGCATAGTTGAAGATCAGATAGCTGAGGACCGAGCCGGCCAAGGCCATGAACGCGAGGGAAGTCCAACCACCCCACGTGGGCAAGGTCCAGTCGAAGTTCCAGCCGCTCCACAGCCCGACCGGCGCCAGCGCCACCGATGCCGCCAGAAAGCCGAACGTGTTGACCGTGATGCTGCCGTGCTGCTGCGCCATTTCACGCCCCGCCACCGTGTACAGAGCGAAGGTAAAGGAGGCGAGAAACACCAGGAGGTCGCCCAACAAGGTTGCGCCCTGCTCGGCGCGTCCCGGCGAGACGTTGAGCGCGGCGATGCCCCCAAACGCCGTCAACACGCCAAGCATCTTGCGGCCGCTGAGCTGTTCTTGTCCCCGAAGCCTGGCCAGGATCAGAACCTGCACCGGAGTCGTCGCAATCATGAGCGAAGCGTGCGCCACCGTGGTGCGGGCCATTCCGAGGATAAAGAACAACTGGTTGAGCGCAATGCCGAATATGCCGAGTGCGAGCATGACGGGCGTCTCCTCGCGCTTCCATGGCGTGGCATGATGCGGGTAGCGCTGCCCGGCCCAGAAATACAGCGGCACCAGAACCGCCGAGGCGATGACGGATCGCAGGGGCGCAAACAGCAGCGGCGGAAACGACCGGATCCCGATCTTGGCCGCGATGTAGTTGATGCTCCAGATGAGAGTCATCAACCCGAGGAGACCGTACAAGCGGAGTCGCGCGGAATTCAAGACGCCTTCAGAGTCTCCTGCCTAACCCGGACCTGAGCCAGATAGTCCAGATCCAAGTCGTACCCGAAGCCCGTTTTGTCACCCACGATAATCGTGCCGTCCGGCGTTACTTCCACCCAAGGATTGATGACGTCCCGTTTCCAGTAGCGGCGGCTCGCCGAGACATCGCCCGGCAGAACGAAGTTCGGCAAGGTGGACAGAGCGATGTTGTGCGCTCTGCCGACGCCCGACTCCAGCATGCCGCCGCACCATACCGGGATTCCATGTTGCATCGCCACGTCGTGCACGCGCCGGGCTTCGGCAAAGCCGCCCACACGGCCTAACTTGATATTGATGATGCCGCACGCCTTCATCCGGATGGCTTGTTCGGCGTGGTGCGCCGAGCGGATGCACTCATCGAGGCAAATTGGGGTCGTGAGCGCGGCCTGTAGCACGGCGTGGTCAATGATTTCGTCGTGCGCCAGCGGTTGCTCAATCATCATCAGGTTGAATTCGTCCAGGCGCTTGAGGTGGTCAACGTCGCTCAAGGTGTACGCCGAGTTGGCGTCAGCCATCAGCGGAGTGGCGGGAAACTCCCGGCGAACCTCGCGGATGACATCGATGTCCCAGCCCCGCTTGATCTTCATCTTGATGCGCCGGTAGCCCGCCTCCACCTCGGTGCGAATTTTCTGAAGCAGTTGCCCGACGGAATCCTGAATCCCGATCGAGACACCGCAGGCGATGGCCTTGTGCGCGCCGCCGCCGATCTGCTTCCATAGCGGGTTGCCGTTCCGCCGCGCTTCGAGGTCCCAGACGGCGGCCTCCAAACCGCCCTGCGCCATCTTGTGTCCCCTGATTCCAGCGGTGAGCCGCTGGACATCGGCGGGGCTGCCGAGCGTCTTGCCCAGCACGCTGGGAACGATGAAATCGCGCAGGAGGAGCCAGGCGCCCTCCGTCCATTCCTCGTTGTAGTGGGGACTCTCTCCGCAGGTCACCTCACCCCAGCCGCTGAGGCCATCGGCGGACGCTTCGACCAGGATAATCTCGCGGCCGTAAGTGCGCCCAAAGCTGGTCTCGAAGAAGTGCACCAGGGGCATGCGCAGCCAGTGCAGGTTGACTTGTTCTATTCGGGTTCCCATGGTCCTAACAGGTACGTGCCTTCCGTTGCCGAGCGCTCAAAGCCGATAACCGCCCAATTGCGATCGAAGCACTCCAGGAACTGGTCGCTGATGCCCTTTTGAATCTCCCGCGCCCGTTTCGGCTCGTCCCGGCGAATCGCGTCGATGTCCACCGGCAGGGAGATGCGCGCCAGGACCTCAACGGGAGGGAGGGGCTTGTGGGCGATGATTGCGGCGACGCGATCGGAGGCGATGTACCACTCGGCGACACAACGGTCGGTGGGCAACCCGCCGTGCAAGTGGCTGGTCGTGGTCCCATACTGGTTGAGCACGTACCGCCGCACAACCGCGCCCAGCAGTTCCATGTTGAAGTAGGCGTTCTTGATCTCGAGCGGATCGAAGGTCCACTCAACGAGTTTCAGACCTCGAGCCAGGGCTTCCTCGCGTTGTTTAAGTTTCAGCATGCGACCGACACCCGCGTTGCGATACGGCGTCATCACGCCCATCATGTGGCTGTGTAAGTACTCGCCTCCGCCGCCTTTCAGGCCCGGAATGGCCAGCAGGAATCCAATCATCCGGCCGCCGTCGAAAGCGCCAATCGCCTGCCCGCCCACCTTGGTTGCAACGACAAACAGCCGGACGGGCAGCAGTTCGATGTCATCGAAACCCCAGATCTCCTGTTGCAGGCGAACCGCTTCCTGAAACTCCGCGAGCGTCTCCAGATGACGCAGAGCGATCATCGGCCCGCCTCGCCTGTCAACTTCTTGGCCTCCTGCCACAACGTCTCCATTTCCTCCAGCGTGGAATCCTTGAGCGCAACTCCGCGCGCCTGGAGCGTCTCTTCCACATACCCGAATCGCGTGCGAAATTTCGCATTCGTCTTGCGGAGAGCCTGCTCCGGATCGATCTTCAGAAACCGCGCCACATTGACCAGCGTGAAGAGAATGTCGCCCAGTTCGAGTTCACGCTCTTCTGATGTTCCGGCGGCATGGAGTTCGCCAAGTTCCTCGCGCAGTTTCTCAAACACCTGGCCTACGTCGGGCCAGTCGAATCCGGCGCCAGCCGCCCGTGAGCTGACCTGAGCGGCCTCGACCAGCGCAGGCAGGGTTCGTGGCACGCCGGCCAGAAGAGACGGCCGCGTTTCACCCTGGCTCTTCTTCTCTTCGGCCTTGATTTCGTCCCACCGTTCCTTGACCGCTTCGGCGGTCCGGGCGTCGCCACTGCCAAAGACGTGCGGATGCCGCCTGATCAGCTTGTCGTTGATGTGCTGGAGGGAGTCGGCGATGGAGAAGAGGCCCTGCTCCTCGGCCATGCGCGCGTGAAACACGGCCTGCAGGAGGAAGTCCCCAAGCTCCTCGGCCAAGCCGCGATAGTCACGCCGGTCAATCGCGTCGAGAACCTCGTAGGTCTCTTCGAGCGTGTAGGGCTTGATGGAGTCGAACGTCTGTTCGCGGTCCCAGGGGCACCCGCCCGGCGCCCTCAGTTGAGCCATGATTTCAACCAGCCGCGCGAACCGTTCGCCGGCGGTCGAGGAGGAAAAATCCGCCATGAAAATGAAGGGGAATCTCCAATTTACCATGCAAGGGCGCAGTTCCTCACCGAAACAGGCTTGTTACAGCTCTTGTACGGCCGGCCAGGTGATATACTTCCCGGATGTCACTTTGATCTAAAGGAGCGCTTAGAATGCCTGGAACTGTCGATACCGCACTTACCAATGCCGTCAAGGCCCTTCAGGATGCCAAGAAACTCGCCAAGGCAGCCTCAAGAAACCGGGCGGCGGGCAAGCAAGCTCGCGCGCGGGTGGATGATGCCCTGTCAGCCTTGAAGCCGCTGCTCCGGCGCAGATCTCTGGGACCGGACCCGGGCGAAGGCCCTCTGAACAGACCTGACGTGGACAACTAGGACGCGCGCGCCAGTTCAGCCCGGCGTTCGGCGATCGCGCGCTGCAGGTTCGGGTCCTGCCACAGCGCGGCCAGATCCGGGTCGTCCTTGATGTATTGCAGGAACGAGACCTGCAAGGACGAGGACCGCACAGCCGCGATGGCCTTGGCGCGCTGTCCGGTCAACTCGTATACCAGGACCACGCGGTCGAGGAACCGCTCCCGGTCCGCCGCCGAAATGGCGTCAATTTGCGCCATGGCCTCGGTATTCTGGCCCAGCTTGACCAGGTACTCGGCAAGGTTTGCCCGGATGCGGGGGTCGTTGGGAGTCACCTCCAGACCCTTCTGGCCAAGTTCCACGGCGCGCGTGAAGGCCGCTTTGGCCTTTGCCTCGCTTCCGGCGATGTGCCGGTAGACCGTTCCCGAATTGCCCCACGACATGTAGTTGCTCGAATCCAGATCTATCGAGGCTTCCAACGCCGAAGCCGCTTCCTGGAGCCGTCCATCGTAATAGTAAGCCAGCCCCAGCGTGTTGTAAGTGCGTGCGGAAGGTTCGAGTTTCAAGGCCGCCAGTAGTTGCTCGCGTGCCTCCTTGTACCGCCCTTGACGGATGTAGACCGCGCCCAGATTGCGGTAGATCACTTCGTTGTCGGGCGTGAGCTGGCGGGCGGCCAGAAAGGCCTGCTCGGCTTCATTGAGGCGCCCGCGCTGCATATAGAAAAAACCAAGCAGTAAATGGCTGTACCAATCCGTGGGGCGGCGGCGGGTGGCGTCCAGGTATGCCGCTTCCGCCTCTTTGACCCGGCCCAGGCTGACATACAACGAAGCCAGGGTGCGAAGCGCTTCCGCGCTGTCCGGCGCCAGGTCCTGCGCCCGCCGCAGTTGCTGCAATCCCTCTTCGCGGCGCCCGCTCTCGCTGTAGATCCGGCCCAGGGTGACGTGCGCCGCCGCCAGGTTGCCGTCAAGGCTGACCGCCCGCTCGGCTTCCTGCGTAGCGCGGTCCTTCCAGTACTTGTCGTTGGTCCGGAGGGCCTTCCACCAATAGGCTTCGGCCAGCGCGGCTCGGGCCAGGGCATATTTGGGATCCAGTTCCACCGCCCGCGCGAGACTTGTGGCGGCGAGTTCAAGGTTCTGGCCGGCGTCGTAGCGCGCCAGGTAACCGCGGCCGCGCAAGTACTCGAGATAGGCATTGCCGGTGCTTGTCTCGCCCTGCGCGACCGCCCTGCGAGCTTCGGGTGAGAGTTCCATGTCCAACAAGCGCGCCACGGCGTCTATGGCGCCCACGCGTAGGGCCATCGGGTTGGATGTCTCGAACTCGACGCTCTTGGATCCCACTTGCCGGAGCTTGGCCGCGTCGATCAGCGTGAAAGTAAACTGCAGCCGGCCGCCCCACCGCTGCGCGCTTCCGGAAATGACCAGGTTGGCGCCGTACTGCTTCCGCGCATCTTCGGCGCTGTTGATCTTTCGCGCCCGGATCTCGCTGGCGGGCACCACCTGAACCTTGCCTTCGAACTGTTCGAGCTGCGTAAGCTGGGCGGTTACCGTTTCAATCAGGCCGTCCGCCATGACTCGGGCATCGGCGTCGTTACCCACCACTTCGAGCGGCAGGACGGCAAGCTGCCGTTCGGCCGGACGGAGAACATGCCGGATACCCCAGAAGGCGAGTCCGCTGAGGGCAACGAGGCCGGCCACGGCAAGTCCGGCGATCACCTTGCGCCGCGCAACCCCCGGCGCCAGTGTCAGCGTCTTGCGGGCGCTCTCCCTCATCGCCGGCAGGGCGGCCACCGTCTGCGTCGTCACCCGGCGCGCGTCTCTGATGGCTTCCAGATGCGCTCTCATTTCGACCGCGGACTGCCACCTGTCCGCCGGTTTCTTCTCCAGCGCGGCCCGCACGACCCCGTCAACATCGGTCCCCGCATCCGGCCTGAATTCGGTGATCGAGGGCGGACGCCCGCTCACAATGGCGTGCAGCAGCGCCAATGGCTGCTCGGCACGGAACGGCATGTGCCCCGTGATCATCTCAAACAGCACGATACCTAGGGACCAGATGTCGGTCCGGAAATCCACCGTAAACCCCTGGGCCTGTTCCGGCGACATATAGGCCGGCGTGCCCATCGCGAATCCCTCGGTGGTGAGGCGGCTGGTGTCCGGAATCAGCGCCAACCCGAAATCGAGCAGGCTGGCGTTGCCATCCGGACTGACCATGATGTTGCTGCTCTTGATATCGCGATGAATCACGCCGCGCTTGTGGGCCTGCTCCAGAGCCTGCGTGATCTGAACCGCGATCTCGAGAGCAAGTCCCAGGTTCAACGGCCCGGCCGCAATCATCTGCGCCACCGTCTTGCCTTCCAGCAACGCCATGGCAATGTACATCCGGCCGTCGGATTCGCCGATGTCGTAGATCGGACAGATGTGCGGGTGCTGAACTTGAGCGGCGACCTGCGCTTCGCGCAGAAAGCGCTTCCGGCGCACCTCGTCGAGGATTCCTTCAGGCAGAAACTTGAGCGCCACCGCGCGGTTCAGCCGTGAGTCTTCGGCGCTGTAGACGACGCCCATGCCACCTTGACCAAGTCTGCCCGTGATGCGGTATGGGCCAACCCACGATCCGATCATCGCTTCTTGCGCCGGGGCCGGGAGACGCGCGTCGTCGAGGAAGCGGCCAGCACGAGCGGCGCACCACCCGCCCCATCCCTCTTACGGCAAAATCCGCGCACCGTCAGACGCTCTGGCTTGCCGGATAGCCCGGCGATGGGGATTTCCAGCTTGTGCACGGCATCGCCAGCGCCACCCGAAGCAAGCGTCTTTTGCGGATAGCCATCGAGGTAACATTCCAGGCGGCTCAGGTTCGAGCAGCGGAGCGTGACCATCACCTTGCCGCCGGCGAGTTCCGCCCGGACGATCTCCAGGCTACAGGACCGTTCGCCAACCAAGGTTTGGCACGCAAATGCGATCAGGTCCCGGCCGCCGTAGCATAAGTCACCTCGCGTCACCTGGTAATTGACGTCGCACCGCACGCCGACATCCTCAATCGGGGCGCCGGAGTTGGGCCCAACCCTCGAGGAGCGCCGGATCGCCAGCGCCAGGTCCGCCCCTTTGGGCAGGTCTCTGAGACCGCGCGGATCAGTGACCGGGTCCAATTGCAATCCGGGGAGTTGCTTAGTCAGTTCCGAGACATCCTGGTGCAACCACCGGTTGGCGCCGCCGCCACCGGTTGTTTCATTGATACCGATAACCTGGCCGGCGCCATGATCCTGGAAGCCGCCCAGGAAGATCTCCGCTGCGCTGTAGACACGCGCATCGGACAAGGCGACGATCCTGCCGTGATAGACCTGCCCGGTGTCGTTGGCGGTCTCGGGATCCGTAATGGTGTGGCCGTGCGTAATGAGATCGCCCTCGGTAATCGAGTTCCGCAGGTCGCGCAGCCATGGCCTCAGCTCCGATTGCGCCTGGATGGCCGCCGCCCGGAACTGGCCTTCCAGTTTCTGCGCGATGGTCTGCGTGAGCGGCGTGTTGACGAAGTGAAACCCAGCGGGCGTGATGGTGGCGGGGGTGAAGAGTTGCAAGATTCGTTCCGCGGCCACGATGTCCCCGCCCGGATTGCCGCGGATATCCAGGATCAAGCCGTCCGGCGCCTCTTGATCCAACAACTCAAGGATCCGTTTGCACTCGGCTACAAACCGGTCGCCAAAAAACGCATCCTCCGACGGGCTGTCAAAGCGCTTGATGCGCAGGTACCCCAACTTGCGCCCCTTGGCCTCCGGACACGCCAGAAACGACTTGTTCAAAGGACCCTTGTCGTCACCTCCCGCATATTGGAATTCGAAGATCTGCGGCATGCTGGAGACTTTTTGAAGGTCGACGTCCGCCGGACCTCGCTTCTTGCGCGTGGCAGGCTTCTTGGGGTTCCAGCCGTGATCCCACTTCCGGCAGCGATCTTCGATCTTCCTCTGTTCGGCCAGAGCGTCGGGCTTCCACAGCACCTGCCGGAGCAGCGCGGACTGCGCCAAGGCCCCACAGACGCTTGCTTGGCGGCTGGCGAAAATCTGCAAGGTGAGTCCCTTCGCCACGTTCCACGGGATGGCCACGACGCGCTCGGCAATTGCCGGGTTCAGGGCGCGATACTGCACAAAGACTATCTCCTCGTCGGGCAGCGGAGAGAAGGTCAGCATCCTCATCGTGAGCCGCGCCAACCCCCGGACGGCGCGGGCCGAGGAATTGCCCGCCGGCGTACGATCGGCCATCCTCTGCACCGCAACCGCGATGGGAACGCCGTTCCAGTGCGTGACCTCCGCGTCCTTGGTAAAGGTCGGATGATCAAATCCCGCGATCAGGTCGGTGACAATGAATCTCGGGACGCCCGCATCCAGATAGGACCCCAGCAGGAACGGCAGGAACGCAGCTCGATCCTTGTACGGCGCGGGCAGCGCATAGAACGTGTGGGCGTCGCGCAACTCCGTGAAGATATCCAGAAGCTCTTCATGAAAGTCCCGGCCGCTCACTTTCTTGATCCGGTTCATCAACAGACGCAGCCGCCGCACCGGGTTGATCGCATACCGGGCCTGCTTGAACGGCAGGTGGGCGTAGAACTGTTCGATCAGCAGGATGGCTTCTTCGACGATGGCCTTCCGCTGGTTGGGCTTCAGCGCTTCGCGCCGTGCCAGATCACCGAACTCGGCCAGAGTCTGCACTTCGAGCAGCGGTAGTCCGAGGATCTGCTTGAACGTGACGACCCGGTCAATCGCCGCCTGCGTCCTGGCCGTACAGTCCTCGATTTCCACCTGCCGTCACCTATCGCGCCAGTATACCGTTTGCCCAACTCAGCCGGGCATGCGTCCCAAAGTAAAATAGAAGGTTGATATGAGCGAGAAAGAAGTTCCCGTGCCGCCGCCGACTTTCGAGTACCTCGTGTTCTCCCTCAAAATGCAGGCTGAGATGCACCTCGGGATGCTCCATTTCGGCGAAGAGAAAGATCGTCCGGAACCGGATATGCGTCTGGCCCGCCACTCGATAGACCTGCTTGGTGAACTACAGGTGAAAACCAAGGGGAACTTATCCATGGAAGAGCAGCGCTTTCTCGATAATTCTCTTACTGAACTGCGGTTCCGGTATATCCAGGCTTCCGGGCAGCCCCCCAGCGCCGCGTCTGACGCGGCAGCCGGAGAGAATGGCTGAGCGGGACGCCGGCCGGCTGCAAGTTACCGTACTCGGCTCCGGCACCAGCGTGGGTGTGCCGACGATCGGATGCTCCTGCCGTGTTTGCATGTCGTCCGATCCCCGCGACAAGCGCCTGCGCCCTTCGGTGCTCCTGCGCCACAACGGCCACGCCGTGGTGATCGACACCGGACCCGACTTTCGCCAGCAGGCCTTGCGGTCGCACCTGGACCGGCTGGATGCCGTCTTATTCACTCACGCGCACGCCGACCACATTCTCGGCATCGACGACTTGCGGCCGTATAACTTCCACCAGAAGCGGGTTATTCCAATCTATGCCGCCGAACCGACATTTGAAGTGATCCGCCGCGTGTTCGCCTACGTGTTCTTTTCCGGAGAAACCGAGTCGTCACGGCCCAGGGTGGAAACACACGTCTTCAACACCGAACCCTTTGAGGTGCATGGCCTCAACGTTCAACCAGTTCCGCTGTTACACGGCAAGGCTTCGGTTCATGGCTTCCGCATCGGACGGTTTGCCTATTTGACCGACCACAGCGAAATACCCGAGGAGTCCCTGGCGCGCCTGCGGGATCTCGATGTCCTGTTTCTGGATGCGCTGCGCTACAAGCCGCACCCGACGCACTCCACCATCGACCGCAGCTTGAAGTACGTCGAGCAGTTGGCGCCCAGGCGAACTTACTTCACGCACATTTCCCACGACCTGCTGCACCAGCGGGCCGAGGAACTTCTGCCGCCAAATGTGCGGCTGGCCTATGACGGACTCGAGATCGAAGTGGAGGTCGCATAGCCCTGTGAGAGTCTTCCGTTCGCTTGAAGAAGCCGCTCAGTCGTTCGGCCCGTCGGCGGTGACGATTGGCAATTTTGACGGGGTTCACCGCGGCCACCAGGAGCTAATGCGGCACGTCGTCGAGATAGCCCGCCGCCAAAAAGCGCGCCCGTCGCTGCTTACCTTCCACCCGCACCCCACGCAGATTGTCGCGCCGGACCGCGCTCCGAAACTCCTGATGACTCCCGACGAGCGGGCGTCCCTCATCGCGGACCAGGGAATCGAGCAAGTCCTGATTCTTCCGTTTACTCCGGAAGTGGCTACGCTCTCTCCGGCCGCTTTCTTTGAAGGAATCCTCATCCAGGCATTAAACGTTCGCGGAATCGTCGTCGGCGATAACTTTCACTTCGGACACCACCAGGCCGGCAACATCGCGACTCTTTCGGCGCTGGGCGCCGCAGCCGGCGTGGAAGTGGACATCGTGCCCGGCGTCTATTGCCGCGGCCGGCTGGTTTCGAGCAGCGAGATTCGGCGCCTGCTCCGTCAAGGACGGGTGACGCACGCCGAAAGGCTGCTCGGACGTCCGTTCTTTCTGTGTGGAGAGGTGGTGGCGGGTGAAGGACGGGGCGCGCGGCAGACCGTGCCAACCCTCAACCTGGAACCATCGGCGGAACTGCTGCCCCTGCACGGCGTCTACGTCACCCGCACGCGCGACCGGGACTCGACGCGCCGCTGGCACTCGGTGACCAACATCGGAGTCCGGCCGACGTTTGGCGGCAGGCATGTGACGGTCGAAACGTTCCTCTTGGGCGAGTTCGACGGAGAGACACCGGCGCGCATCCGTGTCGATTTCTTCTACCGGCTGCGCGACGAACGCCAGTTTGAGTCCGCCGGGGCGCTCAAGGCTCAAATCATGAAGGATGTCGTGCGAGCCGGTAAGTGGTTCCGGCGCTACCGCCGTTTTGTCAGGAAAACATGGCGGCAAACGCCGCCAGCAGACGCCACCCCAGCCTGAACGGCGAGTGGGGCTTACGCTGCTTTCACGGTCAGCTTCACGCCGACTCTCTTCTGGAGGACCCGGAGAATGGCAAAGAAGTTCCTTGTATTGGGATTGCCGCTTGGGCCGAGCATCCGATGGAGACTCTTGCTCGGCTTCTGAAGCTCCGCGGCCAACTGCTCGAAGCCGATGGTCGCGTTGATCACGTCGCGCAAAACCGCCTTACCTGTGGCGTCGTCGCCACCGAGATATGCGTTCATGGCTTCCATCAGCAGCGCCTTACCGAACCCGGCATCGCGCTGCGCGCGCTGGTAAACCGTCTCTCTGAATTCCTTCGTCAGTGCCATTGCCTAGTCCTCGAACCAGCGCGCGAATGACGATCGCCCGGCAGATCAATGGTAACGCATACGTTACCATCTGCGCTGGAAGAGCGGCTCCGTATCAATCTGCGATGCCGGACCTACCGGTCCACTTTCTGAGTCATCCGGTCCAGCACGGCGCGGTCCAGTTCGTACCCCAAGCCTGGTTTCGACGGCGCATACACGTATCCGTCCTTGGCCACGCGGATCTTGTCTTTCATATACGGGCGGTCGCCTGTACCTTGCGGAACGGTCATCTCGAACCACACGTTGTTGGGCATGGCGAGTTCGCAGTGGAAGTGCACCGCGTGGTCGAATGCCTCACCCCAGTTGTGCGGGGCGCATTCCATCCCGAAGCACTCGGCCATCCGCGCAATCTTCATTCCACCCGTGATGCCGCCGACATTGTCGGTGATAAAGCGCACCACGTCCATCGCGCCGCGCCGGATGTATTCGGCGTAGCTGTATGGCGAGAAGATAAACTCGCCAATGTGAACCGGGATGTCTAATGCCCGGCAGAGTTCGACGAGACCCTCGACGTCGGTGGTGGGGATCGGATCTTCATAGGCGACATATCCCAGGTTTTCGAGCGCGCGGCCCACCTTGATTGCCTCCTCGCGCGTGTACACGCCTACCGGGTCGTTCAGGAGGATGAAGTCGTCGCCCACCGCCTTGCGCACTGCCTTGGCGACTTCGATATCCAGCTTGTAATCGTGACCGCCGTTCGGTGAGGGTGGGTGAATCTTGTAGGCTTTGAAGCCCTCGCCGCGGCATTTCAGGACCTCGGCGACAAAGTCGTCCACCTTCTCGTGATGCTGCGAACTCGCATAGGCCAGGACTCTTTCCCGGTATGCCCCCAGGATCCGGTAGATCGGCAGGCCCACGGCTTTTCCAAGAATGTCCCAGAGGCAAGTATCGATGGCGGACGCATACGAGAGCTGGCCGATGCGCCGCTTCTCGGGCTCCCATTGCGCGGTCAGCGCCGGCAGGTCGAGGACGCTCTTGCCCACCAACGCGCGCTTGGCGTAGTCGTGCCAGCCCAGGTTGCTCCAGTTGGGGTGCCAGTAGCGGTTGGCCAGCGTGTAGTTGCCTTCGATCCCGCTGTTGGTCACGACTCCCGCCACCCGGAAGTAGCCGCCATTGGTGGGACCGTCCCGGCTGGCATCGATGTGGTACACCCGAACTTCCCTGATCGTGAGGTCCGGCAGATCGCCGGTCTTGACGCCCACCGCTTGAGCCGCCACGGCGGCGGGGTTGACCGAGGCGGCCGAAGTTGTCCCGAGAAACATCCGGCGGGATACGTTGTGCTGTTCCATGGCGCTGCGCTTCTTACGCTCGCAGATACGGCTTCATGAGATCCAGAATCTCGCGGAGAACCTGTCTGGAAGTCTCATCCAGGTGTCCGCGCCCGGCGGCAGGTTTCTCACGCACCCGGTAGGTGGTGAAAACTCCCCGCAGGCAAAGCAGGTATTTCACCGATTCCATGCCGTACGCGCTGACTTCCTGAATCAGCACGGCGGCACGGCCGAACAGGTCCACGGCTTCCCTTTTTTTGCCCCCGTGCCACAGGTCCCAGGCGGCCGCGTATAGGTCCGCGAAAGGCGTGGCCGGCATCGTCCCGGCGAACCCGCGCATCATTTCGTCGATCATCGTTCGCCCGTGGTTTCCGGTAAAGATCGCCAAACGCCCTTGCGTCTTCTCGCGGAACGGCGCGATACGCATCAGCGGTTCACCGGCCTCGTCCTTGACCGCGCGGATGGTTGGCACGGCGGCGGCGATGTCCACAACCGAGTCCACACTCAAGCTTCCGACAGCCTGCACGATGAGCGGCAACCCGGTGGCTTTGCCGATGGTCTGGTAATACTCCAGAATCGCCTTCGGATCACTCTGGCCCGGCGGAGGCAGCGAGATGATCGCGTCCGCGCCGTGTTTGGCCGCCTGGCGCGCGTATTCGGCGGCCAGCGCCACTTCGGGAGACTGAACGCCGATCACCACGGCGGGCTTAAGCTTCCTGCCTGATGAGCACAGCGCCTCAATGCCGGCCAGCCGTTCTTCCCTGGTCAGGGTCCACCATTCGCTGGCGATTTGCGGCCAGACGAGACCGTGGACGCCACCCCGGTCAACAAACTGAAGTTCCTTGATCAGGGCATCGAAATCCACTTTGTCGCTGTCTGTGAACGGAGTCTGCGCAATCGGGAAGACCCCGCGCAGTGGTTTTCGCGCCGCGGCGGACACCGGCAGGCTCGTCACCAGCGCGCCGCTGGAAAGACTTTGAAGAAAGCTGCGCCGTTTCATGAACTAAAATTTCTCCGCCATCCAGTGTATCCGCCCGCCACGGCGAGTTCTGGTGATCAAACAAAGAGGGGGGTACACCCCAGGAACCGGCTAAGGTGAACTCCCCCTAGGTAGTCCAGGGTGTCCCGGATTGAGACAATTCGACCTTTAGCGGCACTGTTAGGACATGACGACAGCATTATTGGTGACAGCGCTGGTGCTGGCTTGCCTACTGCTCGTCGATTTGGCTCAATCCGCCCTGAGAAGACACCGGCCCTATCACGGTAGCTTGGCGGAGTTGCAAGCCTCCTTCGACCGAGCCGCGCGCCAGGAAGCGGACTGGACCTAGAATCAGCGTTTTCACCGGACGGCCCCGCTGTGGTCCCTCAACGGTGAGCCCCAGAAACCCACTCGTGGTACAAGGCCCGCAGTTGCCCCACATTTGGGATCTGCAGGACGGCGAGACGGGCTCGAGCCTGTGCTATCGCTCCCTTTGCAAGGTTCACGCCGAATAACGAAAGATACGTTGAATGATGCGAATCGGCTTCTTCCGGCGTAGCGATGGCAAAGCAGTCGCGCTCCTGAGCCATGACAACCGCCGTCAGCCCCGTACCCGGGTCGGTCCGGATCGCAACCGGAAGTTCAAAGTCCGGCATTTGTGCCCATTCAACAGGATTGGGCGGGAACCTCCAACGGCCGTCGTAAATCAGCCTGGCCGCCGCTGGATCGCGTGGAAACATCTGCCACTGGCCGTTCCCACGCTCGGCTGACATCAGTCGTCCGCCTTTCACGAGCACCTTCGTACTGGCGAAAGCGGCGCCAAAGTACGAGGCCAGAAACGTTTCGAAGCCGGACAGATCCTGGCTGGCGGTTACTTCAAGGTGGATGTCCAAGGCATTGGGCGCAGCCCAACGGTAGTTGGCGGTCATGGCGAAGGGCCGGGCTTCCGAGGCAGGCCAAACCACGCTGACCGATCCGTCACCGTGCAACGTGGCTTCACTCGGCACGTGCCACATGCCTGTGCCATAACGCTGGCCATTGGCAAACACCCGGTAAATGCCGAACAGCCCCATGCTGGTGGCAAGGCTGGCGCCGGTTGGCACATGCGTAACAGGGAGCAGGCCGATGGAGCGGCCTTCGCTTCGAAACGTTCCTTTGAGGATGCCCGTGTCGAAGGTGAAACTGCCGCCGGCGGACCGATGGAATTGAAGAGCGGAGGTGCGGCCGTCCTGTTGGCCGAACGCACAGGTGGACGCAAGAAGGAGGGCTCGTCTCGAGATTCCCAAGATGGCCGGGCGCTGGCCAGGTGGCTTACAGCACGCCATATCGCTCAAACGCCTCCGCCGCCAGCATGCCGCGGGAGATCGCGACGCGAACCTCGGATTCGGTACGGACTTTCGCCAGCGCCATGCTAATTACGTCCCCTTCCGCATCCTTGGGCACGACAATGATTCCATCAATATCTCCGATCAGCAGGTCGCCGCGCTCCAGAGTGACGGCGCCAATGGTCAAGGGGCTGCCGAAATCGACCACAGTGCCGCGCCCGCGCTGGTCGCGTCCGTACGTGCCGCGGCAAAAGACAGGAAACTTTGCGTCGACAATCTGATGCGTGTCACGCACAAAGCCGTCGCACACCGCGCCGGCGGCGCCGCGGCTTCGCGCGGCGGTTGCCATGAGTTCCCCAAAGAGGGCGTACTCACCCGACGCACCGGAACAGACGTAGATCTCATCGGGTTTCAGGCTGTCCAGGGCCTTGAGCATCAGACCCCACGGCTGGGATTCATCGGGCGCCTCCGTGATGTCCTGCTCGGCGACCGTCAGCACCCGGCCGGCCAACACGGTGCGGAGCCCTCGGTCGATGGGCTGGAGCGCCGGCGGCAGATACTGATTCTTCAGACCGATCGAATCGCAAATGTCGCCAACGACCGCGCTATAAAGATGCGCCCGGACAAGGGCCAATTTCTCCTGGTCAGTGTTCCACTCAGTCATGCCACTCTCTTGCGCCTCCGGCTGGCGGGTTCACCGCAGCGCTTGCGGCTGGCCGCCGCTTTGTTTGCTCCGCAGCGCCGCGTCCATAAAAGCGAATATTTCAAGGCTCTCCTCCACCGGGACCGGGACGATGCCCGTCTGGAAGAACCTGACGATCTCAACCACCATGTCGCGATATCCAACCGGCGCGTTCGGATCGCTCTGAAGAGCTTCCCTGCCTCGAAAGACCACCGCGCCGTACGGTCCATAAGGACGCGCCGCGCGAACGGTCCCAATTCGGCCGTCCTTCCAGCGGCCGGCAATCACGTCCGCTCCTTCGGTGTAGGTTCGAGTGACCTCGACACAGCCGGGTCCCATCAACGCGTACAACATTTCAATTGGGTGGATCGCATACCAGGACAGATCAAGATGATGGTGCTCCTCGAAGGGGCCCGGCCCCCAAGTCATGGCGCCGGTTATCCCCTCCACCTTCAAGCGCGTGATCATGCCGGTGAAACGCAGGCTCGAACTGGTCCACCACTTGACGCCGGACTCCCGGGCGCTCCGTGCGATCTCTCTGGCGTCTTCCAGTGTCGACGCGAGTGGTTTGTCGATCCATACGGGCTTGCCACAGGTGAAGATCTGCCGGGCTTCCTTCAAATGCGGCCGCCCATCGACGCTGGTCAGCAGGACTCCATCCACCTTGTTACACAACGATGCGATGTCGGGTACGATTTCCACCCCCCATTTCGAGCGCAACTCCTCCGTATATTGCTCGATGTACTTTGCACTGGTGGCGTTATCGGGCATGCCGCCTTTGTAGGCGGCGACGATGCGGGCGCCTGGGACATGATCGGCGGACGAGGGATCGTTCAACATCTTGGCGAATGCTGTGACGTGGGAGGTGTCCGTACCAACCAGGCCAAGACGGAGGTCCGCGGCCGCGGCGGTTGAGCCGGCAAGCAGGGCTAGAAAGGCAGTGCGAGAGTATTTCATTCCAATGGCAACCTCACAGGTCTGCCGGTGAGCCTTGACTTCTCACTGGCAAAGCATATTTCGTGTGTTTTCACCGTGTCGGCGACGTTGCAATGGGATTCCCTTCCGCTCAGAACACAATCGACAAAGTGATCGATCTGGGCATTGAAAGGGTGATGCGTGACGGCGCCGCTATCGGGCAGGATGGACGGAATGGGCGCCCAGCCGGTTTGGCCCGGCCAACGGGAAGTGAAGAGACGGTTGTCGCGGATTGTCCCGCCGTTACCCAAGAGAACGATGGGGAATGTATACGGCCCCACGCATTCGAGTGAAGTGGCGGCCTTACCCGTGGCGCCGTCCTCGAACTTCAGCAGCGTCACGCTGTTGGGCTCATACTCGTAGTCCAGCGGATTGCCCTGGCTGAAGTTGGCGATGCCGAAGACCTCAACGGCTTCCTTGCCGACAAACCAGCGGAGTGCGTCGATGGCATGGCAGCCGCCCGTGAGCAGCGCCGTGCCTCCAAAGGCGCGCTTGCTGACCCACGGATAGAGGGCGAAGTCCTTGGTGATGCCGTGAAGGTAATCGACCTCGGCGTGGAAGAGACGCCCGATCAACCCATCGGTAAGGATGGCGCGGATCGTTTCAAACAGGGGGTTCCAGCGAAGGACAAATCCGGCCACGCTGCGCACGCCGTACTGGCGCACGGCGGCGTCGAGTTTCCTAAGGCCGGGGAGATCCAGCGCGACCGGCTTCTCGACAATCATGTGCTTGCCCGCTTGCGCGCAAGCAACGCCTTGCTCCACGTGCAAGTGATGGGGCGTGCAGATGGAGACGGCATCAATGTCATCGGCTGCCAGCAGCGAGTCCAGGCTGGTATAAGCTCTGCAATTCTCCAAGCCAAACTGGCGCGCTTTGGCGGTGGCTTTGGCCTCCTGCCGGCTGAGCATCGCGCGGATCTCGACATGCGGATTGCGCTGGTAGGCCGCGATGTGGCCTCCAGAGACGTCTCCTGTGCCCAGAATTGCGATCCCAAGCTTCCTATCCATGCGCTTCTCCTTCCGCTCCGGTCATTTCGAGGCACAGCGCGGCTACCGCGCCGGCAATCACCTCCAGGAATCGTTCACCTTTTTCCGCGCTCGCCGTGGAGGGGTCGCCAAAGCCGCCGTGCCGCGTGAATTCGCGGAACGGCCGGGCGGCAGCCACCGGGGGCGGCTGGAGCATCTCACCGCCGAAGAAGCGCGACAGCGAGTAGTCGCCGTCCCGCCCGGCGCGCTCCATGTGGACAAGATCCGGGCGGAGGCGCAGCATGATGGAGGTTTCCAGTTCGCAGGCGTGGCCCATGCCGCCTGGCCCTGATTCGCGGAGTTCCGCCAGCGCCGGCGCCGCAAGCGACCAGTAACTCGCGCCCGCGGCGGCCACTTCCGGAAGTGTTTCCAGCATCTGCTGGATGGCCACTACCATGGCCGCGTGGTTGCCTCCATGGCTATTGATCAGCAGTAGCTTTCGGAATCCATGGCGCGCGATGCTGTCCGCCAGGTCCTCGATTGTCGCCAGCATCGTGGCGTGGCGGATCGAAAGGGTGCCGGCGAAATCGAGGTGATGCGCGCTGCAGCCAACCGCAACCGGCGGAAGCACCAGCAGAGTATCGGGCAATCTGCGCTCGGCCCGCCGCACGACTTCACTCCCGATCAGCCGGTCCGTGCAGAGCGGCAAATGCAAACTGTGCTGTTCGGTGGCCGCAAGCACGCAAATGGGCAGCACACGTCCACGGTCAAGCGCCTCAATCTCGGGCCATGCCAGTTCGTCGAGAATCATGTGCCGCTTCTCCCGTTTTCCGTGCTCCAGGAAGAGATTCTGTAGTGAGCAAGCGCGGCGTGGTCGAGTTCGACTCCCAGACCAGGCCCTTGGGGCAATTCGGCGATGCCGTTTTCGATGCGCAGAGGCGCACTGAGAAGGTCATGTTCGCGTACCAGCCTGCCGAAAATGTCGGCGGGAAGCGTAGCGCAGCGGCCCGCGGCGCTCTTGTGTATGTAAGCCGCTTCAAGGATCCCCAGGTCGACTTCGCTGCCGTGCCAGTACGGGATGCCGTAAAGATCGGCGGCATGAAAGAGCTGGCGGCACGGCCAGATGCCGCCATTGAAGTTGAAATAGTCGCAGGCGTCTTCGCCGATGGCTGCGATGGCGTCCTGGGGGACCTGGCCCATTTCGAGGTACGGCAACGAAACGTGAACCGCGACCGGGATCACGGTTTTGGCGCGCAGCGCGCGGAAGCCAGCGAGATTCCAGCGCGGCAGCGGATCTTCCAGGCAAAGCACGTTACCGGCAGGCTCGAGCTGCCTGGCAATGCGCACCGCATCGGGCAGGGTTTCGAAGCGCTCGTTGGGATCGAGGATTACCTTCATGCCCGGTCCGCACGCGTCGCGAATACCGGCGCACCACTCGGCCACCGGATCGGCGAGGTCGCACTTGAACTTGATGCAATCGAAGCCGCGGGACTGGCCCTCGCGCGCCTTGCGGACGGCGTCAGCGACTGTCCGGTGGCCGGTCCAGAACCCGCAACGGACGCCCTTACGATACGCTCCGCCGAGGAGCATATAGAGGGGTATGCCCGCGCTCCTGCAATAGGCGTCGGCCAGCGCGCATTCAAAGCCGTCGTACCAGCGGCCGCGAGCAAGCGGCAGATCCTGGAGATTGAGTTCGGCGAGGTTGGCCCCCATGAGCCGCAACGCCGTGGCGCGAAGCGTGGCCTGCGGCGCATCGCGATAGAACTCGCCAAGGCCGGTGACGCCGTTGGCGAGCTGAACTTGAATGATGGTTTTCGGCAGAGCGTCAAACTGGATCGACCAGCCCGGTCTGCCGCCGCTGGCGAGCTTGTGGAGCGGCCGGTCGAATTCTTCACTGTTGACGCTGTCCGGC
Source organism: Bryobacterales bacterium (assembly GCA_020851655.1). GTDB lineage: Bacteria > Acidobacteriota > Terriglobia > Bryobacterales > Bryobacteraceae > JADZCI01. The sequence goes on from JADZCI010000312.1 coordinate 23,957, forward strand.
AGCGCCGGAACCACCACTTCGTCGAGTTCGATCCGGACGATTCTCATGTTCACAAGCAACGTTCGTACAGCATCACGGAGGTTCCCCCGTCGATGGCGATCGACTGTCCGGTAATCGCCACGGCCGCATCGCTCAAGAAGAACTTGACGAGTTCGCCCACCTGCCGGCCTGTCGGGAGATTGGCAAGCAACTGCCTCTTATATGTATAACTTTCCAGCCAGGCGTCCACATCGCTGGTGAGACGTTGGATGAGTTCGCGATTCTGCGGGCTCGGCACGAGGCCGGGATGAATGCAGTTCACTCGAATGCCGCGAGGACCGCAGTCGGCCGCGAGCGCGCGGGTAAAGGCGTCGATCGCGCCCTTGGTCGCCGCATACACGGTGTAGCCGGTGATGTTGGCAAGAGCGTGAACGGAGCCGATGTTGACGATTGAGCCTCCGGAACCGGGCATAGCGCGTACGGCGGCCCGGCTGAAACGGTACGCGGCGTCGACATTGACGTCAAAAATACGCCTGTAGTCCTCATCCGAGACCCCGGTGATGTCCTGGACCATGCCCACACCAGCGTTGTTGACCAGCGCATCGACCGCGCCGTAGCTGTCCATGGCGAACGATACCGCCTTCTCGGCGCAATCCGCGTTGACGATGTCGGCGCCCAGAAACGCGGCGGCAAGGCCTTTGCGGCGGAGGCGCCCGGAGAGCGACTGGCCGGCTTCGATGTCCAGGTCCACGATGACGACGTTCCAACCGGCTTCCGCCATCACGGCGGCGATGGCCCCGCCAATTCCCCCCCCGGCTCCGCCGGTCACGATTACGGTCTTTGAGTGTGGCGCGGCGCCGGGGTTCGTCACCGCTCGCCGCCCTCCCAGATCCTGAACATTTCGTCGATTTCCTCGCGGCGTTTGACGCCTTGCCAGACCGCCACACGCCACCGGAACCGGATTTCCCGCCCTCTGGCCAGATTGAAATCCTCGGTGAAAGTGGGCGCGGCGCTCATGTAGCCGAACTTGTCGTTCATCACAAAAAACGGCGTGGGGTGACGCGGATTGGAGCGGTGATCGAACATCGCAATACTGGCCGTGCCCGCGCCAAGCTTGCCGGAGTAAGCACACCACCGGGCGCGCTCGCCATTGGCCTGCTTGATGGTAGTCGTGCCGTTGGAGTTGAGCACGTCTCCCAAGTCCATGCTTTCGGCGGCACGCAGACCGAGTCCGTTATAGACGTGGCCGCCCGTGCCGAGCCGGACATCGTTCGGGGCGCGGAGGACCGACTCCCAATCCAACAAGGTGAGGTCCGGCGGACACTTCGGAGCCGTAATCGTGCGCAACTCGACCAGGAGCAGCCGGCCTTCGGCGTTCCAGTGGATCAGCGATTCGAGACTGCTCTTCGACCGCTTCTCGAACTTGACGTGGACCAACCTGCCGTGACGGGCGGGGTTGGTCTCGCCCCAGAAGTCGATCCCGTCGACCCCGGACCAGGCCAGCATGAGACCGCGATGGTGGACGTGGTCGGGCGGTCCGTCCTGCGTGACCACGCTGCCATCGGGGGCATACAGCGGATGGACATAAGGCTTGGGCCGGCTGGCGGAATACTGGTAGGTGAACAGCGGCCGGGCGCCCGACATGA
>JADZCI010000313.1 GCA_020851655.1 Bryobacterales bacterium
GACGGCATCGCCGCGGCGGCAGGTGAGCACCGCTTCGGCGCCGGGACCGGTACGCGCAACCTGCTGTGCGTAACTCTTGGAACGGGGGTTGGCGCCGGAGCGGTAGTGGACGGAAAGCTGCTGCGCGGCGCTCACGGGTTGGCCTGCATGCTGGGGCACTTGCGGGTGGCCGATGCCAGGCTGCTCTGCACTTGCGGGTTGAGCGGGTGCCTGGAAACCACCGTCGGTGTTCGCGTCACGCCCCACCCGGCTCCGGACGAGCTGGCCGCGCGGCTGGCGGACGGGCTGGCGGCGGCTATTCACATGCTCGACCCGGAAATGATCATCCTGTCCGGCGGGCTCGCAGCCGGCCAGCAGACGCTCTGCACCCTGGTCGAAGCCGCCTTAGCAACTCGCGTGCTGGGTTGGGATCGACGCTCGATTCGAATCGTGCTCTCGGACTTAGGCGCGCTGGCCGGCGTGCGCGGCGCCGCCGCGGTGGCGTTGGACCGCTTGAACTGACGCCCCTGATATTCTGAATTCAATGGCTTCACCTCCTACGGCGGAAATGCCCAAATTGCCAATCGAAGGCGTCAAGAATCTCATCACAGTTGGTTCGGGCAAAGGTGGTGTCGGAAAGACAACCGTTTCGGTAAACCTGTCGATCGCGCTCGCCACTCTGGGCCACAAAGTCGGCCTGCTCGACGCCGATGTCTATGGCCCCAACGTGCCTTTGATGATGGGGATTCGCGAAACGCCGTACTCCATCAACGCGCGGATCGTACCGTTGGAACAGCACGGCGTCAAGCTGATGTCGATGGGGTTCCTGAATCCCGGCGACAAACCGCTGATCTGGCGGGGTCCCATGCTGCACAGCGTGATGCAGCAGTTCATCCGCTCGGTGGATTGGGGCGAATTGGATTACCTGATTGTCGACCTGCCTCCCGGAACCGGCGATGTGGCGCTGAGCCTCATCCAAACCGCGCCCATTACCGGCGCGATTGTCGTCACAACGCCGTCCGAGGTCTCCCTGGAAGATGGGCGCAAGGCGGTCGAGATGTTCCGGCAGGTCAAGATCGATCTGCTGGGCATCGTCGAAAACATGAGCTACCTGGTGATTCCCGGCGGACAGAAGATCGACGTTTTTGGAGAAGGCGGCGGCAAACGGACCGCGGATGCGATGGGCATTCCGTTTCTGGGCGAGCTGCCTCTGGATCCCAGGATTCGGATTGGAGGCGACTCGGGCCGGCCCATCGCGCTGTTGGGCGAGTCCGACCCGCAAGCGCAACCGATTTACGCGGTGGCGCGAAGCGTGGCTGCCAAGTGCGGCGCCGGCGGAGTCCGGAAAGCGCCGAAGATATCCATCGAAGAGTAAGCTGGTGGGACCGGTGGTCATGTCATTGAGCAAGTCCCTGCGATTGTTGCCGGCGGTCCTCCTGACCATTTCCGCGGCCGCCGCCCAGCCTCTGCCGGTGCGCGGCATTCACCTGACCGCGCCGAAGCCCGACGAGATGCCGCTGGCCACGCGCTTCATCAGCGAGGCCCTTCCCAAGGAGGGCGTCAATGTCCTGGTGCTCGAGTTCAACTATCGCTTCCAGTCCGCGCGACGGCCGGAAGTGGTGGACGCGGACGCTCTGAGCCGCGAGCAGGTCTCGCAACTCGTCGAAGCATGCCGCAAGGCCGGCGTCAAACTGATTCCCGGGATTAACTTGCTCGGCCATCAATCGTGGGCCAAGACGACTTTCGGCTTGCTGCGGGCTCATCCCGAGTTTGACGAGACGCCGGGCAAGTATCCCGATAACCAGGGAATCTACTGCCGCAGCTATTGCCCGCGCCATCCGGAAGTCCACGCGGTTGTCTTCGACCTGATTGACGAACTGATGGAGTGGACCGGGGCGGATACGTTCCAAGGGGGTATGGACGAAGTCTTCCTGTTGGGCGAGGACGACTGCCCGAGGTGCAAGGGGGCCAACAAGGCGGAAATCTTTGCGGCGGAAGTGAAAGCAGTCCGCGACCACTTGGCCGAACGGGGACAGACGCTGTGGATCTGGGGAGACCGGCTGCTGGACGGCACGACGACCGGCATCGGCAAGTGGGAGGCGAGTTTGAACGGAACGGCGCCGGCCATCACCATGATCCCGAAAGATGTCGTGATCAACGATTGGCACTACGAGTCCGCGCATCCAACCGCGGCGCACTTTGCGTTGATCGGCTTTCCCGTCATTTCGGCGCCCTGGCGGAAAGCGTCCGTGGCGCTGCGCGAGCTCGATTTGATTCGGGCCGTGCAATCCGGCGCATCGCCCGCAGTGGCGCAACGCGCGCTCGGGTTATTGCAAACGACGTGGGTTGGGTTCGGCGCGTTCGCACAGGCCTATTTCCGCGAGGGAACACCGCCCGCTCAAGCCGTCGAAGGCGCACAGTGCTTCCGGTCTCTATTTGAAGAGTTGCGCCGGAGCGGCGCGACCCGGTAGGAAGGACGAAAGTCTTACAATAGGCGGATAGCCTTGGGAGGCAAAATGTCTCTGCCCACTGCCTTGGAACACGATTTGATGAAGCGCGGCTTTACCCGCCGGTCCTTTGGGCGGATCGCCACGCTCCTGTCGGCCGGCGCCACGCTGCCGTTTTACAACGAGACTGCGTTGGCGCAGATCTCATACTCCGGCGAAGTACCCTCGGACGCGGTGATGATCAACGCCAACGAAAACCCGTTGGGGCCGTGCCGCGAGGCGCTCGAAGCGATGAGCAATATCCTGCCTCGCGGGGGCAGGTACGGTTTTGGGGAGACGTTTCGCCTGGCCGAGACGCTGGCGGCCCAGGAAGGAGTACCGTCCAACCACGTGCAGGCGTTCGCCGGGTCGAGCGACCCGTTGCATCGTGTCGTGCTGGCGTTTAGTTCGCCATCCCGAGCCCTGGTGGTGGGCGACCCCGGCTACGAAGCCGGCGAACGCGCCGCGAATTTCGCCGGTGCGCGGACGATCAAGGTGCCCTTGACGAAAGGCAGCTATGCCCACGACGTCAAGGCGATGGTGAAGGAGGGCGGGCCGGCGGCGGGCGTCTTCTACATCTGCAATCCCAACAATCCCACCGGCACGCTGACTCCGCACGCCGACATCGAGTGGCTGTTGGCCAACAAACCCGAAGGTAGTATCGTGCTGCTGGATGAAGCCTACATCCACTTTACGACCGCGCCGCGCGCGGCCGGCCTCGTCGCCAAAGGCAAAGACCTGGTAGTGCTGCGGACCTTCTCGAAAATTTACGGAATGGCGGGATTGCGCGCCGGCGTGGCCATTGCCCGGCCCGATCTTCTCGATCGAATCCGTCCCTACGGCACCGGCTTTCTGCCGGTCACGGGCATGGTCGGCGCAACCGCGAGTCTTCAATCCAAGACTCTCGTCGATGAGCGGCGCAGAATCGTGAAAGACACCCGGGAAGAAGTCATGTCGTGGCTGACCAAGCGGGGCCACGCACCGGTTCCTTCCGAGAGCAACTGCTTTATGGTCGACGTCCGGAGGCCGGGACCCTCGTTCGCTCAAGCCATGGCTCGCGAAAAAGTCTATGTCGGCCGTACCTGGCCCGTGTGGCCCAATCACGTCAGAGTCACGATTGGAACTCCGGCGGAAATGGCGCGGTTCAAGCAGGCTTTTGAGAAGGTGATGGCGTAGGCCACGCCGCGTTGCTTTAGCGCAGTACGACGGCAACCTGGTAGGAAGAGGACTTCTTGGTGGGAAGAGTGCCCGCCGCCCCGCCGTTCGCCATACGAATTTCAGACAGCGCGTATCCGGAATCCTGCCGGACAAACACGAGCTGGCTCGAATCCTTGAGGCTGGCCCCGAGGGGGTTGGTCAGCACCAGGATCCTGTGATCGCCGTGGGTCAGTGCGAAGATGCCCGTGTTACCGAGCGGTTCCACGTTATAGTCGCCGGCCTCGAGGGCCACGTTTCCGGCCGTGAACGCAAACGGTATTCGAGCCTTGGCCGAACCCGCAACCGCGGCGGCCGCCATCAGAACAGCCATTGCGCACAAAGAGAGCACACGTCTCATGGAACAACCTCCAACTTGCCGTTGAGTTTCCGCCGCGCCGCTTCTGGTATTTCTTACGGAGCAGCGCAGTCAACCAGTACTACGAAAACCGCCGGACAAAGTTCTGAGATTTCTGTGTCTTTTGGCGGAGGTCAATGATGCCGCGCAGCGGCTCCGGCGGAATATCACGGCAGTTCGCCGCCCTTTCCGCTCATGACTTGCCGTACTTCAATCGGCAGGTCCGTCGGCACGCCGCCGGGCCCAGGCCCCGCCGATAGCCGCGCGGCAATGTCATAGGCTCGTTCGGGGCTCTCGACGTCGACGATCCAGTATCCCAGGAGAAACTCTTTGGCTTCCGGAAAAACGCCGTCGGTGACCGGGGCGCCGTTCTTTCCGGCGCGCACCACTCTGGCGTGTTCTGGCCCCGCCAAGCCTTCATTGGCGATGAGTTCTCCGGCCTCGCTGAGCTCCCGGTTCAGGGCATTCAGGAATGCGAAGTGCGCCTGGACGTCGCTCCTGGACCATGCTTGATACGTTTCGACGCCGGCCTTGGTCCCGGCCATCATCAGGATGTATTTCATCTCTTCTTCCCCTTTCATATCATCAGCCCGGCTCTTGCCAACCGCGCGTTCACACAATGGTCGGAGCAGGTTGCGGATTTCTCGACATTCCGGCCGCAACAATCTTCTTTGAAGACGGCGGCACACCGCTGGTGTCGATATCGAGCACCCGGAATCGACGTAATGGGTGAAGGGAGCGAAAAATGACGGGCGATGCGGTGGTCGTGGATGTCAGCCGGGACTGGGTAACTGGATGCGACGTGCAGGAGCGGTTCATGCGAGGACTTCACCCGGCCATCGACAGGCTGGACTACAGCGCGCGCTGCAGGCAGTTGGTCGCATTGGGTGGCGACTGCTATGATTTTGTGCCGCTCCCGGATCATCGCCTGTCTTTGGCCGTCGGAGATGCCTCGGGCAAGGGCCTCGCGGCGGCTCTGATGATAGCCAATGTCCAGTCTTCGCTGCGCACCGCGGCATTCTTTGTGGAAGACGATTTGTCCACGCTGTTCAAGGCGGTCAATCGCCAGGTGCATGCCTCATCGCTCGCCGACCGGTACGCCACATTGTTTTATGGCGTCTTCGATGGAGCAACGCGCACGCTGCGCTACGTCAATGCGGGCCACAATCCTCCGCTTATCGTTCGTCGAGACGGTACGATCATCCGGCTCGGCGACGGCGGCGCACCCGTCGGATTGTTTCCGGATGCGGCCTACGAGCAAGGCGTCATCCGGCTACATCCGCGGGACCTGCTCGTCGCCTACACGGACGGGGTGATTGAAGCAGCAGATCCGGCTGGACAAGAGTGGGGAATAGAAGGCCTCCAGGAGGCGGTAGCCGAAAGCGGCTCGAGATGCGCCCGGGATATTGTTGACGCGATCTTCACATCCATGGATGAATTCTCGCGAGGACGCCAGACCGATGATGTGACTGTGGCCGTGGTCCGGGTGCGGTGAGGCGTCGCGCGAGAAAGGCACGTTTCTTCCGCCCACATGGCGCCGGGCGAATCACGGCAGAGCCAAGAGATAGGCTGTCAGCCTGTCGCTTTCTTTGGAGCTGAGCTTGTACGGCGGCATCGTGCTGCCGGGGGAGAACTTTTGGGGGTCGGCGAAGTGCCCGATGACCCAATCGGCGGACCTGCGGCGGTTTAGCCCGTTCAGCGGGACACCCGCTTTCGGCCCCATTCCGTTGACCTGATGGCAGGCGGCGCAACTGTGCCGCTGGTAAAGCATTGCTCCGTCCAGGGCGAATTGTGGCGCCGAGTGCAACTTCTCCGCGTTAACTGGGTTAACTTTTATCAAGAACGCCGCAAGAGCGTTCATTTGCCGGTCGGTTAGATTTATCGACGGCATGGCGCTTCCGGGCCTCAGGCCGGAAGGCAATTTAAAATGTGCGACGAGCCAAGCGGCGTCGCGCCGGGTGGGGCCGGCTGTCAGGTCCGGCCCTTCCTTCTGAACCACGTCCCCACCCAAGCGATGACACTGGGCGCAGTTCTCCTTGCGGAAGTAGGCCACACCGGCAACCTCCTCGGGGGTTAGTTCCGCCCACTCCATCGGACCATCAGCTTCGTCAAGAGCCTGAGGCGGTGTTGACTTGACCGCCGCCACGGTGAGGATAGTCCAGCCCAACACCCCCAGAGTCACGGCGCCCAAGGCTACTGTACGCTTCGCGACCTTTGTAACCGAACTACGGTCAATAAATGGAACGAGTATAAGCCCTAGAATCGCCAGACTCGGCAACACGACGCTTGCCAGGATTTCGAGAGGTCCTTCCAGGTACTTCAACATCTGGAATAGAAACAGGAAATACCATTCGGGACGCGGAATGTAGGTCGTGTCGGTCGGATCGGCAAGTCTGCCCAGCGGCGCCTTGACGGCAACCGCCATTCCAAACAGCAAACAGAAGGCAACGAAAATCGCCGCCGTATCTTTGAAAACCTGCTCCGGGTAGAAGCGCTTTCTGGGTTTCGTCTCATCGCCTGGCGCGGGGGTGACGCCGTGCCGCCGCACCAGGTAGACGTGCAGCAGCACCAGAAGCATAGTAACCGGAGGCAGAAGAAGCACATGCATCGAATAGAAGCGCGCGAACGTGACTGACCCGACACCGTTTTCGGCGCCCATTAGCCGAAGTACATATGGACCCGCGCCCGGCGCGCTGGAAGCAATCCGCGTCGTGACTACGGTCCCCCAATAAGCTTTGTTGTCCCAAGGGAGGAGATAACCGGTGAGGGCGTATGCCAAAGTCAGAAGAAGCAGCACAACGCCAATCATCCAGGTTGCCTCGCGCGGTTTCTTGTAGGCGCCCCAAACAAAGACCTGAACCATGTGCAGCACGACCACCACGACCATGAAGCTCGCACCCCAGTGATGCAGGCCACGGATCAACCGTCCGCCGGTCAGTTCCGTCACGATGTACTTGAGACTGTTATAGGCGTCACCGGTCGCCGGGGCATAGTTCAGGGCAAGCAGGATTCCGGTTACGGCCTGCGTGAGAAACAGGAATAGCGCGACGCTGCCAAAGACCTGATGCCATCCGCTGGAAGCCGGGATCTCCTCGGACAGGA
>JADZCI010000314.1 GCA_020851655.1 Bryobacterales bacterium
CCACCACCATACCAACCGTCCTGGTTCCGGTCACGCTCTCCTTCGAAGCCAAGAAACACGGCGGAAAGGCGTTCGTTATGGACGCGCGGGCCGATGTTCAAAGCCTGCTCCGCTCTCCCGTCTTTGCCAAGTTTGCTTTCCCAACCGGCGGCACGACGCAGTACGCCGACGCGCTGATGCGCACGACCTTCCCCAAACCGGAAGGATGGCACACCCTGTTGGGGAAACCCGAGGTCAGACCCATCCGGATCACCGTCCCCCTCGGGTACGGGTACATCCTGACATCCAGGAAATCCGGCCAATCCTTCGCGGTCGCCGACGTCGAGTTCATGCAGAGAGAGATCTTCAAACAGCTCCCCAAACAGGATGGCAAGCTCGTCATGGCGGTGACGCACAACACAACCTACTACGCGCTCGGCGACGCCACGGTGTGCTGCTCTTGGGGAACCCATGGCGTGGACCCGGCCACGGGGACTTCGTTCGTGCTGGCCTCCTTCATCGCGAACGCGCCCTCCGTCGTCGAGGACCGCGATGTCCAGCCGGTCACCCAGCAACTGGCCCAATTCTTCAAGGACCCGCTGCGCAATCCCCTCGTTCATGAGCGGAACGCGCAGACTCCTGGCAACCGTTTCCCGGCCTGGTTAAGACCTGCCTCGATGCGCCCCGGAGATCAGGGCGGCTGTGGCGGGAGCGGCGCCGCGTCGATGTACTTCCTGCTGGAACCGGTCAATACGAATCCGAAAAATAACTTCCCAGCGTCGGCCCCTTACACCGCGCGCGCCGGAAGCCGCGTGTACCACCTCCAGAATGCCGCCATACTCCCGTGGTATGCCGGCGGCGGCGAAGGGCTCGGCGAGGTGTACAGCTTTCCCGACACACAGGCGCTCCAAGAACGCGCCCAACCCTGCCCGGCGCGCGGACCGCGCGGCGCGGCCCCAAAACCCACCGCCACGCCCATCCCGAACGACGGTCCACCGAACGGCCACCGCCTGATCGGCTATTGGGCGGGCTTCGGCGGCCCCGGCTCCACCATTCCCCTGCGGGAACTGTCGCCCCAATGGGACATCATCCTAATCGCCTTCTCCACACCCGACAAGAACGCGCCCGAGGGAACCATGCAGTTCCGCACGCCCGCCGGCCTCGACACCGGACAGTTCAAAGCCGACATCGCCTACCTCAAGAGCCAGGGCAAGAAGGTGATGATCTCGCTGGGCGGAGGCGGACAGCACTTCACCTTGGCCGATCCGAAGCGCGTCCCCAACTTCGTCTCCTCGGTGATCCGCATTGTCACCGAGTATGGTTTCGACGGCATCGACATCGACTTTGAAAGCCCGTCGCTTTCCATCGACCCCGGCGACACGGACTTCCGCAACCCCACCACCCCATCCATCGTCAATCTGATCTCGGCGCTACGGCGGTTGCATCAACACTTCGGACCCGGGTTCATGATCAGCCTCGTTCCCGAAGGCACACAGATCCCTTCCGGCTATCCCAGCTATGGAGGGCAGTTCGGCTCGTATCTCGCCATCACCCACGCCATCCGCGATATCCTCTCGTTCATCGATGTGCAGGATTACAACACTCCGCCGCTCCAGGGTCTGGACGGCGAGATCTATCAGCCCGGCACGGTGGACTACCACGCGGCGATGACTGAATTGTTGCTGCACGGTTTTCCGGTGGGCGGCGACCCGCGGCAGTTCTTCCCGCCCGTGCCTGCCAACAAGGTCGCCGTCGGCTTCCTCACCGGCGATACGACCCCTGACATCGTCAGCCAGGCGATGGACTACATCATCACCGGCCGCGCACCGGCCGGAACCAGCTACAAGCTGCGGAAGGCGGATGGCTACCCCGAGATGATCGGCGCCATGTTCTGGACCATCGACGCCGACCGGCGTGGCAATTACCGGTTCTCCAACGTCGTCGGCCCGCGGTTGCACGGCTACCCGAAGCGGCCTTGACGCCTACGCGAGAGCGGACTTGAGATCTTCGAGCAAAGCTCGCATCGACGCCAGTTCTTCCGGCGTCGCGGCGCGCTGATACTCTTTCGCCACAAACCGGCCGTTCAGCAGAGGAGCAAAGCCGGCTTCCGTCAGCAACCCCGGCGCTCCGATGCCCCCGAAGCCTTCACCGCGCCGTTCGACCAGAATGATGAAGCCGCCGCGTTCAAAGGCAAAGTGGCTTCCAATCGGCGCGTGCAGCAGTTGTATTTGCGCCGCGGCGATCTTTTCCAGTTGAGAGAGGACCTTGGGGCTCACCCGCGCGGCGCCCGGCGCTACATCTTGTAGCGGCCCAAGTCCTCGTCGTTGAGACCTTCCAGCCAGCGGCGCAGTTCCTCGGCGCCCGCTTTGTCTGACATGTTGGCCGCCGCCTTGGAATTCTTCAGCACCGACTCTTCCACGTAAATCGGGCAATCCAGGCGCAGAGCCAAAGCCAGCGCATCGCTCGGACGGCTGTCGATGCTGATCAACTCGCCCCCGTGCTCCAGCCAGATGATGGCATAGAAGGTGTCATCGCGAAGTTCGCTCACCACCACCTTCTGAACCCCCGTCGAAAGCCCCAGCAGGACGTTCTTGATCAGGTCATGGGTCATGGGACGCGGCGTGGTGACTTTCTCGATCTCCAAGGCGATGGCGTTGGCCTCGTACACCCCGACCCAGATGGGCAGAATCGCATTGCCGCTGGAGTCCCGCAGGATCACGATCGGCATGTTGGTGACGGGGTCCATCATCAAACCCCGGATCTTCATCTCGACTTCCATGACTCTACCTCCTTGCTCAAAGTATCGTACTTCGCGGGTTCGCGAGGCTCAGTGTCAGGCTGCGCGCTCCCCGGCGAGAGAATTCGGACCTGCGCGTGTGACCTTCACGCGGAAATATCTCCCGATCATCTCAGACTTCTCCGGCGCCTCGCCGGGCGTGGTGAAGTTCAGTACGCGGTTCTGCGATGTCCGGCCGATCCACTGTGCCGTGGATGGATTGTAGCCTTCGACCAGCACCTCCTCGACCGCGCCAACCAGTTCCGAGTTGCGCCGCAATTGAATGGCGCGCTGCCGCTCCTGCACGATCGAAAGCCGGCGGCTCTTTTCTTCCTCCGGAATCTGGCCGTCCCGGCTCAAGGCCGGCGTATTGGGACGCGGCGAGTACTTGAAGCTGAAAATGCTGTCGTACTCGACTTCGTCAAGCAGGCGCAGCGTGGCGTTAAAGTCCGCCTCGCTCTCGCCCGGAAACCCCACGATGATGTCGGTTGTGATCGCAATCGGACGGCGCGCCTGCTTCATCCACTCGATGCGCCGCATATAGTCGTCGCGCGTGTACAAACGGTCCATCGCCTTCAAGACGCTGCTCGACCCGGACTGCGCCGGCAGGTGTACATGATCGCACAGGGTTTCCGTGCGGTCGATGGCGTCGACAATCTCTTTGACGAAATCGCGCGGGTGCGACGTGGTGAAACGAACGCGCCGGATTCCCGCAATGCGCCCCGTCTCCTCGAGCAACCGGGCGAAATCCCAGCCCTCGGCGGAAGGGTCGCGGTAGCTGTTCACGTTTTGGCCGAGCAGTTGCACTTCGGTGTAACCCATCCCGGCAAGCTGCCGGGCTTCCCGCATCAGGCTATCCGAGGTCCGGCTGCGTTCCGGTCCGCGCGTAAACGGCACGACACAGTAGGCGCACGACTTGTCGCACCCCTCAATGATCGTGATGTAGGCGCGGTGCGGGTTGTCGCGGCGCGTGAACGGCGTGTCGAACGTCTCGCTCGTCTCCAGGCTCAAGCCCGTCACCCGCTTGTCGCCGGATTCGATCCGCACCAGCAATTCCGGCAGCTTCGTGTAACTGGCCGATCCGCACACCAGGCTCACGTGCGGCGCCTTCTCGAAAATGCGTTCGCCTTCCTGCTGCGCCACGCATCCCAGGACGCCGAACACCTTGCCCCTCGCCGCTTCCTTCTTCAGTTGGCTGAGCCGCTGGAAAACCTTCTGTTCCGCCTTGTCCCGAATCGAGCAGGTGTTGTACAGCAATAGATCCGCCTGCTCCGGCGTTTCGACTTGCATGTAGCCCTTCTGCTCCAATGTGCCGACCACCTTCTCGGAGTCGTGCGCATTCATCTGGCAGCCGAAGGTCTCCAGGTAAAAACGTCTCATGACTTGCTCTAACGGTGCGCGAAATACATCAGCCAGCCGAGGCCAAAGACGGTTACGGCATACCAGCCAAAAGCCGTCAGCCCGTAGCGCAGCCGTTCCTTGTCTGTCTTCTTCGACACGACTCCCAGAATCACAGAACTGAAAAGGGCAAATAGAAACGTGGCTTCAAAATGCGAGAGCTTGACGATGGGCTCCATTTCAATCCTTCTTCTTGGTGGCGATATCCCAGGCATCCACCATGGCCAGTATGTTGAAGAGTCCCGCGGCTACAATGAACTTGGTGCCGTAGTCGTGCACGTGCCCGGCGACGTCAGCTTGGCTGTAGCCGAACAGCTTCGTGAGAACGTACGGGATTCCCGAAGCCAGGTCCGCGACAAAGCCACCCACGTAGATGATGATGGTGAGCACGTCGCCGGTCTGTGGCTCAAACATGTAGCCGCGCATCAACAGACCAAACACGAACATAATCAGCACCGAGGCCGCGATCAGCGCGCCGCGATAATGCTTCTTGAGCATAAAGTGGCCGCCGCCCGGCACCAGCCAGCTCAGCAGAACGATCATGCTCAAGCGCGGCGCCGCCGCTTCGGAAGTAGACGTGGTGGAACTCATCCCCACCTTCGAGTTTAGCAGTCGAGGCGGATCGGCTCGCCGCTACACGCCCCGCGCGCAGACCTACGAGGACACCAGCGTGGGCGCCGGGTTGCCAACCCGCCCCCGCACCACTTCCAGAAACGCCCGTGCCGCATGGCTCAGCGCCCGCCGCGCCGGATACGCCAGCCGGATCATGCGCTCGACCACGATCTCCTCCACCTTCACCTCGTGCAGCGTCCCCTGCTCCAGTTCCTGCTCAACGCACATCTTGGGTAGAAACGCCACGCCTTCGTTCCGCTGCACCAGCTTGCGAATGGTCTCCACCGTGGGCATCTCGACGTCCATGTTCAGCGGCACCTTGGCCCGGCGGAAGGCCCGCAGCACGATGTCCCGGTAGGGCGAGATCACGTTGTGCGCGATAAACGTCTCCATCCCCAAATCCCGGATCGATACCTGATCCCGGTTGGCAAAGCGGTGTGACGGCGAGACGATGAAAGCCAGGTGATCGGTAAAGATCACCTCGGATTCGATCCGCTCGTCGGCCGGATCGTAGCTGATCACCCCGAGTTCCAGATCGCCATCGATCAGCAGCGATGGAATGCGGCTCGACAGCGACCGCTGAACTTGAACTTTGACCTTCGGATACAGCCTGCGGTAGTGGATGATGTGCTGTAAAAGATACAGCGTCGTGGACTCGTTGGCCCCGATCGACAACCGCCCGGCCGCCATGTCGCGCAACTCCGCCAGCGCGGTGCCAAGATCGCGATCCAGATTCTCAAAGCGGCGCGCATACTCCAGCACAATCCGGCCCGCATCGGTGAGCACCAGTTCCCTGCCAGTCCGGTCCAGCAACCGCTCGCCCAACTCATGCTCCAGCTTCTGAACCGCCAGCGAGATGGCCGGCTGCGTGCGCGCCAGCTTTTCACCCGCGCGCGAAAAACTGCCTTCGCTCGCTACGGTGAGAAAGACCTTCAATGGGTACAGTTCCATGAGCCCCCATTACTGATTCTAATGCAAACCAATTCTATAACTTATTGTATTTCTCAATGGAATCAAAGACAGGAAAAACATAAATTTGATTTATCTACACGTTCACCTCACAATAGTCGGTGCGGGGCTTCTCACGTCGATAGAGAAACTGGCTATCGCACGATTGTTCCCCCCAGGAGCGAGGTCGACCTAATGACCCAGGCCAATCGAAATCGCGTCTACATTTTTGATACAACACTGCGGGACGGCGAACAGTCTCCCGGTTGTAGCATGACGGTGGCGGAAAAACTCCGCATGGCTCATAAGCTGGCGGATCTCGGAGTCGACATCCTCGAAGCCGGTTTTCCGATTGCTTCCGAGGGTGACTTCGAAGCGGTCACCGAGGTGGCAAAGGAACTGCCGTGGGTGCAGGTTGCGGCATTAGCCAGAGCCTGCCGGCTGGACGTGGAGCGCGCCGCCGAGTCGCTGGCGCATGCGCGCCGCCCGCGCATTCACACCTTCATCGCCACCAGCGACATTCACCTCAAGCACAAGCTGAAGAAGAGCCGCCAGCAGGTTCTCGAGGAAGCGGTTGCCGCCGTGGAACTCGCGCGCCAGTCTGTCGACGATGTTGAATTCTCGGCTGAGGACGCCACGCGCACGGACCCGGACTATCTGGAACAGGTCTCGCGCGCCGTGGTCGCCGCCGGCGCCCGCACCGTCAACCTGCCGGATACGGTGGGCTACTCGGTGCCAAGCGAATACGCCGAACTGATTTCGCGGATGGCGCAGGCCCTGGGTGATAGCGCGATTGTGAGCGTGCACTGCCACGACGACTTGGGATTGGCCGTGGCCAACTCGATTGCCGCGGTCGAGGCGGGAGCGCGTCAGATCGAATGTACGATCAACGGCATTGGAGAGCGCGCCGGCAACTGCTCGCTCGAAGAAGCGGTCATGGCCATGAAGGTTCGCAACGACCGCCTTCCCTACCACACCGGCATCGCCACCGAACACCTCTACCCGGCCAGCAAACTTCTGGCGGAACTGATCACGTTTGGGCCGCAGCCCAACAAGGCGATTGTCGGCGCCAACGCCTTTGCTCATGAGGCCGGGATCCACCAGGACGGGTATCTCAAAGAGAAATCCACTTACGAAATCATCGATCCCAGATCGGTCGGTATTCCCGCGGGCCGCCTGGTGCTGGGCAAGCACAGCGGAAGGCACGCGCTCCGCGACAGGTGCTCGCATCTGGGCTACACTCTGACCAAGGCGGAGCTCGACGCCGTATACGATGCCTTCATCGCGCTGGCGGACCGCAAGAAAGGCGTCATGGACCGCGAAATTGCGGCGCTGGTTGAACGCGTGACGGTGCGGGCGATCGCGGCTGACTGACGCGGATCCTGAGTCGAACGGAGCCGGTGAAACGAGGCTACGCCTGAAGCGTGTGTCCGCACCCGCCTCCGAGGTGAAGAACAAATCATGCAACTGAACTTACTTGTGCTCCCCGGCGACGGGATTGGCGCCGAAGTGACCCGGGAGGCGGTGCGCGTGCTCGAGCGCGTGGCGCAGCGCTTTTCGCACACCCTGAAGCTGAGCGAAGGCCTGCTGGGCGGAGTGGCTATCCACAAGACCGGCAACCCCTTTCCCGATGAGACCGCGCGGCTGGCGGACGCCGCCGACGCGACATTGATGGGCGCCGTCGGTCTGCCGGAATTCGACAACGCGCCGCCTTCCGAACGTCCCGAGCGGGGTCTGCTGGGCCTGCGCAAAGTGCTCGGCGTCTATGCCAACCTGCGCCCCGTGCGCACCCACAAGGCGCTGATCGACTCCTCGCCCCTCAAGAACCACCTGGTCGAGGGCACGGACATGATCATTGTGAGAGAACTCACCGGCGGCATCTATTACGGCACGCCCCGTGGGGTTTCCGGCAGCGGCGACGGCGAGCGGGCGGTCAACACCATGACCTATACGCGGGCTGAAATCGCGCGCATCGCGCGCATGGCATTCCACCTGGCGCGGCAGAGGCGCAAGAAGCTCGCCAGCGTCGACAAGTCCAACGTGCTTGAATGTTCCCAGCTCTGGCGCAAGGTCGTCGTCGAGGTGGCGTCCGAATTTCCGGATGTGGCCCTCGAACACGTCCTGGTGGATAATTGCGCCATGCAGTTGGTGCTCAACCCCAAGCGCTTCGACGTGGTGCTGACTGAGAACATGTTCGGCGATATCCTCAGCGACGAAGGCGCTGTGCTGGCCGGGTCGATCGGCATGCTGCCATCGGCCTCTATCGGGGACAAGAAGCCCTCGGGCGCCTGGGTGGGGCTCTATGAGCCGGTGCACGGCTCCGCCCCCGACATTGCGGGACAGAATAAGGCCAACCCCCTCGGCGCGATTGGATCGGTGGCGGCCATGCTCGAGTACAGCTTTGGACTGGCTCGCGAAGCGGCGGCGGTGCACAGCGCCGTGGAAGAAGTTCTGAATAGCGGCCGCGTCACAGCCGACTTAAAGCCGGCCGGCGCGCCCGCCACAACCGGGCAGGTGGGTCAAGCCGTCTGCGCGGCGATCTGAGGAAAAGGCGGAAGTATCATGCCCAAAACCATCATTGAGAAATTGTGGGATTCCCACGTTGTCACCGAAGCTCCCGGGACGCCCGCGCTCCTGTACATCGACCTCCACCTGGTTCACGAGGTCACCTCTCCCCAGGCGTTTGAAGGACTGCGCCGCCGTGGCTTGAAGGTCCGCCGGCCCGATCTGACGCTGGCCACCTGCGACCACTCGACGCCCACCACGCCCAAGGACCTTCCGATCGTCGACCCCATCGCCGCCGCCCAAGTGGCGCAACTCGAAAAGAACTGCAAGGAATTCGGGATCCCGCTGTTCGGGTTCCTCAGCGACCGCCAGGGCATTGTGCACGTCATCGGCCCGGAACAGGGCGCCACCCAACCCGGCATGACCGTCGTCTGCGGCGACAGCCACACGGCCACGCACGGCGCCTTTGGCGCGCTGGCCTTCGGCATCGGCACGAGCGAGGTTGAGCACGTGCTGGCCACGCAGTGCCTGCTCCAGCGCAAATCGAAAAGTTTTGCCGTCCACGTCAACGGCGCGCTCAAGGCCGGCGTCACCGCCAAAGATATCATCCTGGCCCTCATCGCCCGCATCGGCGTCGGCGGCGGAACCGGGTGCGTCTTCGAGTTCACCGGATCGACGATCCGCGCCCTCTCGATGGAAGAGCGGATGACCGTCTGCAACATGTCGATCGAAGGCGGCGCGCGCGCCGGACTGGTCGCCCCCGACGACACGACGTACCAGTTTCTGGCTGGACGGCCCCTGGCGCCCGCCGGCGAAGCATGGGACAGGGCGGTGGCCCGCTGGAAGCAACTCCCCACAGACGCCGGAGCGCGCTACGACCGTGAAATCTCGATCGATGCCGCCGTGCTCGAGCCAATGATCACCTTCGGCACCAACCCCGGCATGGGAATCCCCATCACCGCCGCCGTGCCGTCGCCGTCCTCGGCCAAGGATTCCACCGAGCGCGAGACTCTGGCCAAGGCCCTGGACTACATGGGGCTGGAAGCCGGAAAGCCACTGCTGGGGCGCGAAGTCAATGTCGTCTTCATCGGCAGTTGCACCAATTCGAGAATCTCCGACCTGCGCGCCGCCGCTTCGATTCTCAAAGGGCGCAAAGTCAATTCCAAGGTCCGCGTTATGGTCGTGCCCGGCTCGCAACAGGTCAAGAAGCAGGCCGAGGCGGAAGGCCTGGATCGGGTCTTCATCGAGGCGGGCGCCGAGTGGCGCGAAGCCGGCTGTTCGATGTGCATCGCCATGAACGGCGACCAACTGCGGCCCGGCCAGTACAGCGTCTCGACGTCGAACCGGAACTTCGAAGGCCGGCAGGGCAAGGGCGGCCGTACCTTCCTCGCCAGCCCGCTTACCGCGGCCGCTTCGGCCCTGACGGGCGCTGTCACCGATCCCCGGCCTTACGTGTCCTAGAGAAAAGGAAGAATCCTCATGCAGAAGTTCACCGCGTTTCAATCGAAGATGCTTCCGCTGCGCATCGACAACATCGA
>JADZCI010000315.1 GCA_020851655.1 Bryobacterales bacterium
CACGGCCACATGGGGATGACCATCCTTGACCCGCACGGGTTCGTGTTTGCGTCGCTCGTTCAGGACATCGACAAATACACCTACTGGGTGATGCCCGGATATTTGCTGGCGCAGACCGCCTGGTACTGGGTGTTCGGCTTCAGCCTGTTTGCGATGCGGTTCCTGTCGGTGATATTCGGCGCCGCCGCTCTGATGGCCTGGTATGTGATTGTCCGGTGGTTGAGCGGCAAGCGGTCCGTGGCGCTGCTGGCGGTGTTTCTGCTGGGCATTGAGGATCACTTCAGCTTGTCGGCGGCGATGGGCCGGATGGACATGATGTGCGCTTCGCTGAGCCTGATGGGTGTGGCGTCGTATTTGTTGCTGCGCGAACGCAGTCTTCGTCTGGCCTTGGGCGTTTCCTGCGGCATTTTGGCGGTCAGCCTGTTCACGCATCCCAATGCCGTGATGGGACTGGGTGCGCTGGCCGGGTTTGTCCTATGGCTGGATGCCAGGCGTCTCAAGCTGGCCGATGTGGCGGTGGCGGCAAGCCCGTTTCTAGTGTGCGCGGGTTTGTGGGGCCTGTACATCCTCAAAGATCCCGGCGCTTTCACCAGCCAGATGCAAGCGCAGGCGGCCATTCCGCACCGCTTCGATTTGCCGGTGAATCCGCTCGCTTCGATCCGCCGGGAAGTGGAACTTCGCTATGCGCCGCGGTACGGCTTTGCGACACAGTCTCCGCTGGCGCTGATGAGGATCGTGCTGATCGGCTATTTTGCCGCGGTCATGGCCGCACTGGTCTTGCCGGGCTTGCGCAAGCTGCGTTCGGCGCGCGCGCTCCTGCTGCTGCTCGCGCTGAACTTTGGCGTGCTGATGTGCCTGCAAAAGAATTTCTATTATTTAATCTACATTCTGCCCTGCTATGCCGCATTGTTGGCGGTTACGGCGAACTGGCTCTGGAATGAACCCCTGTTCCGCGGATGGAGGGTTCCAAGGTGGGCGACGGCTCTTGCCATTGCCGGTATCGCCGCGTTGAACATTGGGGTTACGTCAAGCCGCCTGCTGCACAACGAGTATGCGGCGCGCTTCGTTCCGGCGATCGAGAAGATCAAGGAAAACCTGTCGCCGGGGGACCGGGTTATTGGTAGTGGTGAGCTGGCCTTTGGCCTGGGTTTTGACGGCACGGTAATTGATGATGCGCGGCTCGGACTGACCAGCGGAAAAAAGCCCGAGTTTGTGGTTATTGAGGCATTCTACGGAATCATGTGGCGCAACTGGTTCACAGTGCATGAGCCCGCCACGGCGGAACACATTAAAAACTTGCTAGCGACTCGATTTGAAGTGATTTTGGATCAGGCGAAGGACGATTATCCGACCTATGGGCTGTTGGACTACCCGTATAAGGTCTACCAGCGTACGACCGGAGAATCGACCGAAGACTGAGTTTCCAGACTGCGATGTTTCAGTTGGGCGTATTCAAAAAAATGAGGAGAACAAATAGTGATAAACAGTTCAGAGGATCGCGAATCTTGGGGTCTGTCAGTTGTTGTAACGGTCTACACCGAGACATTTTCGGTCATTGAAACCGTCGACAGGCTCATCAAAAACGACAAAGGGGGACTGAAGGAGATCATCCTGGTTGTATCTCCGAAAGCATCCGCGGAGACGCTGCGCATTACAGAAGATTTGGCCAGGACCAATCCTCTGGTCCGGCGCCATGTGCAAAAGAGGGTTCCCGGCGTGGGCTGGGCCTTGCGCGAAGGCATGAGTCTGGCGAAGGAAGAGTGTGTCGTCATCATGTCCGGCGACCTGGAAACCGAACCGGAGGCCGCTGAGCGGATGTTCCAAAAGGCCAAGGAAACCGGGGCTGACCTGGTGGTTGGCAACCGCTGGGACCGGGACGGCGGCTTTGTCAACTACGACCGCTTCAAGCTGATCTGCAACTGGTTTTTTCAGAAGATTTTCAAGGTTGTCTACCGCACCCGGATCAGCGACCTCACTTACGGCTTCAAGCTTCTCCGCCGGCATCTGATCGAGTCGATTGAGTGGGAGTCGGAATTCCACGAGATCTACATCGAGACGACGGTAAAGCCGCTGAAGATCGGCTGTCACGCGGAACAGGTTCCGACCGTATGGATCGGCCGCCGCGAAGGCGAGAGCGTCAACACTTTCTTCCGTAATTTTGGCTACGTAAAACTGGCTTTGCGAGTTCAAACGGAACAATCGGCTTTGCTCGCCCAACCCGCGGCGACGTTCGAGCCGACGACAGGGGCAGCCGGGGACTGAAATATTTCTCCGGGGTGAGGCTGCGCTCTCACGACAGGGTGCAGCCACTCTAGTACTTTGATTTGACTTTGCCGTGAATCACGGCCAAGCGAGGGGGAACTGCGTGTATTCTGTCATCACTACGATTCAAACGCCGACACCAAGTGTCTTGACGCTGGTGGAAAGGCTCGGGGAAGTTCAGGCCAAGCTCATCGCGGTCGGCGACAAAAAGGGACCGGCGTCCTTCGATGTGCCCCGTACCAAATTCTTCTCGATACACGATCAACGCGAACTGGCGTTGAATCTCGCCGGTTCGCTGCCGGTTGGGCACTATGCCCGCAAGAACCTGGGGTATCTGGTAGCGTTCGGCGAAGGCGCCAACAGCATCTATGAGACCGATGACGACAATGCGCCGAATGCCGCCTGGCGTCCGCGGGCGCTTGAGACCCTGGTGCGGAAGGTGGCGCCAAGGAAATGGGTCAACGTCTATCGAATGTTTTCGAGCGAGAACATCTGGCCCAGAGGGTTTCCGCTGGAGCTGATTTCCGACGCCGCAACCTATCACGAAGATCCGTCCGCCACCGAGTTGGGGCTGGTCGATTGTCCCATCCAGCAAGGACTGGCCAACGTGGCGCCCGATGTCGATGCAGTTTGGCGGCTCACCATGGACCGGGAGTTTGATTTCAGCGACGGACCCAGCCGCTGGCTGCCTCCCGGAAGCTGGTGCCCGTTCAACAGCCAGACGACATGGTGGTGGCCGGTGGCTTACCCGCTCATGTACCTGCCGAGTTATTGCTCTTTCCGGATGACGGACATCTGGCGGAGCTTCGTCGCTCAGCGGTGTCTCTGGGAAATGGGCTACGGCATGGTGTTTCATGCCGCTGAAGCCGACCAGCAGAGAAACGTCCATAACCTGCTGCGCGACTTCGAGGACGAGATTTCGGGCTATCTCCAGAACCAGAAAATCGTCAACGCGCTGGAGGCTGTTTCGCTGAAGTCGAACCCGGCCGAGGCGGGAAACAACCTGCGCGTCTGCTACGAGGCTTTGGTCAGACTCGGAGTCATTCCTTCAAAAGAGCTGGCCTTGATCGATCACTGGCTTGAGGACGTGGCGTTGGTCCTGAAGTTGCGGGAAGCGGACAGGAAGCCGGCGCTGGCAGCCAAGGCAGCCGCCGTCGGCGCATAGCGCGGCTATTCAGGCCGCGGCAGAAACGGAGGGCGGTCCGAGGGCTTGACGCTTGGCTTCGTCTCGACTTCCGACACAAGAATCGGAGGGGCGACGATCGAAACCGGCACAAGTCCGGATTCGCCCTGTTCCATGAGGTTGACCGCCTGCTTGAAGTCGCTTGCCGCGATGATGTTCTTCAGGATCTTGAAGCGGCCGCCGGCAATCACGGCTCCGCGCACCAACTGGTCTTTCCGTCCGTTTGCCGAAATCCGGTAAGCCGAGACGATGATGACCGGTCTTGGCTGCGCCGCGCCCTGTTGTGGCGGCGGCGGGTCCCCGAACCGGATCCGTTCGATGTACAGGCCGTATGGCTTGCGCTGCCGCGTGGCCTCGGCGACCAGTTTCGCCTTCAGGTCTTCGCCCGCCACCGTCACGCTGGAATCGACGAAGAGGTTTGAGAGCCGGCCGGAAGCTTCAAATCCCGGCTGTTTGCGCCCGTGCCCGTTGGAATGGGGAAATCCGGGAGCGGGCGCGCGAGAAGTCAACAGGCTCTTGAGGACGCCCTTTTCCACGACCGCAACAGGCCTGGCAGGCACGCCCTCGTCGTCATGGCTGTAGGAACCGATGAGATCAAAGGGTCCCGCCTGGTGGATCGTGGGCGCGGAGATGACGGTGAAGGTTTCCGGCAACACCGCCTGGCCCAACTGGCCCGCCAGCGGAGCGGAATCGGCGCCGCGCGACTCGACGCCTTTGCCCAACACTTCGGCAAACAGCATCGCGGAAGCGGCGCCGGAAAAGATCGCCGGTCCGGTGAAGGGTTCCAATTCAGGCGAGCGTTTGAGGCGGCTCATGAGGTCCGCCTGCAAGATGAGCGCATCGAGCAGAACTTTATCGTTGGGCAGCTTTGACGGGTCAAAGGCTTCAAAGCTGTCGGACAACTGCATGTCCTCGCCATCGGCCGCCTTGGCGCGGCACGAGATCACGACACGGCTGAAATTGCTGCCCGTCAGGAGTCTTGTGCCTTCGCTGTTGACCAGCGCCTTGGCGGCGGTATGGTTGGTGACGCTGATTTCGGATTGAAGGACAGCCGGAAATTCCTTGAACCCCGCCGACAGGTTCCGCAGTCGCGCGGCCCAAGCGTCGCGGTCCAGCCTGGCGGCCGCCAGTGGCGTGATAGAAGTGACCGGGCCTGAGAGGGAAAAATCGGGCAGCGGCGGATTGGGCGGCGCGGTCTGAACATGGCTCTGGACAGCGGCCAGCCGTGAGACGCTGGCCTCGTAGCAGTGATTGGTTTCGTACCACAGAATGCGCCGGATCGGGTTGGGCAGATCGTCGAGCGGCAGCGTGGCGGCTCTCGCCATGCGAAACGTCTGTCCCGGGAGCCTATGGTAGTTGTCCAGTTGCGGCGAGCCGGACCGGACCGAGCAATCGAAGAACCGGCGGCGTTCGGTACCCGAGCGCAGCAGCGCGCCATAGGAAGCACGGACCACGTCTTCGGTCACGTCGGCGACGCTGTAGGAAATGAAGTACGGGGCCGGCGTCCCCTTGGCTTTGAGCGCTTCGAAGTTCCGAACCAGTTCCGATGACAGGATGTCGGCGAGAGGGGCTTTCTGCGCCCACAACGAGGCCATACCAGCCAGAACTCCGATGAAAAAACAAGGAAAGCGCGCACGCACGAGACCACAGAATAACATGCGCGCCGCGCGAGCCGTTGCCGC
>JADZCI010000316.1 GCA_020851655.1 Bryobacterales bacterium
CCCCCAGGGCGGCGCCCGCGGCAAACCAAAGAACCCGGTCGGTATTATCTTGTGCCATTACGAGTGGTCCTCCTGACCCGGCCCTTATTGTATCGAACAGCGCCCGGCTGTTACCGGCGGCCGCGCGTTGTACGCTCTTAGATATGGAGACCCCAACTGAGTTGGTCACGGTATTCCGATCGGCGGACGCTTCCGCCGGCGATGACGCCGAGCAAGTCTGCGACCTGCTGGTCGAAGCTGGCCTGACGGCGATCGTGGTGGATGATTCCGAACCCGGAGTCGTCGAGGGCTGCTGGGAAGTGCGCGTCCCAGCCAACCAAGCCGGGCACGCCGATCAGTTGATCGCCGACTCGGCCGCCACGCTCGAACACCGTGGAGACCCATCCGATGACCTGGACTTGATTCCGCTGTTTGAAGAGGGCACGGACCTTACGGAATTGGAGGCGATGAACCTCAAAACGCTCCTCGAGGCCAACGGCATCCCCACTGTGGTGGTCGGAAGCAGCCAGTTGCCGAACATTCCTTTTGAAGTCCGGGTTCCGCAGGACCTGTTGGAAACGGCGGAACAAGTGGTGGCGGACGCGTCGGCGGCAGCCACGGCGACGGACAACGTGGAGGAGCCGCCAGCCGGGCAAACACCTTAGAGCCCATCAGGTTCAATTTCCATTAAACATTCCCGCCCGTCAGCCGATGGACGCTTGAGCCATGTTTCCGGCCAATACACCCCTGATTGGACGCAGTTCCGCCGTGGAAGAGGTCCAGCGGCTGATCGAGCTGGTCGCCCCGCGACGGTCGACCGTCCTGATCACCGGCGAGTCCGGTACGGGAAAGGAACTGGTGGCCCGGGCCATCCACCGGCGCGCTGCCCGGGCGCACCTGCCCATGGTGGCGGTGAACTGTTCCGCGTTACCCGAGACGTTGCTCGAAGCCGAGCTGTTCGGGCACACGCGCGGCGCTTTTACCGGCGCCGTGCAACCCAGGGCGGGGCATTTCGAGGCGGCCCACCGCGGCACGCTCTTTCTGGACGAGATCGGCGACATGCCGCTGGGCTTGCAAGCCCGTCTGCTGCGCGTCTTGCAGGAAAAGGAATTTCAGCGCCTCGGCAGTTCCGAGACGGTGCGCGTGGATGTGCGCGTGATTGCCGCCACCAATGCGGATCTGCATGCGCGGGTCGAGGACCGGAGCTTCCGTGAAGACCTGTACTACCGCCTCAACGTGCTGCCGATCCATTTGCCGGCGCTGCGTGAACGGGTCGAAGACATCCCGCTGCTGGCGCGGCATTTCATCGGCAAGGTATGCCGGCAGGAAGAGATCGAGGACAAGGAACTTTCACGTGAAGCTCTGTTTGAACTGATGGACTACTCGTGGCCGGGCAATGTCCGCCAACTGGAGAACGCGATCGAGATGGCTGTGATCCTGAGCGGCGGGCGCGCGATCCTGGAACCCGGCGATTTCCGCTTGCGCGATGCGCCTCCACCCACGGCGCGGGCCGCTAATGTGATTCCCTTTGTCTCGGTGCCCGACGAGGGGCTGGACTTCGAAAAGACGGTCACGCGGCTGGAGCGCGCGCTGCTGGAGCAGGCGCTGCGGAAAACGAACGGAAACAAGAAGCGCGCCGCCGAGATTCTGCGTCTCAAGCGCACCACGCTGTCGGCCAAGCTTAAGACTGTCGCAGTGGGTTAGGCCGGCCGCCTCAGCGCACCAGCGGGTCTTCCACCCATGGCGGCGTCGCGTCGATGAGTTGCGCCAGTTGCGGCTCGATTGCGGCGAACTTCTGCTTCATCTCCCAGGCCACCTGGCGGTAGCTGAAATGGCCTTTCACGCCGCTGCGCAAGCGGGAAATGTACTCGATTTCGGCAAAGTCCATCTTGAACAGGAAGCGCGAGCGCGCGGCAAACGGAAGCACGTACTGCGCGGCGGGTTGCGGCAGTTGCTTCCAGGCGCTCAGCGCCTGTTCGATGGCGGCCGCATACAGATCGCCGGCGCCGGCCTCGAACATGGCGGGCGGCGTGTCGTACCCGAGTTTCCCGGTGAACTCCTGCCGGTATTGCTGGCAGCGCCGGTGGCGGTGAAGGTCGCGGTAGGCGCCGATGTCCATCACCATATCGAACGCGTAGAGCCCGCCGCGAAACTCGCGCAACAGTTCGTCGCGCCGGCTCCGGGACTCCAGCGCGGCGCCGATGACTTCCATGCAAACCGCCTTCGACCAGTTGCAGGCCAGCTTGTAGAGCGCGCGGAAGGGACGGTCGGTCACCGAATAGAGCAGCGTCGAGGCGATATCGGCCAGCGTGTTGGCCGGTTGCAGCACGTCCACCAGCGGCGGCGTCTCGGTGGCCTGGTACGGCGGCAGGTTCGCGGCGGCCCACTCGCCCAGCCGCTGGCGCGCCGCGCCCGGATACGGGTCGGCGTCGACATACTTGGCCAGGGTGGGCGCGACCGGCTCGGCCGAGGCTTCCAGGCTGCATTGCGCGGGCGCGGCGCAGGCCTGCGCGGCTTCCTCGCCCAACGCCCGGACCTCGCCGAACGCCGAAGCCCGCAAGCGGCGGATCTGTTTTTCCAGCGTCCGGATGCTGGTGACCTGGCCCGCCCCGGTCGGAATTCCCAGAAACAGCAGGTAGCGCGCTACGTCAAAGGCGCGCGCCGCCAGGTTGCGCTGGTAGGCTTCCGTCTTCATGCCCTCCGGTTTGGGCAGAACACGGGTGAGCCACTCCAGCACGCGCGCGTGGACCTGGTTGTACGCCGCCAGCAGGCTTTCCCCCGCGCCGCGGTACAGGGCCGCCTGCGCGGCGTCGAATTCGGGCGGCGTGACGAAGCCGGATTTTGAAAAATCCTGGTAGCGGGACGAACGCGCCTGCCCGTCCCATAGTGGCTCGTCCTCGATCTCCACCGCGGCCAGTTCCGAGATGCCTTCAAAACACAACGCCAGGTGGCCCAGGTCCGCAATCGAAGCGTGTCCGTACTGGAAATAGAAACTGTCCAGGAACTTGGCTGAATCGTGGGTTCGAACCCATTCAATCGAAGCACGGATGGAGTCGGGCGACCGGCTGTAACGGGCCAGCGCATAGGCGAGCTTTTCGGGCGGCAGCGGCCCGACCGTAATCACGCGGGATCCTGGGGTGGTCAAGACGCTATCATAGCCATTTCTATGCGCATCGCCGTTCAACGCCTGAGCGAGAAAGCCATCCTGCCGGTCTACGCTCACGGCCCCGCCGAAGACGCCGGAATGGACTTGCACGCCACCGAAGATGCCGTCCTGGAGCCCGGAGTTCCCAAGCTTGTGTCCACGGGTCTTTCGATTGAATTGCCCCCCGGCTACGAAGCGCAGATCCGGCCCCGCAGCGGTCTGGCGCTGCGCCACGCCATCACGATACCGAACGGCCCGGCCACGATCGATCCCGGCTATCGCGGGGAAATCAAAGTCATCCTGCTGAACGCCGGCCGCTCCACCTACGAGGTCCGCACCGGCGACCGCATCGCCCAGATGATCGTGGCGCGCTACGAAAACATCGAGTGGGACGAACGCGAGCTCACCGAATCCACTCGTGGCGCAGGCGGCTTCGGCTCGTCCGGCCGGTGAGCGGTCACTTCTCTTTGCCGTTCAGCACCACTTCGGGCGGCAGCGCGATGTTGCACTCGACCTTCAACTCGGCACAGGCCTTCTGAAGCTTCGCCGCGGATTCGGCATAAGCCTGCCGGCTTTGCAGCACGGCCAGGGGATCGGCCTTCTTGCGGGCTTCCTCCTCGGCGGCGAGGCGCGCCGCCAGCGCCGTTTGGGCTGATCCGCCGAGTGATTCGATGACCCCTTTGTTCAGCACCGACGTGGAAGCGAGCTCGAAGCTCTTCATGGCCCCGCTGGCGTCGTAAAGTTGGAGGTTGTAGTTGACCGACCGGCCGCCCGCCGAAGCCGGGA
>JADZCI010000317.1 GCA_020851655.1 Bryobacterales bacterium
CACCGGTCGCTCGAACTCAATGCGCGGGGCTTGCGCTACCTGACCGCTGAATTCGAGCGGCTGGGTTTGCAGGTGGTTCCTTCCGAGGCCAACTTCGTCATGCTTGTGCTGCCCGCTCCCGAGACCGCCGCCCGGCTGACCGAAGACCTGTTACGCCAAGGCGTCATTATCCGGCATTTGGACGCGTTCGGATTGCCGCAATGCGTGCGCATTTCCACCGGCGCCGATGACGCCAACCAGCGTTGTGTTGATGCGATGAAAGCGGCTCTGGAAGCCGCCGCGGTGACGAGGTAAAAAACATGTCCGCCACTCTTGAAGCGCCTCACAGTACTCAAGCCGATTCGTTCCCGCTCCGGAACCTCGACCACGTTCACTTCTATGCCGGCAACGCCAAGCAGGCGGCCTACTTCTACCGTGCCGCCTTTGGCATGACGTGGACCGGATACAAAGGCCCGGAAACCGGCTCGCGCGACGTCGTTTCCTACCTGCTCGAGCAATCACGGATTCGCTTCCTCATCTCATCGCCCCTCACGCCGCTGCACCCTATGGCCGAGGCGCTGCGCCTGCACGGCGATGGCGTGCATGACATCGCCTTCGAGGTGGATGACGCCGCAGCCTCCTGGTCACGCGCGATCGAGCGGGGCGCCGAATCCGCTTACGGTCCTCAAGAACTCACCAGCGCCCAGGGCGCCGTCCGCATGGCCGCCATCAAGGCCTATGGCGACGTCATCCATTCCTTTGTCGATCGCCGCTCTTATCAAGGCGCGCTCCTGCCGGGCTATCGCGCCGTCGAATCCGACACCGTCGCGCGGCCAACCGGACTGCGTCACATCGATCACATGGTCGGCAATGTCGCGCTCGGCGAGATGAACCGCTGGGTCGAGTTCTACCAGCGAGTGATGGGCTTCTCCGTCTTCCAGTCTTTCGATGACAAGGACATCTCGACGGAGTACTCCGCGCTGATGTCCAAAGTCATGGCCACGGGAAACGGACGGATCAAGTTTCCCATCAACGAGCCCGCCCCCGGACGCAGGAAGTCGCAGATCGACGAGTACCTCGAATTTCATCACGGTCCCGGCGTCCAACACATCGCGCTCAGCACGGGCGGCATCATCAGCACGGTCGCCCGCCTCGCCGCTCAGGGCGTCGAGTTCTTGCGAGTGCCGCCGGAATATTACCGCCAGGTGTGGTCGCGCGTGGGAAAGATCGACGAACCGGCCGAGGAACTCGAGCGCCTCGGAATTCTGGTGGACCGCGACGACGAAGGGTACCTGCTACAAATCTTCACCAAGCCCGCCGGCGACCGGCCTACACTGTTCTTCGAGATCATCCAACGCAAAGGCAGCCGCAGCTTCGGCAAGGGCAACTTCAAGGCCTTGTTTGAAGCCATCGAACGGGAACAGGCCGCTCGGGGTAACTTGTAATGGATGGATTTCGTAACCGGCCACGTCGGCTGGATTGAGGTTATTTGCGGCCCGATGTTCTCGGGCAAGAGCGAAGAATTGATTCGCCGCCTGAGGCGCGCGCTGATCGCGCGCAAGCGCGTCCAGGTTTTCAAACCCGCCCTCGACGACCGCTACTCCGCCGAAGAGATCGTCAGCCACTCCGACGCCCGCATGCCCAGCGAAGTGATCCGCCAGCCGGGCGAAATCCTCACCCGCCTGGATTGGCGCACACAGGTTGTCGGCATTGACGAAGCGAACTTCATGGGACAGCCGCTGGTCGATATCGCCAGCCAGCTCGCCGACAGCGGCAAGCAGGTCATCATCGCCGGACTCGACACCGATTACATGGGACGGCCGTTTCCCCCGCTGCCGGACCTGCTCTGCATGGCGGAATCCATCACCAAGACTCTGGCCATCTGCCTGCGCTGCGGCAACCCGGCCAAACACACCCAGCGCCTGGTCGAAAGCGACGACCTGATTGTTGTCGGCGCCAGGGGCATGTACGAAGCACGCTGCCGCCGCTGCTTCGAGGCCGGGGTTCCCAAACAGGAATATCTCGAGTTCGCCCGCCCGCGCGCCACGCCAGGCGAAAGCTGAGCCGCGCGGACGCTGCCTACTCCTCCAGCAGCGGTACGCCCGTGCCCTTCGTTCCCAGCAAGCCCGCCTTGGCATACACAAACAGCTTGTCGCGGGAATCGGTGATGTCCAGATTCCGCATCGTGAGCTGCCCGATACGGTCTTGCGGCGTAAAGGCGCCTTCCCCCTTTTCCATCGTCAGCCGCTCCGGATGGTAGGTCAGGTTGGGACTGCGCGTGTCGACGATGGAGTAGTCGTTGCCCCGCCGCAACTCCAGCACCACCTCGCCGGTGATCGCTTTCGAAACCCAGCGCTGCAAGGTTTCCCGCAGCATCATCGATTGCGGGTCGAACCAGCGCCCTTCATACAGCAGGCGTCCCAGGCGGCGGCCCAAATCGCGATATTGCTCGATGGTCCCTTCATTGTGTATGCCGGTGATGAGCCGCTCATAGGCCAGAAACAGCAGCGCCATCCCGGGCGCTTCGTAGATGCCCCGGCTCTTGGCTTCGATGATCCGGTTCTCGATCTGGTCCGACATGCCCAATCCGTGCCGCCCCCCGATCCGGTTGGCTTCGAGAACCAGGTCCACCGGGTCCGCGAACGATTTCCCGTTCAACGCCACCGGCGTTCCGGCTTCAAACGTCACGGTGACTTCTTCCGCCTTCACGTCCACATCGGCGCGCCAGAAGGCCGCGCCCATGATGGGTTCAACGATTTTGATGCCCTGGTTCAGATACTCCAGGTCCTTGGCTTCATGCGTGGCGCCCCAGATGTTGGAATCCGTCGAATACGCCTTCTCGGTTGGCATCTTGTACGCCAGGCCCGCCTTTTCGAGCAGTTCCGACATCTCCTTGCGGCCGCCCAGTTCGTCGATGAACAACTGGTCCAGCCAAGGCTTGTAGATGCGCAATTCCGGGTTCACCATCAGGCCGTAGCGGTAGAAGCGCTCGATGTCATTGCCCTTGTACGTCGAACCATCGCCCCAGATGTTGACGCCGTCCGCCTTCATAGCCTGCACCAGCAGCGTGCCCGTAACCGCGCGCCCGATCGGCGTGGTGTTGAAGTACGGCAGGCCCGCCGTCGAGATGTGAAATGCGCCGCATTGCAGCGCGGCAAATCCCTCGCGGACCAGTTGCTTGCGGCAGTCCAGCAGACTCGCCTTCTCGGCCCCGCAATCCAGCGCGCGCCGCGGAA
>JADZCI010000318.1 GCA_020851655.1 Bryobacterales bacterium
ATCCCGGCTCTTCTCAGCGAACTGGAATCGTTGGTGTCCTCAAAGCCGGAGGTTGTCAAACGGAGGAAGGCGTCGTAAAGTGGGTTAAGTGAGGGCCGCTACTTTCAACGGAAAGTCGGGCATTCCCCGAATTCTTAGGGGCTCCTCAAAGAGTCATTCTTTCATCTCTATCTTCCATGCAGGGACCTTTTGGTAATGGAGCACCGCCGGAAACTGTCCTAAGTGACAAAACCCATTACCGAATGAGATGCCACTGGATGATTGATGAATAGCAAGGTTGTTTCTAGCCTCAATTCGTCCTTCAAACGTCGCCTCCATAGTCACAACGCCCGCGGAGATCATCTCGCGGGCAGCTTGCGCAATATGTATATATAAATCAAGCGATGGTGTCCCCAGAGATTCTCGGCCTACACGCAAGGATGTTAAGCAGAGAGCGGGCGGCCAGACGACCCCCTTGGCCTTGAGTGCTTGGCCGCAGCTATTGGAGGCCCTGAGCGAGTGCGACTCCCGATCAATCAACACTGTACCAGTCGTCCGCACGAGTCTTCCCGACCAGTCGGACGGCCGTGTCACAAGATCACAAAGGTCCACTCGTTCGACGGCTTCTTGCCCCTGCACAGGAATTGGGGTGATTGGTGACACAACCCCTAACAAGAGAAGCGCGCGCCTCAAAAAGGGTAGCATTCTCATTTGAAACACTCTTCGAGGATCCTCTGGTCGAAGTCCGCGTGCTTCCGGACACCAAACCCGCCTAAAGCTTCAACGAGATCGTAGGCATGGCCCAGCTCGTGGCCAATAAGCATCGCTCGGAACTGATCGTCTGAGTAGTCACCGTACAAGCGGCGAGGTCCGTCCCAATGGTCGAGCCAGGACCCCTTGGTATTGATTTCAAGGGATGACCCATCTTCCAAGAAGAGGATCGTACTTGGAGTCTGGTACAAACTGGGCATCAGTGAGTGTACCGTCGGTATCCCGAGGAATGTCCTTGAACGTAATCCTCTTCAGAATCGGACCGCCACCAGTCTTAAGCCTCGTAAGGAGGTCGCGCGCCGTTGCCAAAGAGACCGCGACAGAACTCCCTCTCGCGAAGAGCCTCAATCATCAAATCCAGAGCTCTGGTAAGAAGGGCAGCAAAGGAATCCGGAGTGCCGCGTCCGGGTTGTTCTGGTACCGGACCGCGAGAAGGATCATCGGCCTCAGCCGGGACTGCGACCCTGATAATGCATAGCTCATTGTCGTCCCATTCGCAATAGAATATCGGTGCCTGCCTTTGGAGCCCCGATGGATCGAACCAATTCACCGGATCGCCTTGAACGTAGCTGTACCGATTCCAAGAACCCGGGTCGGCGGGGCCGCCGCTGGCTTGATAGGGGTCGGGGCTTAAGAAGCGGCCCGTCGTTGCTGAGTAGTAGCGGTTGATGACTAGTCTAAGTTGGTGAAGGTGTCGCGGGTGTAGGTGGCGAACGAAGGCGGGTAGGCGGCTTTCTGTTCCCCGTAGGGGTAGTGGGTGCCTTTCGATTGCAGGCGGTTGGGGTTGTCCAGGCCGAAGAAGCCTACGCTCGCTTGCGAGGCACTGGCGAACCAGACGTGCGTGGTGTCCCAATAGACCGTGTAGTCGATGTTGGCGTCCTGGAGGCGGTTCGTGGTCGGGTACACAGGCGTGCTCGCTGCGGGTCCACTTCCTTTGACAACCGCTTGTGTGAGGCGGTTCCCATACACATCGTACGAGAAGCTGAGGCCCCATTGCGGGCCGGTGGTCTCGGCGCGGGTGAGTCTGCACAGGGTGTCGAATTTGCATTCGACGATCTCGCCAGAAACGGACGTAGCTCCCCAGAGCCGCAACACATGTCACTGCGAAGTAAACTAGTCAGAAGTGCTCAGAGTCCTGGTCCGGCTGATATTCAAGGTTTTCTATCGCGTCGAAGTGCGCGGCGAGATGCCGGCGGACCAGCGCGCGCTCATCATCTCCAACCATCAGTCGTTTCTCGACGCGATGATCCTGGCTTCGTGCCTGCCGTACAAGCCGGCGTTCATGGTGCACTCGCAGGTCATCAAGAGCAGGTTTTTCGCCTTCTGGGTGAAGCAGACGCCGCATTTGATCGTGGACAGCGGAAGCCCGTACGCGGTCAAGGCCGCGGTTCAGTTTATCGAATCCGGGCATCCGCTCGTGATCTTTCCGGAAGGCCGGCTCACGATCACCGGCGCGCTGATGAAGGTGTACGATGGCACGGCGTTCATTGCGGCCAAGTCGCAGGCGCTGGTCATTCCGATTCACATTGAAGGTGCGGATCAAGCCCGGGGGTTTACGCGGCTGCCGGAGCCCGCTTTCCCGCGGCGATGGTTTCCCAAGATCATCCTTACCATCACCAAACCCGTGCACATTCCGATGCCCAACGCGCCTACGGGAAAGGCGCGCCGGCGCCTGGTGGGCGAAGAGATGCGGCTCGTGCTCCAGCGAATGATGGTGGAATGCCGTAAGCGCCGGACGCTGTACGATGCGTTTCTCGACGCGGTCGAGAAGTTCGGCCGCGACCGGTTGGTGGTCGAAGAACCCACGGGGCAGACCTTCACTTACGCGCTGTTGATCAAGGCGAGCATGGCGCTGGGGCGGTTGGCCGCCCGGCACTCGAAAGAAGGCGAAGCGGTTGGCGTGCTGATGCCCAACGTCGGCGCTACTCTGGGATTGCTGTTGGGAATGTTTGCGTTCCGCCGTGTGCCGGCGATTCTCAACTACACGGCCGGCGCCGAAGGCATGGCGAGCGCGCTGCGTGCTTCGAAAGCCACCAGCGTCATCACGTCGCGGGCGTTTCTGGAGCGCGCGCGCCTCGAACACGTGACCGCCCGCATGGAAGGGGTCCGGTTCCTGTATCTCGAAGACCTGCGCCGGACGCTGACGCTCGGCGACAAGCTATGGCTGATTGGATATGCCATCCGGAAGCCGCGAAGCGTGAGGGTTGAGGCCAAGCCCACCGACCCGGCCGTTGTCCTCTTCACGTCCGGCTCGGAGGGCAAGCCCAAGGGGGTTGTGCTGAGCCACGACAATCTTCTGGCCAACCTGGCGCAGATACGCGCGGCGCTCGATTTCACCCCGGCCGACAAGATCCTGGGCGCGATGCCGATTTTTCACGCGTTCGGGCTCCTGGGCACGTTTATCCTGCCGGTGATGAGCGGGATGTCCGTGTTCATCTATCCCACGCCGCTCCATTACCGGTTGATTCCGGAACTGGCGTATGACCGCAACTGCACAATCATGTTCGCCACCAACACGTTTCTCGGGCACTACGCGCGGCGGGCGCACCCGTACGACTTTCGAAGCGTGCGCATGGTGATTTCCGGCGCCGAGAAACTCACTGACGAGGTCCGGCGCGCCTACATGGACAAGTTTGGAGTCCGTGTGATCGAGGGATACGGCGCCACGGAATGCTCACCGGTGGTGTCGGCCAACACCTTTATGGCGAGCAAGACGAACACGGTTGGGCAGTTGATGCCCGGAATGGAACTCCGGCTGGAGCCGGTCGCAGGCATCGAGGAAGGCGGACTGCTCCACGTGACCGGGCCCAACGTCATGCTCGGCTACTGGCGCGACTCCAATCCCGGTGTGCTCGAACCGCCGGTCTCTTCGGCCGGACCCGGTTGGTACAACACCGGCGATATCGTCACGGTGGACGAGGAAGGCTTCATCGCGATCAAGGGACGAATGAAGCGCTTTGCCAAGGTGGCGGGCGAAATGATTTCGCTCGAGACCGTGGAGAAGATCGCCGAAACCGCTTCGCCGGCCGCGCTGCACGGCGCAACCGCGATCCCCGATGTCCGCCGCGGCGAGGCGATTATCCTCTTTACGCAGGACCGCAACCTGCGGCGCGACCAATTGCAGCAGGCTGCCCAGGCCTTGGGGGCTCCTGAAATCGCAGTGCCGCGAAAGGTGATTCACATTGAGAAGATTCCATTGCTGGGCAACGGGAAGAAGGATTACCCGGCGTTGCAGAAACTGGCGTTGAATGGCGACCGCACCTAGCAACAATCTGCCCGGAGGCCGCTACAGTGTGCGCGAACAGCGCTCCTGGTACGTTTACGATTGGGCCAATTCGGCCTATGCCAGCACGGTCCTGACGCTCTTTCTCGGCCCCTATCTGACCTCGGTTTCCAAGGCGGCCGCTGATTCCAACGGGCTGGTCTACCCGCTGGGGATACCGGTGGATCACCGCGCCTATTGGGGCTACCTGATCTCGCTCGCCGTATTCATTCAGATCTTCGTGTTGCCGATGGTGGGCGCGGTAGCCGACTACAGCGCGCGCAAGAAGCAATTGCTTGGCGTGTTCGCCTACGTGGGAGCCGGCGCCACAATGGCCATGTTCTTTGTCGCGGGCGGCAGGTATCTCCTGGGAGGCGCGCTGTTCCTCCTCTCAAACACCGCGTTTGGCGCCTCCATCGTCCTGTACAACGCTTTTCTGCCGGAGATCGCGCCGGAAGACCAGCGGGACAGTGTCTCGTCGAAAGGCTGGGGCATTGGTTACCTCGGCGGCGGGCTGTTGCTGGTCCTGAACCTGCTGCTGTTTCAGAATGCCGCAAAGATCGGACTGAGCGAAGCCATGGCGGTGCGTTTGAGCCTGGCATCCGCCGGATTGTGGTGGGCGGTTTTTGCGCTGGTTCCCATGCTCGAATTGCGGAACCGCACGCCGGTCCGCAAGGCCGAAAAAGGCGAGCCTGTCCTGGCCAAGGGATTCCTGCAACTCCTTCATACACTCAAGGAGATGCGGCGGTATCCGCAGACGCTCACCTTTCTTGTCGCCTACATGATCTACAACGACGCAATCCAGGCGGTCATCTCGCTTGCAGGGCAATTCGGCTCAGACGAACTCAAGATTCCGATGTCGACTCTGACCATGGCGATCCTGATGGTGCAGTTTGTGGCCTTCGGCGGAGCGCTGCTGTTCAATCTCATTGCCAAGGCATTGGGTACCAAGCGAACCGTCATGATGAGCCTGGTGATGTGGACGATGGTCATGGTGGGGATGTACGCGGTCCACTCTACGGCTCACTTTTTTGTTGCCGCCGGGTTGGTGGGCGCGATCATGGGCGGAAGTCAGGCATTGAGCCGGTCGTTGTTTTCGCTCATGATTCCCAAGGGCAGGGAGGCCGAGTACTTCAGCCTGTACGAGATCTCAGACAAAGGGACAAGCTGGATGGCGCCGCTGATCTATGGCCTGACCGTCCAGTGGACGGGCAGTTATCGAACGGCGATCCTTTCGCTGATCGTGTTCTTTGCGGGCGGTTTGCTGGTACTGGCCAAGGTGGACGTGCGGCGCGCGACGATCGAAGCCGGAAACGAACCCGTGTAGAATGCGCCTTACGCGCCGGTCACAAAGCCAGCAGCCGGCGCCGGGTCGCCGGTACTTTCCATCTTCTGGCGCAGGCGCCGGTTGAGCGAGTCCAGTTGCCCGGACTGTCGCGGTTTGTCCGCCAGGTTCACGGTTTCCCAGGGATCGTTTTTCATGTCGAACAGTTGGACGGTGCGCTGGCCGCTGACGTTGTATGAAATCAGCTTCCAATCGTTATGGCGAATCCCGCGCTGAAAGTTGCGATAGGCGTAGTAAACCTCTTCGCGCCCCTTTCCTTT
Source organism: Bryobacterales bacterium (assembly GCA_020851655.1). GTDB lineage: Bacteria > Acidobacteriota > Terriglobia > Bryobacterales > Bryobacteraceae > JADZCI01. The sequence goes on from JADZCI010000318.1 coordinate 5,618, forward strand.
GACGAGGCTCTTGCCCTCCACGGACGGTGGGACAGGCAAGCCCGCAAGTTCGCATAGCGTCGGATACACGTCCAGCAGATAGCAAAGGCCGGTGCGCCGCTGGCCCGCCGCCAACCCTGGGCCAGCGACGATCAGGGGGACGCGCACGCTGTGGTCATAGACGTTCTGCTTGCCCATCAAACCGTGCTGGCCCAGCGCCAGGCCGTTGTCTCCGGCAAAGACGACAATGGTGTTCGACGCCCAGGGTGAAGCGTCGATGGTGTCGAGGATGCGTCCGATCTGTGCGTCCAGATGAGAGATCATGCCGTAGTAATCGGCGATGTGCTTTCGGATCTCTTCGGGCTTCCTCGGGAACGAGGCGAGCAACTCATCCCGAACCTTCATTTCGCCGTTGTCGAAAGGATGCTCCGGAAGAAAGTTGCGCGGCAGGGGGACCTTGTCCGGCGAATACATACTCGAAAACGGCGCGGGCGCGGTGCGCGGGTCGTGAGGCGAGGTGAACGCGGTGTAAAGGAGAAACGGCTTGGCGCCATCCCGCTGTTTGAGGAAGGAGACCGCGGCATCGGCAAACGCCTCGCTCGTGTGCTTGCCGGCGGAGTGCTGGCGGCTCTTCGAATACTCTCCGGACTCGTCGTATTCCTGCACCGGCGCGTTGAACTGGTCCGTCATGCCGCCGAAGAAGATCGCGCCGCCCGACGAAAACGCGCGGTTAAACAAGCGCGGCGGGTTGTGCCATTTGCCGATGCCGTGCGCCAGGTATCCGTGCGCGCGGAAGTGTTCGCCGAGAAGAGTGTAGCGCCGGGGCGCCTCGGTATCGGAAGCGCGCGCCTGCACATTGGCCGACGCGCGCCACAAGGTCTGGCCGGTATGGAACATGGCCCGGCTGGGTACGCAAACCGCGCCCTGGTCGCCGCCCATGATGTGTGCGTGATCGAAGCTCACTCCCCGCCTGGCCAGCCGGTCGAGGTTGGGTGTCTGAACCGGCTCCAGTCCCCATGCGCCGATTGTGCTCCAGCGCTGGTCGTCGCTGAGCAGGATGACGATGTTCGGCTTGCCGGCGGGTGCGAGCGCCAGCCCGGCGCCGCTGCGGAGAAAGTTCCTCCGGCTCACGTCTCCCGCGCCCGGCGCGCCCGCCGCACCGCCCGCAAGCATGGGACTTTGACGGGTGAGACGCATGTGTTGACTCTATCGCAGAAGGAGCGCGAAAGCTCAGGCGATCGTTTCCTGTGCCGGCGGCGGCGACGGCGCCGCCAGTTCCTGGTCCTTGTACTGTAGCTGGTACAGCTTCCAGTAAATGCCCCTCAGCGCCAGAAGTTGCTGGTGCGGTCCCATCTCGCGCAGTTGACCCTTGTGCATCACAAGAATCCGGTCAGCGCGCTGAATCGTCGACAGGCGGTGGGCGATGATGATGCTGGTGCGGCCTTCGACCAGGCGCGCCAGCGCTTCGCGGACGCGCAGTTCGGTTTCGGTGTCCACGCTCGATGTGGCTTCGTCCAGAATCAGGTAGCGCGGGTTGTGCGCCAGCGCGCGCGCAAAGCTGATGAGCTGCTTCTGCCCGGTCGACAGCCCGCTGCCGCGCTCGCGGACATCGTGCTCGAACTTCTTAGGGAGGCCTTCGATGAACTCCGTCAGGTTCACTTGCTCAGCCGCCATCTGCAAGTCGCTGGCTGTGATCCGGTCCGTGCCCAGGCGAATGTTGCTGGCGATGGTTCCGGTGAACAAATGCGGGTCCTGGAGCACCACGCCGAAGTGCTCGCGTAAATCGCGCGGCGCAAACCGGCGAATGTCGATGCCGCCGACTTTGACCGAGCCGCGCTGCACGTCGTAAAAGCGCAGCAGAAGGTTGATGAGCGTAGTCTTGCCAGCCCCGGTGTGCCCGACGACGGCGATCGTTTCACCCGGGTCGATCCGGAAGCTGACGTCGCGCAGCACCCAATCCTCGTCCTTATACGCGAACCACACACGATCAAACTCGATCGGCGCGGCGGTCTCCGGAAAACGGAGCGTTTCAACCGGCGCCACGACCGCCGGTTTCTCCTCGAGCAGAAGGAAGATGCGCTCCGAAGCGGCCATGGCCGATTGCAGGATGTTGTATTTTTCGCTGAGATCCTGAATGGGGCGGAACAAACGCATGCCGTATTGGAAGAACGCGACCAGCACGCCCAAAGTCAAAGCGTTCTCCTGTATCCGGTAACCGCCATACCAAAGCAACGCCGCCAGGGTCGTCATCGAGAACAGTTCGACGACGGGGTAGAACCAGCCGTACGCGAAGATGGCGCCCTTGTAAGCATCCCGGTGGCCGGCGTTGATGCGGTCGAAGTCCCCGACACTGCGCTCCTCCCGGTTGAAGAGTTGCAGGACCACGATGCCGTTGATGTGCTCCTGCAGGAACGCATTGATCTTGGCGACTGCGACACGGATCTGCCGGTTGGCCGTCTGGACGGACCGCCGGAAGCCCATGGTCGTCAACACCACGAATGGAATGACCGCCAGCATTAGAAACGTGAGGGGCTGGTTCAAGCGGAACATGACCCCGAGAATGAAGAGCAGAACCACGACATCGCCGATGATGGTGACCAGACCGGCCGCGAAGAGCTCGTTCAATACGTCAACGTCGGTGGTGACACGTGTCACCAGCCGTCCGACAGGGTTCTTGTCGAAGTAGGAAACATCGAGGCGCTGCAGGTGGGAGATAATCTGCCGGCGCAGATCGAACATGGCGTGCTGGCCGGTCCACTGCATCGTGTATGCCTGGAGGAAGTCCAGCAGAAATCCCGCCAGGACCGCGAAGAGGTAGAGCCCGCCCAGTTGGGCCATGCCCGTCACCGGGTCCGATGACAGCCTCGAATCAAGCCACGGAATGGTGGATGCGCCGCTGGGCGCCATGTAGCGGTCGATGGCCGTTTTGGTGAGGATGGGGCCGACCGTCTGGAAGAATGCGTTGGCCAGCAGCGCCGCCACCGCCAGGCTGACCGCGGCTCGATAGGGACGCAGATACACCAGCAGACGGCGCATCAGCCGGCCGTCGTAGGATTTTCCGAGAACCTCCTCTTCCACTCTTATCAGTAGACCGCAGTCACGAGCCGCGCGTCAGGAAGGGCTATTCGTAGCGGAGCGCAAGGATCGGATCGAGCCGGGCGGCGCGGCGTGCGGGAACAAAGCCGGCCAGCAACGCCACCAGCGCGAGCGCGATGACTGCGCCTGCCGCGATGAACGGATCGTTGGGCTTCATGCCGTAGAGTTGGGATGCGACGAGCCGGCCCAGGGCGAGAGCCAGCGGAAGCCCGATCAGCAGACCGATGCCCAGCAGAGTGAGGACCTCGCGCATCACGATCCACAGAACCGACCTGGATTCGGCGCCCAGGGCCATCCGCAGCCCGAGTTCCTTGGTGCGGCGTGCGACGACATAAGCCATGACCCCGTAAAGCCCGATGGCGGCGAGCACGGTGGCAAGCAGTCCAAGCCCGGCGGACAACAACGCAATGAGGTGTTCGGTCAGAAGAGTCTCGTCAAGCTGCGCGGCCAGCGTCTTCATCTCGTAAATGGGAATCGAGGCGTCCAGTTTTCGAACCTGGTCCCGCAAGACGGGAAACATCAGCTTCGAATCCTGGTTGGTCCGGACGTAGACCACGCCAGTGCTGTTGCCGTATTTCGGAACAAACACTTGACGGCGCACGCCCTCGCGCGGACCTTCGTACAAGGAGTCCGCCGTGACACCGACAATCTCGATGTCCAGCTTCGTCTTGGGACCGCCGCCCCGGCCCAGGTGGCGGCCGATGGGGTTCTGGTCACCGAAGAAATGCTTCGCAAATTTCTGATTGACGATGGCGGCCTTCGATTCGGGTTTGATATCGCGGCGGTCGAAATCGCGGCCGGCCAGAAGCGGCACACCCATAGCCGCGAAATAGCCCGGCGCCACCGAGTTCATGAAGGCCTGCATGTCCTCGCCGTCTTTCGACTGGTGGCCTTCGACCGACATGGTGCTGTCCCATTCATCGCCGGCCAGCAATTGCACGGTGGCGATTCCGGCGGACTTCACGCCGGGCGTCGAGCGCAAGTTTTCCAGCAAACCGTTGAAGAACTGGACCACCCTTTCGGTCGAATAGCCGCTCAAGGCCGGAGACACCTGGAAGGTGATCAGGTTCTCCATGTCCCGAAATCCGGTTTCAGTGGCCTTCAGGTTTTGCAAGCTTCGAACGAAAAGTCCCGCGCCAAACAGAAGGAGAAAGCTTAAGACCACCTGTGCGGTGACCAGGCCCTTGCGAAGATAGACTGTGCCGCCCGAACCGGCGATGGATCCCACCGCGTCCTTGAGCGTTGCCCACAAATCAGGCCGCGTAGCGCGCAGCGCCGGGAGCAATCCGAAAATCAGGCCGGCGAGCAGCGCCACCGCCAGCGAGAACAGCAGCACGCGCAGGTCCGGCTCGGGTTGGATCAACAAAGGACTACCTTCAACCGGAATGAAATGCAGCAGACTCCGCGTAATCCAGATGGCCAGGAACACGCCCGCCGCGCCGCCGGCGATGGCGAGAACCAGGCTCTCCACGAGGAGTTGGCGAACCAGTTGCCAGCGCGAGGCGCCAATGGCGAGACGGACCGATACTTCCTTCTGCCTCGCCACAGCCCGCGCAATCAGGAGATTGGCGACATTGGCACAGGCGATCAGGAGAAC
>JADZCI010000319.1 GCA_020851655.1 Bryobacterales bacterium
ACGCGGGGGTTTTCGCTGAAATAGCCCGCCATCAACTGCGCGACGTTGGCGGTCATGCGTCCGGGCGTCACCACCTGGCCGTTCTTCTGATAGAAGGTGAAGGCCAACTGCGAAGCCTGGTGCGTGTTGTCGAAAGCGGAGAACCGGACATCGATCCGCGTATCCGATTTCAACCCTTGAGCGGAATCCACCACAACCGGAGAGGGGCGGATCTCCACGCGCAAAACTTCGGTATGAGTTCCGAAGGTCACGGTCAGGGTGATGGCGCCGGCGGTGGTTCCTGTCTGTACGATGATGCCGTCCTGGCCGGAAAAGTCCGCCGCGCCGCCTCCATCCACCGCGCGGAAGGTTGCCGTACGCGTCCCGTTTACCGGGAACAGGATCGATGGATCGTCGGGCATTCCGGCGGCGGGGTGAAACTCCAGCTTCAGCAATCCGGTTCCCGCCGCGCGCGGCGGGTCGGCGAAGGTCACCCGCAGCTTTTCCTGGCGCGCGCTTTCAATCGCGGATGGGAAGCTGATCAAGGGCTTGGGCAGCGGATACTCACGAGCCGTGGCGCTGATCGGAAACTTCTGGGCGCCCGCCTCGATGCTCGCGGCAAACGTTCCCGCCACCGCGCCGGTGAAGACGATATCGAAGCCCGCCGTATCGCCGGGTTCGAGCTGGCGCGCCTCGCCCCAACCCTGTTGGAGCGAGAACCTGCCGCCCGTAACGGTCACGGCGGGCAGCAAGACGGGCTCGGAGTTGAGGTTGATGAAGCGGAATGTGCGCCGCAGTTCCGAATTCCGCTCAGCCGAGCCCATGTCATAGGCTTTGGCGGAAGACAACGTGACCCAGCCGTCGGGTTCACTCGCCTGCAGTGAAGCCCAAACCGGCGCACTGCCCTGAACCTCGAATGTGGTCGTGTTGATATACAAAGTGCCGGCGCGCGCGCCCGGCGACTGAGGTGCGAACCGGAGCCAGAAGTCCTCGAAGCGTCCGGTAGCGATGATCCGGGGCGGGGTAAAACCGTCCGTAATGGCAAAGTCGCCGCCGCCACTGATGGACAGCCGGTTGATGGTAAGCGGATCAGCGGTTTCGTTGCGGATGCGAAATCGCTTGGTGAACGAGTCGCCGGGGCCCACCGTGGGGAATACGATGGGACCATTGACGGGCAGTTCCGCACCGCTGGCGATTTCGTAGAGCCTGGGTCCGTCGCCAGCCGCTGCAGGGATGGCAAGCAGGTCATCGTTCCTCTGGAGCCAGAGTCCCTCATCGCTGCGCAGAAGTCTCCAGGCGCCCAGTGTCCCGGTTTCGGGAAAATCCTCCTGCCGGAGCCAGCCGGCGGGAACAAAGTCATCCAGGTCGCTTCTCCAAATCCACCCGGTTAGCGCGTCATCAAACCAGACGTGGATGGCGCCGGAGTCGAAACGAAACCGGGCGGCGCCCGGCGGAGCATCCCAACTTCTTGAGGGCGCGTCTGACGCCAGGCGCAGAAACAAACGGTCCGCGGTTTTCCACGCCACGCGTTCGCCCGAGGCCTGGCAGGAAAGGACCCCGGCCTCCATGACCGGTCCGGGAAGCAGGTTGCCCGCGACTCCGTAGAGTCTGCGCATCTGCCCTTGCCGGTCGGCATAGACGCCCAGAGACGGCGGCTCGACCGGACTCTGCCCGGCGGCGGACAGCAAGAGCGACAGAAAAAGCGTCCAGCGTTTCACGGCTTGCCAATCGTGATGGTGGGAGGTCCCACTTGAGGGGGTCCCGGCAAGGTGGACGGTCCCGGGGCCACTGGCCCCGCGCCAGCCGTGGTCGTATTCTGGCCGCGTAACGCGAACAGACCGCCCCCTGCCGCTCCGGCCACCGCCAGGCTGATCCACAGCCATTTCTTGCTCGTGCCGGAGGTAGCCACCAACCGTTCCCCACCGGTGGCGGCAGCGATTTCTACGGGTATTTCGAGTTCAGCCCGCAGCGTCCCCGACACCGCCACAACTTCAATGGCCGCCGGGCCGGGTTGCTCATCCCAATGAATTCCATAGATGGTGGCCTTGCCGTCGGCGCCGGTGAGCAGAACTTCCGAGGCTAACCCGCTGGCGAAGCGGCCCGCGGCCAGCTTGAAGGTGACCGCCACCCCCGAGGCGGGTTGGCCCGAGGCATCGGCGATTTCCACCGTTACGCGTTTCGACGATGTCTGGCCGGCGCGGAATACCTGGCCGTCTCCCTCCAGGATCTTGATCCGCAACTCCGGTGAACTCTGAGCGCAGGCGGCTATCGCTAGCAGGAGAGCCGTGGCGCTTTGCGCTGAACTTCGCAAAAAACCCAACTGGGCGCTTTAGTATTGCAGCAGGACGACGGTGATATTATCCGGCCCGCCTTCCCTGCGAGCGGCCTCTATCAGTGAGTGGCATTTGTCTTCCAAAGATATCTGCGAAGAAAGGACGCGAGCGATTTCTTCCGGGCTTACCACTCCGTGTAGTCCATCGCTGGTCAGCAGGATGAGGGATCCGGCGCGAGGGCGAATGCCGAAATGCCCGACGCGCAGGGGAACGCTGACCCCGATTGCCATGGTCAACACGTGCCGCATCGGGTGGGTCTTGAGGTTGTTTTCTTCGATACCCAGCCGGCGGCCGACTTCGTTGACCCAGGTCTGATCCTCGGTCATGCTGGTTAACTCATTGTCCTCAAACAAATAAGCCCGGCTGTCCCCAACGCTGGCGACATAGGCGTCGTCGCCCCGTTCCAGGAAGCCGACGAGCGTCGTACCCATGCCCTCGAGCGAGATATCGCCTTCGGCCTCACGCATGACGCGCCGGTTGGCCGCCTCGAACGCGGCAACCAGGGTGTCCATGCCTCCGTTGGGCGCCGAGCGAATGAAGTCCTGCACGGTGTCCACGGCGATGCGCGAAGCTTGCTCGCCGGCCTGCGCCCCGCCCATGCCATCGGCGACCAGATACAGGCCTAGATCCGGATCAACCAGGAAGGAATCCTCGTTGTTCCTCCGAACACAGCCAGGATCGGTTAGGCCCCACGCGCCTAGCACAGCTTTACGATTATAAACGCTAGCCAGGGTGACCTAGTCCTCCTTCCTGAGGAAGTCACGGGTTGCGCGGTCTCCTCTCAAAATAATCACAGAACGAACCGGACTCCGACCTGAAATGCCCGCCCGTCGTTCAGCGCATTTGTAATCTTACCGAATGCGGGCGCCGAATAGTTGCGCTGCGGCTCATCAAACTGAGGTGTGTTGGTGAGATTGTAAACTTCTCCGCGTAAGATGGCGCTCCATTCCCTGGCGGCGTGAAATCTCCACTGTTTCGAGACACTGGCATTCCAGTTCCAGATGGTGGCCTTGCGGAAGGCGCCCCGCCCCAGGTTGCCGCGCAAATCCCCAGGACGGATGTAGGAAAAACGATCTCGCCGGAGGATTTGCGCCGCCGCCTCGGGGTTGCTGATGGTCATTCCCAGAATCGAAGGGTCGAGAATGTTGGGGCGGTCGCTCGGGCCTCCGTCGACATTGCCATAGCCGGGGGAATCGGATCCCACATAAAGCGTCAGGGGTGTTCCGGACTTCCACATGATGACACTCCCCAACTGCCACCCTTCCGTTATCGAACGGATGGCGCGCCCGCCAGTGGTCATGGCCGGCAGGTCGTACATGTAATTCACAAGAAATGAATGCGTGCTGTCAAAATTCGACAAACCCCGCCGGTCTTTTAAGGAATCGTACTCGGACTGCGCCCGTCCTTGCAGCAGGTCCTTGTTGGCCGCCGTCGACGAATAGTCGACACCTTCGTCTATGGCCTTCGAAAACACGTAGCTGACACCGGCGGTCAATCCCCGCCATGAAGGAACATCCCAGGTCACCTTTCCGGCGTCAAAGTAGGCGATGCCTCCGTTGACGACGAGACGCGTGTCGTAATACCTGGGGTCGGGACGCCGCTGATCGACCGTTTCCGTCGTAAGCGGAATTCCGGGAACCGGGGCGGCCCGGTTCCAGTGATAGGCGTTCATCAGCTTGAATGTGCGGCTGCCGATATAGCTCGCGCGCAGAACCGAACCGGCCCACGTCTTGCGCTCGAAACCGGCGTTGTACTGGTGCGAGTAGGGCGAGACCAGGTCCGGCGAAAACCAGGTTGGCGCATGGCGCAGATCCGGGTCCGCGAGATCGATCCCGCTCAACGGATCCAGCAGGCTCGGCGATTGAACCTGAATGTACTTCACCCATGGGGGATTGTTGCGGAGCTGCTGGTAGGTGACCGGCGGAATCTGCGAGAAACTGGTGGTGTACATTCCTCGCAGCAGCCAGCCGTGTCCCGCATCCCAGACGAAGGACAACCGGGGACTGAAATTGTTGCAATCGCAGCCGTACGGGATGACATCGCGGTTGTGCACTTCGGCCGGTGCCGAATCGTCCGTATATCGCACGCCATAGTAGACCTGCAAGCGGGGCAGGACGTTCCAGCGGTCGGCCACGTACAGTTGTCCGGTCCACGTGCGGTAACCGCGCCCCAACTCGCCCACCGTAACCTCATAGACGCTGGGTGTGCCGGCAAGCAGGTTCTGAATCGCGGTACGGCCGAAATTGCTCGTGAACTGGAAATACCCGCGCAGGTTGTTGCTTTCAATTCCATTGAGCTGAAAACGTGTCAGGTCGCCGCCAAAGTGCCAGGAATGCCGTCCCTGGGTCTTCTGCAAGCTGCCGCCGTAGCGATAGGAGTTGGTCGTCCGGTCGATGGGGAACATGCTGTCGGGTCCCAACTCTTCAATCTGGAAACCAAACCGCACGCGAGGACCAACCGCATTCGGCTCAGATACCAGGAGGGAACGGTTGCGCTGGAACGAGGCACCCAGCGAGAGCACGGCGGCCGCGTCAATCGTACGGACCCAGGTTGCCGCCGATCTCAGACCGTCTATGGCGGTATCCGGGTTCTGTCCGGCCACGAGTTGGAATGCGTGGATGTCTTGCCTGTGGACCGTCTGCGCCAGGATGACCCGGTCGCGGCTGCCCAAGGGAATGTCGAGCCGCAGGGCGGCATTGGTGTCGTCGATTCTTTGCGGACTGTTCGTATTTAATGCGCGCGGGTCGAAGTCCAGCCGGTTGGGCAGTTCGGCCGGATACGCGCTGAGGAATTTTTCGATGATGGCGCGGGTCGCCGGATCGGTGGCATGCGGCGTCCGTTCACTCTCGAGCGGGACCAGCACGTTGCCGTTCACCATGCCTCGAATGGCGCGCTGCGAGAAACTCGCCGTCAGCGCCACGCCGCGCGGAAACAGGCTGGTAAAGCTGCCACCGTAGAAATTGCGGTGCGAAGGCTTGACCGGGCCCACCTGAAAGAACGTCCGCGCATTGAAAATGCTGTTCTGGTGCCATTCAAACAACTCGCCGTGCCAGCCGCTCAGAACGCGGTTGGAGCGAAGCAGCAGGCGCTCTGAGGGTGATTGTCCGTGTTCGGTCGCGAAATAGCTGCTGTCGGCGGCCGGTTCGCCAACCGCGGTGGCGTTGGCGCCCAAGCGAACACCCAGCTCTTTGGCGGCAAATGTGTCGATGAAGAAAACGGCGACGTTTTCGTTTCTCTGGCTGGAGGCGGCCATGCGCATTCCCGGAACCGGGGCAACGGCGGCCTTGACGGCGGACGCCTCCGGCGCGGGCGCGGGCGCCGAACCGCCGGGTCGTGATGTTGCTTTGTCGCCGCCGGCCGCCGGGGAGAGGCACGCCACGACGCAAGCCCAGTACAGCGTGCGCAACACACTATTGTAAGCGCGCCCTGGAAGTCTGGATTACTGTTTCAGAACGGCTTTGAGCTGCCGCCACGCCGCCTCGTCGTAGTTGGTCTTGACCCGCTCCTGGCCCTCGGTCCGCAAGTCACCGGGACGCGGACCCTCCTGCTTCAGGCAGCGCCCCAGCAGCAGGGTTGCCGTCTGGTCGTCCGGCGCCCGGTCGAGCGTCGCGCGGAACCGCGCCGCCGCCCCCTCAAAATCCCCACGCTTCCACAACGCATATCCGGTGTTGAAGTGGTAGGCCGGATCGGAAGGGTCCATGTCGAGAGCCTTCTTCAGGTTGTCAAGCGCCTCGGGTTGGTTGAGGCGCAGTTCCACAGCCCCCAGGTTGTTGAGCACTTCGGCCAGTGGCACCTCGGCGGAAACCCGGGCGAAGGCATCGCGCGCCGCGCCGAAGTTGCCCGTGTAGTACCGGCTCAGGCCCAGGAAGAACTGCGATTCCCGGTACCGGGAGCTGTTTGGAGCGACTCGCTCCAGCCAGTCCGCCGCGGTTCGGTAGTCCTTGCGCCGGAACTGCAGAATCCCTAATTGAAAGAGCGGGAGGGAAAACGATGCATCCGCCAGTACCGCCGCTGTGAAGAACCGGTGCTTCTCCTCGAATACTGTGGTCTGGAGTCCCTTGGTGTAGTCCTCCAGCGCCGCAAAACTTACCGCCGGACGCCGGGTGAGGTAGTCCATCTGTGAGCCCGCCTCGGCGGGCGACAGGACATGTAGGACATGCCAGGCGGCCCGGGCCTGCAAGGATGAGAGACTTTCGAGATTCGCCTTATCTTCGAGCGGAGGCCAGCGCTTAAGCATCTTCAGGCTGGCCACTCGGGTGACCACGGCAATGGCGCCAGGCGCCGGCGCCTGGATTTCGCCCCACACGGCAACATCGGCGTCCAGATTCATCGCGATTTCCATGACGCTGCCTTGCGTGAGCAACGCGTACCGCTTCACCGTCAGGCGGCGAAGAATCTCGTCCCGCTCATCGCGATCGATGACTAGAACACCGGCGCTGCCCAGCGCCTCATTCAACGATTCGGAAACACTTTCCCCCACCCAATCAAGACTCTTGTTCCGGGTGAGATTGAAATAGGGAAGCACGACGGCCGTTTCGGCCGAGGCAAGCAGGGAAACGAGCGCGGCAAGGACAACGAGCCGGGAAAAGCCCTTCAAGACAATTTCATTCTACCGATGTGGAAAGGGCGCCGGTGTGAGCCGGCGCCCTGTCTACTTCAGGAGGTAGATTCGCTTCAGTTATCGAAGACGACGCGGGTGGTGGTTCCCCCCAAACGGATTTCTTTCACGAGGGACTTACCATCGGCGGTGGAGTAGCGCACGGACGTGCTGGAGAACTTCGTGTCCGACGTTTCGGTTTTCACCGAAGCTTCCACCTTCGACTTGCCTTGGCTCAGGATGGCTTTCCCATTTTCAATGGTCAGCTTGTAGTCGCCGGCCTTCAAATCCTTGCCGGCCACTGTGGAAGGCTGGAAGAGTGTGATGTTATAACTGCCCGCGGCGCTGGCCACGGCAAGAGCGAACACGAAAAATGCTACAAGAATCTTTTTGGTCATAGTCTTCTCGGACTCTCCTTGATTCGATCGATCATACAAGTCTAATAGTGCGGCACTAATTTGTTTGTTTAGCAACCACTAAGCAGTGCTGCTTAACTGCCGCTTGTATTATACTACGACGGCTTTGCGCCTTGGAATGTTCCATGCGAGGGAAACCGGGCGGCGGGCAAACATCTCGAAATGGAGTTAGACTGATTCGGACGGGTATGGGCGCGCCGACATCGAGTTTCGACCTGGTCGCGCGGGTGAAGGGAGGGGATCGCGACGCGTTTTCGGGCTTGTTCGATAAGTACCGCCGGCGGCTGGCCGTTCTCATTTACTACAAGCTGGGACAGGACCTCCGCGTTTCCATCGAAATCGACGACATAATTCAGGAAACGATGCTGCGGGCATGGCGGGATATCGGCCAGTTTCACTATCGCGCGGCCGGCAGTTTCATGAGTTGGCTGGCGTCGATTGCCACACACGTCATCATCGATGCGGTCCGGCATGACGGCCGCGACCGCCGCCGGGCGACGGCTGTCGTGCCGCTATCGCAGGCGCCGGAGGCGGCGGACACGCGCACGCCAAGCCGTCTGCTTTCGCAGAAAGAAGGCGCCGCGGCGCTCATCGAGCGGCTGAACGCCCTGCCGGACGATTACCGGCAGGCCATTCTGCTGGCGAAGATCGAAGGGCTTTCGACGCCCGAACTCGCCGAGCGGATGGGCAGGAGCCGCGAGGCGGCGGCGCTGCTGCTGCACCGGGCGATCAAACGCTTTCGGACGCTCCGGGACGATGTATGACGGGCGAAGCCGGGGAGCGCGAACGCCTGCTCGCGGTCGCGCTGGCCGATTTTCTCGACCGGCGGGCGCGCGGCGAAGCTATCGATCCGGAAAGCTTCTGCCGTCTTCATGCGGACCTGGCGGCGGAACTGGAGCCGCAACTCCACGCGCTGGCGGAAATTGACGCCCTGGCGGACGGCCACGCCGCCGCGCCGGCCATGCCCGAGCGGCTTTCAGGTTACCGCGTCCTGTGCGAGATCGGGTCCGGCGGCATGGGCCGCGTCTTCCTGGCGTTGGACGAACGGCTGAACCGGAGGGTCGCGATCAAGACGCTCGGGCCGCGGTACGCGGACAACGCCGCGCTTCGGACGAGGTTCATGCAGGAAGCACGCGCGATGGCGCGGTTGGCGCACCCGAACATCGCCCGCATTTACAGCCTCGGGCCGGATGGCGAGCCGCCGCACTTCGTGATGGAGCATGTGGAAGGCGCATCCTTGACCGATGCGGCGCACGCGCTCACGTTTCAACAAAGGGCCGCGCTGATGCAAAAGGTGGCGCTCGCGGTCGAGGTGCTGCATCAGCACGGCGTGATCCACCGCGACCTCAAGCCGGCCAACGTGCTCGTGGGCGCGGACCTCGAGCCGAAGTTGCTCGATTTCGGGCTTTCGCTCGACGTCGCGGACCGCGAGGAGCGGTTGACTCGCCCAGGCGAGGTGATGGGCACGCCCGATTACTTTTCACCCGAGCAGGCGAGCGGCGGGGAACTGGACGCGCGCAGCGACATTTTTTCGCTCGGTGCGATGCTCTACGAATTGCTCACGGGTGAGCCGCCGTTTCGTTCTGCCGGGATCGACGAGCAGATACGGACCATCTGCGAAGCGGATCCGGTGCTGCCGCGACGCATCGATCCCGAAGTCCCCGGCGATCTTCAGAACATCTGTATCAAGGCGCTGGAGAAGGCGCCCGTGGAGCGCTATTCCTCGGCGCGCGAGATGGCGGCGGATCTCGAGCGCTTTCTCGCGGGCGAGGCCGTGTTGGCGTCACCCCGGTCGTACTCACGCATGGTGGCAGGCAGGGCCGGGCAGCACCTGCGCGAACTGGAGGGATGGAGGCGGGACCGGATCCTTTCCGATTCCGAGTACGATGCGCTGCGAAAGGCCTACGACCGCCTGGCCGAGCGCGAGGACGCCTGGATCATGGAGGTGCGGCGGCTGACGCTGCCACAGGTGAGCCTGTATCTTGGGGCGTGGGTGCTGGTGGCCGGCGCCGCATTGATCGTCCTGTTCCGCTACCGGGAGCTTTCCGGAACACCTGCCGTGCTAGCGGTGGGAGCGGCCGCCGTCCCGGCCTTGTGGGTCGGGGTGCGCTGCTGGAATTCCGGCCGCCACCGCATCGGGATCGCATACCTGCTGGCGTTCTGCCTGCTCCTGCCGATTACCCTGCTCGCGGTCATGGGAGAATACGGCGTATTTTCAGGCTTCACGCAAGGCAAGGAAAAGCTGGAGCTGTTCTCAATGCTGCCGTTGTTTAAGCCAACGACCAATGCGCAGTTGTGGTGGGCGCTGTTCGTTTCGCTACCCGCCTATTATTGGCTGCGGCGGTTCACCCGGGCGCCAGTTTTCTCGCTGGCGTTGGCGGCGGCGGGCGCCATGCTCGCCCTGGTAACGCTGATCCGACTGGGCATGCTCGAATGGATCGAGAGCGACCCAGGCAGGCCGTACTTCTACCTGATACCCTGCGCGCTACTGTTCATGGGCTCGGGCGCGGTCCTCGAACGGCTTCGCTACCCCGCCGATTCCCGCTATTTCTATCCGATCGCCGTCGCTTTCACCATGATGGCGCTCACCGGGTTGGCGATATTCCACGAACCTTACCCAAAATGGCTGAACGCCACGGCGCCGTGGACGCGGGGACAACTCGAATACCTCTTCATCGTCAATGCCGGAATCTACTTCGCTCTGCAGGTGGTCTGCGAGCGCTTCTCGTCGCCGCAGATGCGGGCGGTGGCCAAGGCATTCCGGTTCTTGATTCCGGGTCACGTGATGACTTCGCTGCTGCTGCTCGGTTTGGCCGCAACCGAGCGCTGGGGGGAGTCGCCGGCGGATGCCGGCATGCGCTTTGAAGCCCGCATGCTCGAGGTGCTGCTGCCGGCGGTGGCGTGCTGTTTCGTTTTTGGCAGTGTGCCGAAGCAGATGAAGAACTTTTTCGCTTCCGGATTGCTGTTTCTGGCCATCGGCGTTGTGCGGCTCCAGCAGAATCTGCTGAAAGACAGCGCGCTGTGGCCGTTGGGCCTGATCGCGATCGGGACGCTGCTGATGCTGGCGGCCGCGCGCTATGCCCCGCTCAGGCTGGCGTTCGCCCGCTGGCGCCGAACCATCTGATAAAAATCGCACGGTTCTGAAATTCCCGGCCCGCCGCGTCGCTTAGCGTGACAGGAGCATACCCATGAAACTCACGCCTGTATTGATTATGACCGCTGGAGCGCTGCTCACTGCGTCCTGCGGCGGAACTCTCTCTATCGTTCCGTTTTACGAAGATAGAGACAAGGCTTTCGATTTGCCGCTCGAGGGACTGTGGACCGACCAGGATGCGAAGGAGACCTGGAACGTTCGCAAAACGGCCGGCGGTTACGAAGTCGGAGAAAGACAAGAGGCACTAAGGCTTCAAGTGGTCCGGTTGGAGGGCCAACACTGGCTGGACATCTCATGCTGCGACTCATGCTGCGACGATTCATCTCCTTCTATTCCGGGACACCTCATCGCGAGGGTCTGGATAGAAGGCGATGAACTCTGCGTGCAGACGATGGACACGGACTGGCTGAAGGGAAAAGTGCGCGAACTAGGCTTTCCGCATTTGGAGTTGCCGGATCGCAAACAGATAATCCTCACGGCGCCGGCGCCGATGCTGCGGAAGTTCGTTCTGCTTTACGCCAACGAACCGAGGGCATTCAGCGAGACGTCAAGGTTCCACCGCGTGCGATAGCCCGCGCGGCCAGGATTGCAAGGTCACGGAACGCGAGGGCGTGGGAACGATTGCCGATCTCTTCAACGCCCGGCAAACACCTGTGGGATCTGGTCACGTCTATGCCGCGCACCCGTTCGATTCAATTAATGCGAAAGTTGTAAAAAGGCTTCCAGGAGTGCCGTACAATGGTCCTGGACGGCCGGCTCATCTCCAAATCCGTCGAACCAAACGATTTCCTGGTCACGGCGGAACCACGTGAGTTGACGTTTGACATAGTGGCGGGTTTGGAGCGTGGCTTGTAACACGGCGTCTTCTTCAGACAACTGTCTTTCGATCACGGCCAAGGCCTCTTTATAGCCCAGTGATTCAAAAGGTTTTGCCGTGGAGGGTAAGCCTTGCTGTAACAATGTCCGGACCTCCTCGACTAAGCCTGATTCAAACATGCGGCGGCTCCGCAGTTCGATGCGCTGGTAGAGGCTTTCGCGGGGCGGACGCAAGCCGATGCGGAGAACACGGTAGCCGGTGAGCGGGCGCCGGGTGGTCTTTAACGTCGAAGCCGGTTGCGTGGAGACACAGTAGATTTCCACGGCGCGCATAAGTTTGTTGATGTCATGCGGATGGATTTCCCGGGCGCGGGGCGGGTCCAGGCGCCGGAGCGCCCGGCGCAGGAACCCTGGTTTCCGTTGCTCAATCGCCGCTAAACGGTGGCGGAGATTGCGATCCCCCGGAGGCGCCTCGGTCATCCCTTCCAGCAGGCTGCGCAGGTAGAAACCGGTGCCTCCGGCGATGATAGGGAGGCATCCACGGCGGGATATATCGGCAAGGATTCCGGTAGCGAGCGCGACGAAATCGCCCGCCGTGAAAACCTCATGCCCGTCCGCCACGTCGATCAGATGATGAGGAATGCCTTCCCGCCCGGCGAGCGGCAACTTCGCCGTACCGATGTCGAAGCCGCGATAGACTTGCAGCGAATCGCAACTGACGATTTCGCCGCCGAACCGCCGCGCCAAGGCCAGCGCCAGACCGCTCTTACCGGATGCGGTAGGACCAACAACGGCAACAAGGGGCTTTCCGGCCTCCGGCACGATTTCAGTGTATCGAGCAGCCGTACCGCCGGTTCGCGGAAACAGGCGGTGGGGCGGACTATACTAATGGATGCGGGCTCTCAAACGACGATCACTATGCCGAACCGATTGGGCTTTCTCGGAGTACATCTTTCACTTGTCTTGACATTGCTGGCGGTTCCGGCGGCGGCGCAAACCCAAAAAGCGGCCGCATCGAAGCCTGACCGGGGCGCGGCCTATTATCATGCCGCGCTGGCGCACCTTTACGAAGATCTTGCCAGCCAGTATGGCGCGCGCTCGGAATATCTCACCAAGGCCGTGGAAAACTACCGCCTGGCGATGAAGGCAGACCCAGACTCGAGCTTTCTTGCCGAGCAATTGGCCGGTCTCTACATTCAGAGCGGGCAACTGCGCAGCGCCGTAAACGAGTTCGAGGAAGTGGTCCGCAAGAACCCGAACGATATCAATGCCCGGCGCATACTCGGCCGCATCTACATGGCGCGGCTTCGCGAGGGCCAGCAGAACCGGCCCAACGAGGAGATGCTCAACAAGACAATTGAGCAGTTTGAGAAGATCGCCGAACTGGCGCCCAATGACGCCTCGAATTGGGTGACATTGGGGCGTCTGCGCAAGTTTGCCCAACGTTCCGCCGAGGCGGAAAAGGCGTACAAGAAGGCGCTCGAAATCGACCCGGACAATTCCGATGCCATTACGGGCCTCGCCATGGTTTATGCCGATTTGGGCGACACCAAAGGCGCGGCCGAAATGTTGAAGAAGGCCGCCGAGAAGAATCCCAACCTGAGCAATCTCACCATGCTCGCCGCCAATTACGAGCAGATGAAAGAGTTCAAGCTGGCTTCGGAGGCTTACCGGCGCGCGCTGGAAATGAATCCGGGCAACGCGGACTTGAAGCGCGCCTACGCCCAGAGCCTGTTTGCGGGCGAGGAGTGGGACGCGGCGCTCAAAGTGTTTGAAGAACTCATCGCCGAAGACCCCAATGACGGCATGTCGCTTCTGAGGCTCTCGCAGATTGCCCGCCAGAAACGTGACTTTGCCAAAGCCAAGGAGTACGGCCGGAAAGCGGCGGCGATTGATCCCAACAACCTCGAAGTCCGGTACAACGAGGTAAGCCTGCTCGAGACCGAGGGCAAGACCAGCGAAGCCATCCAGACGCTCAAAGCCATTCTCGATGGCATGGGACGCCGGCCGGACAGCATGGGCGAACGGAATAACCGGATCATCCTGTTGGAGCGGTTGGGGTACCTTTACCGGTCGGCGGAGCAGACCGACTCGTCGGTCGCCACGTTTCGCGAGATCGCGCAGGTGGACCCGGATGCCGGCCCCCGGGTTTCGGCCCAGGTGATCGACAGCTACCGCGCGGGCAAGGATTTCGCTTCGGCTGAAAAGGAAGCCGAGGCAGCCATCAAGAAGTACCCGAACGACCGCGTGACGAAACTCATGTACGCGACCGTGCTGGCGGACATGGGCAAGACGAATCAGGCGGTAATCCTGGTCAAGACGCTGCTCAATGGCAAGAACGATCGCGAGACATGGCTGTCTATCGCGCAGTTCTACGAGAAGGCCAAGAACCACACGGAGATGATGAAGGCTCTCGATGAAGCCGAAAGGCTGTCGGTCAGCGACGACGACAAGGAGACGATTGTCTTCATGCGCGGCGCCATGTACGAGCGCCAAAAGAAGTACGACCTGGCCGAGACCGAGTTCCGCAAGGTTCTGAAGCTGAACCCGGACAGCGCCTCGGCTCTCAACTACCTGGGCTACATGCTGGCGGACCGCAATGTCCGGCTGCAAGAGGCGTTGCAGATGATCGAGAAGGCGGTGTCGCTGGAACCGCAAAACAGCGCGTTTCTCGACAGCCTGGGTTGGATCTATTACCGGCTGAACAAGCTGGACGAAGCCGCCGAGCAACTCCGCCGTTCGCTCGATCACGGCAGCCGCGACCCTACCGTCCACGATCATCTCGGTGACGTCTACCAGGCGCAAGGCAAGGTCAAGGAAGCCGTGGCGCAGTGGGAAAGATCGGTGCGGGAGTGGCAGTCGAATGCTCCGGCGGAATTGGACCACACCGAACTCGCCAAGGTTCAAAAGAAGCTGGAAGGCGGCAAAATCCGCCTCGCGAAAGAAGCCGGCGCCGCCAAGAAGCAGTAACCTACTGCGACAGGTCCAGTGTTTGCACGGCGGGGGCGGGGACCTCGTCGTAGTGGAACCGCAGTTCGCGCATCTGAACGCGGCGGTATAATTCCACAGAAGCTTTCACGCCAGCGGCGCCAAGCACGACCCAGACCAGCCAGACGGGTTCTTCAAGCACCCACAGTTCGAGCCAGGAGAAGAAGCTGACGTAGGCGGTATACCCGCACACGTACAGCGGCCAGGAGGCTTTCAAGTTGGCTTTGCCCGGCACATAGGAGCACGTGAGGGGCAGCTTTTCCATCGAAAGCAGCAGCATCTCCATCAGCAAGTACGCGACGGCGGTTCCGTACATCACGTGGGTCGCGGCCGCTGTCCAACCCCACAGCGCGGCGTGCAGCGGGAGCAGGATGGCAGCCGCGGGGGCGAGGGCGAGCGTCACGACCGCCTTGCGGACTCCTTTGAGGTACTCGAACGGATGGCTGGCGGCGGCGATCTGAAAAGTCCAGTTTGCCCGCAACTCGGCGGGAACCGTGAAGGCGTAGCGCAACCCGGCCAGAACAAACAGAGACACGATCAACATGGACGGAAGCAAGGGTCCGCGAGGTGTGCTCCACCATGTCCGGTTTCCGCTGGCGATGAATCCCGCCACACCCTGAAACACTATGGCGACTCCCACGGCGGCGTACGTCACCACCAGAACGCGATGGCCGCGACTGCGCATCATCGTCGCCAGGACGAAGTGGAACGATGCGCGCTGCGCCGCGCTCCGGAGCCAGAACCGGTTGGCCAGGGCCGCCGCCAGCCGGCCAGCCGCGCCCGGCCGCCCCGCCGGACCTTCCTGCTCTTGAAAGGCCTGCGACACGGTCCTGCGATAACCGGCGGCGTAGGCGAGCGCGCCAACCAGCGCGGAAATTCCGAGCGCCGACCAGGCCCACTGGCTCAGTTGCCGGAACGCCGGCTGTGTCCAGCCCAGCTCGTACTGGTATAAACCGGCGGCCCAGACCGGCGGCAGAAACCGGTTGATGCCGCCAGCGGCGCGATTGGGGCCAATCTGGTAGGCCGCGCCAATCGAGAAGAAGAACAGGATGAGGAGCGCCGCAACCAGGAACGACTGGACGAAGGGCGCATACCGCCGGTATCTCCGCCAACCAAGCAAGTTGAGCAGGACTGCCTGCGCGCAGATCATGGCCAGAAACATGAAGCCGTTGCCCACGGCTGCGGCGAGCAGATGGCTGCGGACGAACCACGCCAGCGTCCCAACCGAGCTGTTCTGCACCACCGCGACAGGAAAGAACACGCACGAGATGGCGTTGATGACAAACGTGAACACCGCCCAGAACTTGACCAGCGCCCAGAGCCTTGCGGCGAACATCGTCTTGAGCGTGACCGGCAAGGGGCGTAGCACCGCGGTGTCGCGGCGGTCCGGCAGAATAGCGTCCCACTCGAGCACGGTCACAATGCCCAGCACCGTCATCGACAATGCAAGATGGAGCGTCTTGTCAGGGAACGATACAAGGTCGCGGATGTAGAGAGGCTCGAAACACAGAGGCGCGGATCCGTACTGAACGAACTGGAAAAACGGCAGAAAGAGCCCCGGCGCGGCCAGCAGCCCCAAAACTCCGGTCAGCGTTCCCCGCGTGTCTCCATCGAGGCAAATGAGGTCGTTTTCCAGGAACCGGCCAAAGAAGAGGTTGGTTAACTCCCGAAACTGCCTCCGCGTGTCGATCGGTGTCTGGCTCATGATCACCCCGCGATCAAGCCCATCATGTTCCGCGCGATCTTGCCCGTGTCTTCCCGCACGACCAACTGCGCGAAGACGCTCTCGAGCGATGGCGATGACAGGAGCGTGCGGAGATTCTCCACCGAATCATGGGCCACCACTTGTCCACACCGCAGAATCAGGACTCGCGTGCAGACCTTCTCGACCACCTCGAGCACGTGCGAGCTATAAAGGATGATCTTCCCCTTTCCGGACAGTTCCCGCACCAGGTTCTTGAAGATCATCGCGGTAGTCACATCGAGGCCGGACAGCGGCTCGTCGAAGATTACGACTTCGGGATCGTGCAACAAAGCAGCGCCGATCAGGATCTTCTGTTTCATCCCCTTGGAGTAGGCCGCGATGGGCGAGTAGCGGTGCTCATACAGTGAAAAGAGGTCAAGGAGAGCGTCGATTTTGGCGCAGAGCGCCTTCTCGGGTATCGAACGCAGGCGCCCGGTCAATTGCAGGTACTCGCGCCCGGTCAGGTAGGGGTAGACGAACGGCTCCTCGGGAACATAACCGAGAACCTGCTTGAATCCGGTAAGATCGTCGCGAACGTTCCGGCCCCGGTAGAAGACCTGGCCCGACGTGGGGTCAAGCAAGCCGGTCAACATCTTGACGGTGGTGCTTTTTCCCGATCCGTTCGGGCCCACGTACCCGAGCACGTCTCCGGGACGGATGGAGAAACTGACGTCGTCGACGGCGGGTTTGCGGTGAAATCGCTTCGTCAGATGAAAGACTTCGAGCACGGTTTGATTCCTTCTGGTAGTTTGAGACGCCAATATCCTTTAGATTGTTCCGGTGAAATCCGGTTCTAGGCGATGAGGCGGCGGAAATCGGGTACCGTGTGAAAGGTGATCAGGTTGCCGTCATGGGCGGACTTGGCGCGCTGGTCGCCGGAGCGGGACAGGACGAACAGGTCCCGGCCGCCGATGACCATGGAGGCGTAATGGCGCGCCTGGCGCGGCGATGCCCCGGCGGCGACGATGCCCGCGAATTGCCAGTCGATGCAGTTTCTGGAATAGTGGAGCGCCAGGCGGTGGCGCTCGTTGTTCGGCAAGCCGTAGCGCTCTTCCGGCAGCCTCTCGGGGCGGGTCATCGAATCGGTCGACTGGCTCGACAGGAGCCAGAACATCCGGCTGACTTCGTCCCACAGGATGTGGAATTTGAGGTGGCCCCCGGGACAGGGTACGTACAGCACCGGTTCTCCGGAGGGCGCCGATTCCAACTTGACCTCGATGCTGGTTCTGTCGGCGGTCTCGACGGCTTTGGCGATGCACGCCAGGTTGGTTCCGCCCGTGTGCGCCCTCATCCACAGGTGATACGTACGCCCCGCGGGATCGAACCACATGTGATCTGGATTGGTGAACTGGACCACGTTGGTCTCAAGCCAGCCAATAGGCGCCATGCCGCGTCCGCCGCGGCCAGGATCGGTGTTCCCGGTGGAGAAGAACGGCACGCCCAGCAGGTGCGGAGCGCCGGCCTGCGCGACAGCGTCGCGAAACACCAGTTCGTTGGAGAAGACCCACGAATCCCGCCGGGTCAAGTCGGCCGAAACGGGCGCCGACATGACCACCGGCGCCAGCACGCTGACGGGCCAGCCGCGAAATGCCGTATCGGTGATCCGCTCCATCACCAGGTACACACGGCCGTTGGCGTAGTGCGCGTTGCACGGCGCCTGGTGCCACGATTGTCCTTGCGTGAGCCGCACCGGCGCCGTCCACGTCTCGCCGCCGTCGGCGGAGCGCGTGATGGTCAGGTCAAACTGGTGTCCCAGCACGTACACCGCGCTCCCGGCGGCAAACGGGCGCGCATGCATCATGGAATGCTCGGCGCGCCGGGTCCAGGACTTGCCCCGGTTGTCGCTGGTGTAGATTTCATTGGTCCACAGCTTGCCGGCTTCGATCCTGACCGCCTTGGGATTGGTGTCCGGCGGGTAGGTGAGGTCACAGGTAGCGACCAGCCTGCCGGAATCCAGGCGGGCCAACCCGGGGCTGTACACCTGCGTCTTTTGAGCATCGGGCGACTCCCGGACGACGGTGAACCGCGGGCGTCCCACCCAGGGGGCGGCCAGCAGAGCGCGCCGGGATAGAAGTGCCGTGGGGGCCATGTTGCGAACCCTTATCGTATCCGGTCGTGGCGATCCAGGCGGCAGCGCGGTCACAATGGGGATGAGGACCAAGGCACATGAACCGTTGGCTGTACCTGGCGGCAGGGGTGATCATAACGGCGGCCGGTTTCTGGCTCACCCGGCGCGGACCGTTTGAAGCGGGCTCACCCGCTGTCGTCGCCCAGATCCAGCAGATGAACGAACTGTCCACGGTCAACTACACTGTGCAGAAAGTCATCGGGCTCACCGAAGAGAAGACGCCGGTTGGATCGGAATCGATTCTGATCGTCATTCAAGCGAAGGTGCGGGCCGGGGTGGACCTGGCGGGACTGCAACCGCGCGATGTGACGGCTCGCGCGGATGGCGCGCTGGTCGTACGATTGCCCGCGGCAAAGATTCTGGACGTCGCGCTCGATGAGAAGGAAACCAAAGTGTGGGATCGCCGCATCACATGGTGGACGCCCTGGGTCCCCTACAGCCTGGATCTGGAGAAGAAGGCGCGCCTGGAGGGCCTTTCGGCCGCCGAAAAAGCGGCGGTCGATATGGGCATTCTCAAGCATGCCGAAAAGAATGCGGAAACGTCGATCCGCGGCCTGCTGAACCTGGCAGGCATCAAGACGGTCGTGATCGTTCCGGGCAGTGTCTCCTGAACCGCTTGGCGCTGCCCGGGCCGCGGCCGGACTTGGCGCCTACTCGTCGCGCAGCGACGTCATCGGTTGCAGCGCCGAGGCGCGGCGCGCCGGGCCGTAACCAGCCAGCAACCCCACCACGCCAAGTACCGCAGTGGCCGCCGCCAGCGAAATGGGGTCGTAGGGTTTGACCCCAAACAGGAGCGACGCCGCGGCACGGCCCATCCAGATGGAACCGAGGGTGCCGGCGGCGAGGCCAGCGCCGAGCAGCATCGCGGTTTCCCGCAGCACGAGGCCAATGACGCGCATGCTGCCGGCGCCCAGAGCAATGCGGACGCCAATCTCGTTTCGGCGGCGGGTCACCATGTAGGCAATCACGCCGTAGAGTCCGAGCATGGCCAGAAGACACGCCAGCAGAGCGAACGCGCCCGACAATGCCGCCATGATCCGCTCGCGCAGCAATGAATCCTTCACCTGGGCCGGCAACGACCGGAATTCAAGATCGATGGCCGGATTCACTTGCGCCACCGCGCCTTTGATCGCGTTGAGAATTTCGGCGGGCGAACCCTGGATACGCACAACGTAGTTTGTCGCGGGACGGGGCTCCTTGTCCTGCGCGGCGGCCACGAAGCCGATGGCGCGCGGGGTCTCGCGAAGATCGTAGTACTTGGTGTTCTTGACGACGCCGGCAATCTGATAGAGCGGCTCCGGCTTACCCGCCTGGGCTTCCATGTGAAACGTCCGCCCCACGACGTTCACGGTCCCGAAGAACTTTCTGGCGAATTCTTCGTTGACGATCGCCACCAGCGGGGAGTTGGCCGTGTCGCGATCGTCAAAATCGCGCCCGGCGACCAACTGCGTGCCCATGGTTTTGAAATATCCGGGGCCGGCCGAATTGAACCAGGACAACTTGCCGCTGGAAGCTGCCGCCGCATTGTCCGGACCGATTTCGTTGTTCCAGCCCGAGCCGCTGATGGGGGTGATCCAGGTCTGCGCGGCGGCGGTGACGCCCGGCTGAGCGGCCAGGCGGGACCCAAGTTCACGATAGAGTTCGGTGCGGCGCTCCGGAGGGATCTGCGCCCGGCTGAGGTCGATCGCCACGGTGATCACCCCTTCGGCCTTGAATCCGGCTTCGGTGGTGACCAGATTGTGAAGGCTGCGGGCAAACAAAAGCGCGCCGGCCAGCAGGACGAGCGAAAACGCGACTTGCGTTACGACCAGAAGGCGGCGCAGGCTGAAGCGCTCCGGACCGGCGGTCATGCCGCGGCCGCCGGAACGGATGACGGCGGCGGGCGCAAGGTTTGTCGCACGCAACGCCGGAAGAAGTCCGAACAACAAGCACGTCGAGATCGCGAGTGAGGCGGTAAACCCGAGCACCAGCCAGTTCAAGCCGGTCCCGAGAAACAGGGGTTCGTTTTCCGTGGTCATAAACGCGACGAGCGCGCGGCTAAGCGCTTGCGCTAATAGCGCGCCGAGCACAGCCCCCGCAATGGCGAGCAGGAGACTTTCGGCCAGCAGTTGGCCGATGAGGCGCCAGCGGGAGGCGCCGATGGCAAGCTGAACCGCCAGTTCCCGCTCGCGGACGCTGGCGCGCGCCAGCAGGAGATTGGCCAGATTGGCGCAGGCGATGAGCAGCACCAGCCCGGTGGTCGCCAGCAGCAGCCAGAGCGTTCTCTCCGAATCCTGACGGAGATTCGATACGCCGGTAGCGCCTTCGGTGACGCCGAGCTGGTTGGCGAGGTAGCGCTTGGCTTGGTCGGGCTTATAGACAGGCGGCAAGGACGCCTGGGTGATGGCCGGTGAAATCGTCTTGAGGTGAGCGGCGGCCTTGGCGACCGTCCAGCCAGGCTTGAGACGCCCCATCATCGAGAGCCACCAGGCATGGCGAACCGGTATTCTCCCCTTGTGGTCTTCGGCCAGGATCCGGTCGGCGCAAAGCGGTATGGCTACGTCGTATGTACGGCCGACTTCGACTCCGAAGAATGCCGGGGGCGTAACCCCGACAACCGGCAAAGAATGGCCATCGAGCACGATTTTGCGGCCGAGAATATTGCGGTCCCCGCCGAATTCCCCCTGCCAGAATGAATAGCTGAGCACCGCGCCGGGGTCCGGGCAGGCGGCGGTGTCATCCTGGGGCGTCAATGCGCGTCCAAGGCTGGGCGTGACGCCCAGGACTCGGAAGAAATCGCCGCTCACATACAGACCTTCGGCCCACCGTACTTCGCCTCCGGCAGCCAGGTTGAAGCGCGCCGCGCTCCAGGCCATCACTGTGCTGAACGCCTGCTGCTGCTTGCGGATCTCGTCCCACTGCGCGTAGGTGAGTTCCGCGCTGCGAGTCGAGAACCAGCCCGACTTGGACGACTTCGGAACAAAGGCAATGTTGGCGAGCGTCCCCGGATCTTTCACCGGCAGCGCCCGCAGGCGGATGGCTTCCACCAGCTCGAAGATGGCTGTATTGGCGCCGATTCCCAGGGCCAGTGAGGCTACGGCAACCAGTGTGAATCCGGGGCTCTTTCTCAGCCGGCGGAGCGCATAAGAGAAGTCCTGCGTCAGTTTGTCCAGCATGGTGCTTGCGTTAGATTAGGGACGCCCGCGCACCGCCGCCGGTTGGGGAAAGACGCGAAGCGTTACAAGTATTGCCGTGCGCCGCTGGTTTTCTAATGGCCTGCCGACCGGAGCAGGTTGACCTCTTCGGCAAGCATCGGCCGGAACTGCCCAATCTGGAGCGTCCCGATGCGAATCGGCCCGATGGCCACGCGAACCAGTTTCAGCACCTTGGCGCCAAGGGCCTCGACCATGCGCCGGACTTGCCGGTTGCGCCCTTCGGTGATCGTGATCTCGAAAACAGTCCGGTTCGACCGGTCGCGAATCCTGACAACCCTGGCCGGCCGGGTCATGCCGTCCTTCAACTCGATGCCGTGCCGGAGTTGGTCGATCTGCTCCTCGCTCAACAGCGTCGAGCATTTCACCAGGTAGGTTTTCGGCACCTTGTGTTCCGGGTTGGTGATGTGCTCGGCGAGGCCGGCATCATTGGTGACGACCAGAAGCCCGCTCGTGTCCTGGTCCAGCCGCCCGACCGGGAACACCCACTGCTGCATCTCCTTCATCAGGTCGTAGACCGTGGGACGCCCGTCCGGATCCTTGAACGTTGTCAGGTAGCCTTTCGGTTTGTAGAGCAGCAGGTAAATCTTTTTGCCCGGCCGCACAGGCTTGCCGTCCAGCCGGACGCGATCGCGGTCGATGTTGACCCAGAACTCGGGATCCTTGACCACTTTTCCATTCACGGCCAGCCGCCCGGCGGCGATCCACTGCCGCGCCTCGGTTCGTGAGGCGACACCCGCTTTGGAGAGCACACGATCCAGGGTCTTGAGCGGGCTGTTCTGAGGCTGTGCAGGAGGCTTGCTCCGCGGTTTGTCGCCGGGCTTGTTGTGCCTGTGGTGGGCGTGGCGCGGATTCACGGCGTCCTAGTTCAAATTATCCTCTGTTCGAAGGCCGGCTGGAGTTTGCGGGCTTGCAGGGCGAGAGACCGTTTCAGGCCGTGTCGTATTTGCGAAGTTCCAGCTTGGCGATCGACTCGCGGTGGACCTCGTCCGGACCGTCGGCGAGACGCAGCGTCCGGTTCCAGGCCCAGGCGTACGCCATGAAGAAATCGCCGGACACGCCCGCGCCGCCGTGTGCTTGCACGGCGCGGTCCAGGACCCGCAGCGCCATGTTGGGCGCCACCACCTTGATCATTGCGATCTCGGTCCGGGCCGCTTTGTTGCCCAACTGATCCATGGTCCAGGCGGCCTTCATCGTCAACAGCCGCGCCTGGTCGATCTCGATGCGCGAGTTGGCGATGTCGCGCCGGATGGCGCCCTGTTCGGCGAGGGGTTTGCCGAAGGCGACCCGGCTTTTTACCCGGCGGCACATGGCCTCCAGTGCGCGTTCGGCGACACCGATCGAGCGCATGCAATGGTGAATTCGCCCGGGTCCCAGCCTTCCTTGCGCGATCTCAAAGCCGCGCCCTTCACCCAGCAACAAGTTCGACGCCGGCACACGCACGTGGTCGAAAATCACTTCGCCGTGGCCGTGCGGCGCGTCATCGTAGCCATAGATGTCGAGCATCCGTACGATTTTCACGCCGGGGGCGTCCATCGGAACCAGAATCATGGATTGCTGTTTGTGTTTCGGCGCCGCCGGATCCGTTTTGCCCATGAAGATGGCGAGCCGGCAGCGGGGATCGCCGGCGCCGGACGTCCACCATTTACGCCCGTTCAGCACATAGGAATCGCCGTCACGGACGATGCTGGCGGCGATGTTGGTGGCGTCGCAGGAGGCGACATCCGGTTCCGTCATCGCAAAGCACGAGCGGATCTCGCCTTCGAGCAGCGGCTTCAACCAGCGTTCCTTCTGGGCCGGCGTACCGTAGCGGACCAGAACCTCCATGTTCCCCGTGTCCGGCGCCGAGCAATTAAATACTTCCGGGGCGAGCACGGATCGTCCCATCACCTCGCACAGTGGAGCATAGTCAAAGTTAGTCAGGCCGGCGCCGTATTCGCTTTCCGGCAGGAACAGGTTCCACAGCCCGGCGGCTCGCGCTTTCGGCTTCAGCTCTTCGATGATGCGCGTGGGCTGCCAGCGGTCTGTGACGCTCGCGCGCTCGGCAAAGTAGCGCGGCTCATTCGGGTAGATGTGCTCGTCCATGAAAGCGAGCAGCTTTTCCCGCAGTGCGGCGGCGCGAGGCGATAACTCGAACAACATGCCCGTATCCTACCTCAGCGGTAGGTGCGCAACCGCGCTTCCCGCAGGTGCGCTGTCGAGTTGAACGTCACCAGCGCCAGATCGTCTCCGCGCTGCCGGATGACCGAATAGCTGGCATTGAATGTGCCGCCGGCCAGCCTCATGACTTGCCGGGGCGGCAACTCCAAAGCCCGCCCGATGCAAATGGCGGCGGGAGTCGCCGACGTCGACACGATGACGGTGCTGTTCTCGTCCTGCCGCTGGAGATTCCGGAACCCCCGGTCCACCCGCGCGCAGAATTGAGCCCACGACTCGCCGTCGTAGTCGTAGAGCCCTTGCACCCAAGCCCGCACCACGGTTGTATCGGCTTTCGTCCATCTCCGGTGAATGGCCCCTTCTCCGCCGGAAATGGCCGCCTGCAACTCGTCCCAGTGTTTGCGGAATTCCGGATCGTGGCGGGCGAGTTGGGGCGCGATGCCGGCGTACACGGCGTCCAGGTCGAACTCGTTCCATTCGGGGACAGTCTGAACGCTCATCGCGCCGAACGCCTGAGCCACCCACAGCGCGGTCTCTCGCTGGCGGCGCAATTCGCCCGAATACACCGCCGCCGGACGGAATCCGTCCTCCGCCAGGCTGCGCCCCAGAAGCGTAGCCTGCTCGCGCCCGAGGTCCGAGAGCCGGTCATAGTCTTCGCGCGTGCCCGCCTGCCCGTGGCGCAGAAGGTAGACGAAACTCAACCCGCCTCCTCCATAAGCCGCGCCGCCGTGCGCGCCAGGCGGGCGACAGCCTGGTCGAAGTGCTGGAAACGCGCGTCGCGGGTCTGTCCGTTGAAATAGCGGAAGTAGATCTGTTGGAGAATGACGGCCAGTTTGAAGACGCCCAACACTTCATGGTACGGAAGTGCGCTCATGTCCCGCCCGGTGCGCAACGCGTACTCGCGTACCAGGCCGTCCCTGGTAGCCCATCCGGGCTGGGTCGTGATCCGCTCCATCCCCGGAACGTCGGCGTGCACCCAATAGGTCAGGGCCAGACCGAAATCGGCCAGCGGATCGCCCAAGGTGGTCATCTCCCAATCGAGGAGCGCCTCGACTTCGCCCGGATCGTGTTCCCGCAGCATGAGGTTGTCCAGCTTATAGTCGTTGTGCACCAGCGAGGGCGAGCCTGACTGTGGAAGGCGCGCCGACAGCCACTTGATGACGCCGTCCATCTCGGGCAGTTCCGCGGTCTTCGCCCGTGTCCAGCGGTCCGCCCACCCGCGCACCTGGCGCTCGACAAACCCTTCTGGCTTTCCGAGCGACGCCAGCGGTTGGCGGCTGACGTCGATGGAGTGAAAGCTCACCAGGCAGGTCAGAAACGCCTGGCTCACTTTCGCCTGGTAGCCGGGAATCGCGGCGATTTCCGCCGGCGCCGCAGTCCGCAGGATGATGCCGTTGCGGCGTTCCATCAGGAAGAAGGTGGAACCAATCACGCTGGGGTCCTGGCACAGGCGGTACACGCGCGGCGCCGGCGGAAACACCGGCGCCACCGCTGACAGCACCGCGAACTCCCGCGCCATGTCATGCGCCTTCGGCGCCACCGGTCCCAGCGGAGCGCGGCGCAGGACGTATTCGCGTTCGGGCGTGCGCACGAGGTAGGTGAGATTGGAGTGCCCGCCGGGGAACTGTTCCACTTCGACAGGCTGCCCCAGGAACCGGCTCAGGCCGGCAACTTCAATCTCCTCGCCGGCCCTCACCGGGGCCGTGTCCTTGACCATCACTGCTACGATACGCCAGTTGCCCGGCTTCGGAGGTCCGGTCCGGCGGCCGGAAACGGCGCCGCCAGCAGGATCTCCTCTATCTGCGCGATGTGCCGCTCCATGTGCGCCGCCAGAAACACCACCCACTGATACGCGTCCATCTGGCCGAGGATGAAGTGCGGGAATGCATGTGCCCGCAGATCGTGCGGTGTCGTGGTCACGAACTCGATGGACTCGCGCCGCGCCTCGGCGCAGCGCGTGAGCGCTTCCCGCAGCCGCGCAAACCGGCGCGCGGGCGCGTAGAGTTCCGGTGACTGCACTTTGACGGCGCGGCGGCTGACGGCTCGCCACAGGCGCTCGTCCCGGCCCTTGGTCTTTTCCAACGTCTCCGGACTGGCGGGCATGGTCAGCGCGTCCCGGATACCGGCCACCATCGCGGTTTCGACCAGGGTGACGTGCTCAACCGTATCGAGGACGGACCAGGATTCAGGGCTCGCCTTCCACCGGGCCTGTTCCTCGGAAAGCGAAGAGGTCACCGAAGCCAGGCGTTGAAGGCTTTCCTCGAGCAACCGAACGGCCTCCTGCCGTTCCGCTGCCGTCATCTTAGGACTCCCGTTTGGAATACCCCGAACGGATGGGACCGTAGGGGTCCCCCTGGTAATCCGAGCGCCCGCGCGGACGGCGTCCCGGCCAGTCCAGCCGCAAGTCGGCGCAGACTTCGTCCAGCATTTCCATGGTGCCCAGTTTTTCCTCCATGGCGAAGGCAGTCAGCAGCATGTTGTCGCAGACGGCGTTGATCAAGCGGGGAATCCCCTGTGTCCGGGCATGGATTTCCGCCATGACGGAAGGCGGCAGCACGTTCTGCTGCTTCATCCCCGCTTTGGCCAGGCGGTAGTTGATGTACTCCATGGTTTCGGACTCGGAGAAGGGCCGTAAGTGACATCGAAGAACAATACGTTGCTTCAGTTGCCTCAGATTGGGCGATTCCAACTTTCTGTCCAGTTCCGGCTGGCCAGAAAGGATGATCTGGAGCAGCTTTCCAATCCGCGGGTTCTCGAGGTTGCCGAGCAGCCGGACCTCTTCGAGAACATCCCACTCCAGGTTGTGAGCCTCGTCGAGCAGCAGCACGGTTGTGCGCCCTTCGTTCGCCTTTTGGATCAGCAGTTCGTTCAGTGAGTGCAAGACCTCCGGCTTGGACTTGTGATTGCAGTGCAGCCCGAAGTCGTAGGCGATCATCTCGAAGAACTGATCGGCGTTAATCCGGGAATTGAAGATGAACGCAAACTCGATGCGCTGCGAATCCAGGTAGTCGCGCAGGCATTCGAGCATCGTGGTCTTTCCGGTGCCCACCTCGCCGGTGAGAACGATAAACCCCTTGCGGCTCTGGACCCCGTAGATCAGATTGGCCAGCGCCTCCTCATGCTGCGGGCTGCGGTACAAGAACGCCGGATCCGGGCTCAGGTTGAATGGGTTTTCCCGTAGGTTGAAGTAGGCGTTATACATACAGAGATCGAGAATCCGCCGGGCTCTCTCATCCTATACCATCCATGTGCGGACGGTGTTGCCGGATTCTCAGCCCACGGGCTAACCACGCGCCCGGCCGTTCAGGGCAGAATGACCCGATCCGCCAACGCTGCCGTGATAACCACGACCAGCAGCGCGATGACTACGCCCGACAACGTTTCCAACCATTGACTGACTGGGATTGTGGCCTTCATCACCGTTCTCCTCGCCACAGATCAGGAGCACTCCGGACACCAAACGTAAGTTGTTGATTTCCAGGTCTGGGGACCACCGTAAGCCAAACCGGAATGCGAAAGGCGCAACCAAAAGGCGATAGCGCTGAGCGCCCGCGAAGCCGCCGGGCGGCGCTACAATTCCTGCATGCAAGCCGGCGACATCACCGTAATCGATACCGCGGCGCTGCCTTGGGAGCCGCGCTGGAACGAACACCTGGGTAAGACGCTGTACCGCAAAAACCTCATTGAAGACCCGGAAACCTCTATGGAAGTGCGTTTGGTCCGCTACCCGGCGGGGGTGATCAACACGCGCCATACCCACCCGTGCGCCCATGGCATGTACGTTTTGGAGGGGACATTGGCGACCCACGCCGGGAGTTTCGGCCCCGGACACTTTATCTGGTTTCCCGCCGGCCTCGAGATGGAGCACGGAGCGGCGGCCGAAGGCGACGTGACGGTCCTGTTTATTACTAACCGGAAATTCGAGATTCACTATGTGAAGGATTGACCTGCCCGAAGACTACTGCTTCACCCCGATGTGCAGGGCCACGACGCCAAAGGTCATCCGCTCGAACTCTACGTTCCTGAATCCCGCTTCGCGCATCTGCGCGGACAAACCCTCGGCGCCGGGGAACTTCGACACCGACTCGGGCAAATAGGTGTAGGCGTCCGAGGCGCCGGACACAAGCCCTCCGATGCGCGGCAGGATCCGCGTCGAGTACCAGTTGTAGAGCGATGCAAAAGCGCGGTTGGGTGGTTGGGAGAACTCAAGAATCGCCAGCGTGCCGCCCGGTTTGAGCACACGCGCCAGTTCCCGCAAACCGCCTCGATAGTTCACCAGGTTGCGAAAGCCGAAGGCAACCGTCACCAGGTCCAGCGACGCGCCGCTCAGCGGCAACCGCATGGCGTCCGCCTCGAAGACGGCGGCGTGGAGCCGGCTGGCCGCGGCCTTGCGTTGCGCTTCGATCAGCATGGGGTGGCAGAAATCGCTGCCATAAACGAGTGCGCCGCGCCGCCCGGCGAGCGCGAGCAGTAAGTCCCCGGTGCCGCAGCATAAGTCCAGGACACGTGCGCCAGGGCGGGACAGAGCACTTTCCACCCGTTCGACCGCGCGGCGGCGCCAGTAGCGGTCAACTTGAAACGAGAGCAGGTGGTTGAGCAGGTCGTAGCGGCGCGCCACCCGCCCGAACATGCCGCGAACGTACTGTGCCGCTTCTTCCTCGGTCTGTGTGCCGCGCGGCGAGGCGCCGGGGGATGGCTTCATGCCAGCGCGGCCCGAATCGCCCGCAGCACGGAAGCCTCGTCCACTCCGCTCGTTACTTCCACGTCGCCGATGCCCCGCGGCAGGACCCAGTGGACCGCGCCTTGAATGGCCTTCTTATCCTTGGCCAGCCGCCGCAGAAGCTGTTCGGGTTGGATGCCGTTGGCCGGAGGCAGGGGCCCGTAAGAGTCGACCACGGCATTCAACTCGCCGGCCAACTCGCCGCTGATGCGCCCGGTCAGGCGCCCCAGGTGCGCCGCAGCTTTCATGCCCAACGCCACAGCCTCACCGTGAAGGTACCGCTGGTAGCCTGTTTCCGCCTCGATGGCATGGCCCACGGTGTGGCCGTAATTGAGGATGCGGCGAAGTCCGGCTTCCTTTTCGTCCGCCGAAACGACTTCGCACTTGATGCGCACGGACTCGGAAATCATTTCCTCGACAGCCTCCGGGTCGCGGCTCAACACATCCTGCTTGCGGTCCCGCATCAGGCCGAACAGCGGTTCGCTCCGGATGATACCGTGCTTGATGACCTCGAAGAGTCCGGCGCGGTACTCGCGCTCGGGCAAAGTCATCAACACGTCCGGGTCGGTGAGCACGGCGAGGGGCTGATGAAACGCGCCCACCAGGTTTTTGCCGGAAACCAGGTTGGCCCCGGTCTTGCCGCCCACCGCCGCATCCACTTGTGAAAGTAAGGTGGTCGGTATCTGAATGACCGGCACGCCGCGCATAAAGATCGCCGCCAGAAAGCCGCCGAGATCATTGACAATCCCGCCGCCGAAGGCGATGACCAGGCAGGAGCGATCGCCCCCGAGGCGCATCATTTCTTCGGCCATGGTCTCGACCGACGACAGGCGCTTGCGTTCTTCGCCACCCGGAAAAATGATGCGGTGAAACGCTTTGCCGCCCAGACCCGCCGCCAGCGAGGCGCCGTGCAGATCCCAGACGTCGGAAGTGGTGACAACAAAGACTTGCGCCGCCTTGGCGGGAATAAACGACCCGGCGCGCCGCAAGATGCCGCGCTCGACCACCGCGTTGTAGCTCCGGTCCGGTGTTTTTACCGGATAAACCGACATATCCTTCGTTGTACCATGGGGTTATCAGCGCCACCCTCGAATTCCTTGATACTGATTTCCTCATCGTAGGCGCAGGGGTTGCGGGGCTTCGCGCGGCCATCGAGCTAGCCGTTTCCGGCTCGGTTCTGGTCGTGGCGAAAGATAGCCTTCGCGAGTCTTCCTCCGAATACGCCCAAGGGGGCGTCGCCGTTGCCTTGTCGGACGACGATGAGGTCGAACTGCACGAAGCCGACACCCTGGCCGCCGGAGACGGCTTGTGCGACCGGGAAGCCGTGCGCACGCTGGTCGAAGAAGGCCCCGCCGCCATCGAGCAGTTGATGGCCTGGGGCACGGAATTCGATCGGGAAGGATCGAAACTGCTCTTTGCCCGCGAGGGCGCTCATTCCCGCAGCCGGGTCCTGCATGCGCATGGCGACTCGACCGGCCGCGAAATGGCGCATTCGCTCTACCGCAAGGCGGCGTCGTTCGAGTCCGTCCGGTTCCTGAGCTTCTCGTCGATGGTCGACCTGATGATCCACGACGGGCGGGTGACCGGCGCATTCGCGCTCGACAGCCACGGCGACAGGCTTGTGGGCATTCGTGCGCGCGCGGTGCTGCTGGCTACGGGAGGGCTCGGGCGCGTGTATGCGGAAACCACAAACCCCGACGTGGCCACCGGCGACGGAGTCGCGGCAGCCTGGCGTGCCGGCGCCGTCATCAGCGACCTCGAATTTGTCCAATTCCATCCCACCGCGCTCCACCTGGAAAACGCGCCGCGGTTCCTGCTGTCGGAAGCCTTGCGAGGCGAGGGTGCGCACCTGCTGAACTCAAAAGGAGAGCGTTTCATGCAGCGCTATCACGCGCTGGCCGAACTGGCGCCCCGGGACGTTGTGTCACGCTGCATTGTGGAAGAAATGCATCGCGAAGGCTCGCCGCACGTCTACCTCGACCTTTCCAATCGCGGCCCTGCGTTTGTCAGGAAGCGGTTCCCGCGAATCTACGAAACCTGCCTGGCGTACGGCCTCGACCTCGACAAGCAAGCCGCTCCCGTGCATCCCGCGGCGCACTACGCGATGGGAGGCGTATGGACCACGCTCGACACACGCACATCCGTGCCCGGACTCTATGCCGCCGGCGAGGTCGCCTGTACCGGAGTGCATGGCGCCAACCGCCTGGCCAGCAACTCGCTGTTGGAAGGCCTGGTCTTCGGAGCGCGGGCGGGCCGCGCCATGGCGGACGCCGAGGCCGCGCACGAAGGCGCCCAACCGGCGTGGAGCGCGCCGCAATCCTCGGAGGACGCCATTCGCTCTCTGGCGTGGCGTCACTGCGGAATCCTGAGAGACGCCGCGGGCTTGCGGCAGGCCATCGAGACGCTTGAGGAGATGCCGGTGGATACCTCTGCGCCCATCACGCGCGCCCACTGTGAACTACGCAGCATGCACACCGTAGCCTGGATGATTGCGCTCTGCGCGGAGGCGCGCAAGGAGAGCCGTGGGGCCCACCGCCGGACCGACCACCCTCGAACCCTGCCCGAATACGCCAGGCACTCGCGCGTTTCTCTTGAGCATCCCGAGGTGGCGTTTGTTTAGGCTGGGGTGGCGGCGCGCGGCCGCGCCGCAGCCAGCCATCCGGCGCCAGCAGACCACGCTGCCGGCCTGCGCCTTCGCCTTGGTGGCGACCCACGAAATCGCCAAGACCGGCCCTGAAACCGCGCTCTGGGCCACACCGCTGATCCTGCTGGCGGCTATGATGATCGCCTGGGCAGCCGAATCGGCGCAGTTCTTCGTCGCGCAGGGATTCGCGCTCGCCATACTGGCCTGGCTGCAAACGCTGCCGGAGTTTGCCGTGGAAGCCGTCCTCGCCTGGCGCCAGCAGGTTCCGCTCTTGATGGCCAACCTGACCGGCGCGCTGCGTCTGCTGACCGGGCTCGGCTGGCCCATGATCTACTTCACCGCCGCGTTTTTCCACCGGGTCAAGCACCGGCGGCCGATGCGTTCCATCCGCCTGGAGAACGAGCATTGCATCGAGGTTGTGGGCCTGCTCGTCCCGCTCCTCTACGTGATTGTCATCTGGTGGAAGGCTACGCTCACCATCTATGACGCCGTCGTCCTGATCCTGATCTATGCGGCTTATCTCGCGGTCCTATCGCGGATGCCGGCCAAGGAACATGAGGGCATCGAGGATCTCGACCGCATCCCAAAGGCCATCGTGAAGTCGCCGCCGGCCCGGCGCAATCTGCTCATTGGCCTGCTCTTTCTGGGCGGTGGCGGGCTGATCTACCTCGCGGCTGAACCGTTTCTCGGAAGTCTGCTGGCCGTCGCCGGACTCATCGGCGTCTCCGAATTCGTGTTCGTGCAATGGGTGGCGCCGTTTGTATCCGAGTTTCCCGAAAAGGTATCGGCATTCTATTGGGCCAAGACCGTCGATCGCGCGCCCATGGCCCTGATGAACATGGTTTCCTCCAACATCAACCAGTGGACGCTGCTGACAGCCATGCTGCCGCTGGTTTTCTCGGTCTCGGCCGGGCGGGTAGCCTCGATTCCGCTGGATGAGCAGCAGCAATTGGAACTGCTCATGACCATTGGCCAGTCGCTGGTCGGCATGATCTTTCTGGTCAACATGGAATTGGTTTGGTGGGAAGCCATTGTGCTGTTCTCCTTATGGGGGATCCAGTTCGCCTTCTCGCCGGTGCGGCCGGGACCCGGTCTGATCGGCACGATCGCCGCCAACATCCATCACTGGATCACGATCGCCTACCTGGTCTGGTTCGCCGTTGAACTGGTGCGGACGGTGATGCACTGGCGCAACCCCGCGGCATTCCGGCTCTTCGCGCACGCCTGGCGCACACGCGTCCTGCGCCGTGCCGATTAGCTTTACCGATACACTGAAAGCGAAGTGGTGACAAATCCTCGAATTCACGGGACTACGATTCTGGCTGTGCGCCGCAATGGCAAGGTGGTGCTGGCGGGCGACGGCCAGGTGACGCTTGGTTCCGAGGTCTTGAAAGGGTCGGCCAACAAGCTGCGGCGGCTGCACAAGGACAAAATCGCCGCCGGGTTCGCCGGATCGACAGCCGACGCGTTCTCGCTGTTCTCGCGCTTCGAAGCCAAGTTGGAGCAGCACAACGGCAACCTGTCGCGAAGCGTCGTCGAACTCGCCAAAGACTGGCGTACCGACAAGGTTTTGCGGCACCTGGAAGCCCTGCTGCTGGTCGTTGACGCAACCAAGACGTACATCATCAGTGGCCAGGGGGACGTAATCGAGCCCGACGAAGACTGCGCCGCGATCGGCTCGGGCGGCGGGTTCGCCAAAGCCGCGGCTTGCGCCCTGATCGAGAACACAAAGCTCCCGGCCCGCGAGATCGCCGAGAAGGCCATGGCGATCGCGGCGAAAACCTGCATCTATACCAACGACAACATTGTCTTCGAGGAGATCGGCTAAGGCTATGGTGATCTATCTGCCCAGTCAGGCACACGACGACCGGCCGCTGCTCGACGAGTTGACTCCCCGGGAAATCGTCCGCGAGTTGGACAAGTACGTAATCGGCCAGTCGGACGCCAAGCGCGCCGTCGCGGTGGCGCTGCGCAACCGGATCCGGCGCCAGAAGCTGGACCCGGAGATGGCCGAGGATGTGATTCCGAAAAACATTCTCATGATTGGCCCTACCGGAGTGGGTAAGACGGAGCTGGCGCGCCGGCTGGCGAAGCTGGCCAATTCCCCGTTTCTCAAAGTCGAGGCCAGCAAGTTTACCGAAGTCGGATACGTCGGCCGCGATGTCGAGTCCATGATCCGCGACGTGGTGGAAATCGCCATCGACATGGTGCGGGAAGAACGGCTGGAAGAAGTCGCCGAACGCGCCGAGCGCAACGCCGAGGAGCGCCTGCTCGATGTCCTGATGCCGCCGCAGCCCGAGCCCAGCGAGTCGGCCGAACGTACCCGCGAAAAGCTGCGCGAGAAACTGCGCAGCGGGAGGTTGGACGACCGGCTGGTGGAAATCGAGGTCAAGGAGCGCGGTCCGACGTTCGAGATCACGACCAATTCAGGCGTCGAAGAGATGGACATCAGCCTCAAGGACATGTTGCCCAACATGTTTGGGGGCCGCGGCAAGCGGCGCAAGATGCGCGTGGTGGAAGCGATGGACTACCTGGTTCAGGAGGAGGAGCAAAAGCTCATCGACATGGACCAGGTGACGCGCACGGCGATCGACCGCGTCGAGCGCAACGGCATCATCTTTCTCGACGAGGTGGACAAGATCGCCGGGCGCGAGGGCGGCCACGGCCCCGACGTGTCGCGTGAAGGCGTGCAACGCGACATCCTGCCGATTGTCGAAGGCACGACGGTCAATACCCGCTACGGCTTTGTCCGCACGGACCACATCCTGTTCATCGCCGCCGGCGCCTTTCATGTGTCGAAGCCGAGCGACCTGATCCCGGAACTGCAAGGCCGCTTTCCGATTCGGGTGGAACTCAAGTCGCTCACCGAAGCCGACTTCATCCGTATCTTGAAGGAGCCCAAAAACGCCATCGTCAAGCAGCAGTCGGCGCTGCTCGAAACCGAGGGCATCCGGCTGACCTTCACCGACGATGCGATCGCCGAGATCGCGCATTTCGCCGCGGAAGTCAACGAGTCGGCGGAGAACATCGGAGCGCGGCGTCTTCACACCATCATGGAGAAGGTTCTCGAAGAGATTAGTTTCGACGGTCCGGATCTGAAGAAGAAAACGATCCGCATCGATGCTGAATTTGTGCGTAAGCAAGTATCGGGAATCGTCAAGGACCAGGATCTTACGCGCTACATTCTGTGACCGTCCGCGCCGCGTCCCCCTTGATAGTCCTGTGTGCGGCGTTTTTGCCGTCCTGCGGCTACATCGGCGACCCGCTGCCGCCCGCGTTGAACATCCCGGCGCGGATTTCCGGTTTGACCGCCTTCCAGCGCGGCGGCAAATTGATTGTGCGCTTCACGCCGAATTTTGAGTCGACCGACAAGCTGATATTAAAGAGTCTGACGATCGACCTGCGAGCCGGTCCGGCCGGGCCGCCGCCCTTCGACGTCAACGCGTGGGCGGCCCGGGCACGGGCTATCCCGGCGCCGGCCGCCTCGCCGGAACCCGTGGAGGCCGAAGCCCCGATTTCCGGCTGGCTTGGCCAGGACGTGATCGTCGCCGCGCGGGCGCTCGGTCCCACAGGCAAGCCGTCCGAGTGGTCCAACCTTGTGGTGTTGAAGATCCTCGAGCCGCTGGAGATTCCCTCCGGCATCCGGGTGGAGGCTCGCGCCGCATCCATCCACCTGTCCTGGAGCGGCGGCAGGGCCGTCGACGGCGCCGGATGGCGGATTTTGCGCCAGGCGGAGGGCGAAACCGAATTCCAGCTTGTGGGCAAGACACCGCAACCCGAGTGGGACGACAGCGACGTCCATTACGGCGCCACGTACAGTTATCGCATCCAGAAGACTGCGATTGCCAGCGCGAACTCGGAAGCCGAAAGCGAGATGTCGCAGGCCGTCTCCATAAAGTACGCCGATGTGTTTGCCCCCGCCGTCCCGGCCGGCGTCACCGCGCTGGCCGGCATCAACACAATCGAGGTGGCCTGGCCGCCGGTGCCCGCTCCCGACTTGCGGGGCTACATCGTATACCGCGCGTCCGGCGGCGACGCCTTCGTTAGACTGGGGGATATTGTGGTAAATCCCAGTTACACCGATCGGGACGTGGCGCCCGGCAAGCGTTATCGCTACCGGATCTCCACCGTCGATCAACTAGGCAACGAGAGCGCGCCTTCGGCGCCGGTGGAAGCCGTCGCGCCAAACTGAGATCCAACGCATGACCCGAAACGTACGTTACACACTGAATTCGGATTTGCCGGTGACGGCCCCCAACAGCCATCCCGATGTGCGCCAGGGCATTTGGGGCGAAGGCGAGGCCGCGGGCGCGCGGATACTGCCTTCGGTGAGCCCAACCAAGATCGTCTGCGTCGGCCGCAACTACGTCGACCATGCCGCTGAACTTGGCAACCCCGTTCCGGAAGAACCGATCATCTTCTTCAAGCCTCCGTCTTCGCTGACGGCGCACCTCTGGCCGGTCGTCTTTCCAAAGCTCTCGCAGAGCGTGCATTTCGAAGGGGAACTCGGGGTGATCGTCGGGAAACGGGCTCGCCACGTCTCGCGGGACGACGCGCCGTCCTACATTGGCGGCTATACCGCCGTGCTTGACATGACCGCGCGCGACCTCCAGAAGAAAGACGGCCAGTGGACGCGGGGTAAGGGCT
Organism: Bryobacterales bacterium; assembly: GCA_020851655.1. Taxonomy (GTDB): domain Bacteria; phylum Acidobacteriota; class Terriglobia; order Bryobacterales; family Bryobacteraceae; genus JADZCI01. Next base: position 35,515 of record JADZCI010000319.1, read on the forward strand.
TCGACACCTTCTGCCCCGCCGGCGCATGGTGGGTTCCAGCAAACGAGGTGGACGCCGCCTCATTGCGGGTCCGGACCTTGTTGAATGGCGCGGTCAAGCAGGACGCGCCTATCAGCGACATGATCTTCGACATCCCGTTTGTCATCGAATACATCACCCGGTTCCTCACCCTGGAACCGGGCGACTTGATTGCTACGGGAACCCCGCCCGGCGTCGGTCCCGTTCAACCGGGAGACCGTCTCCAAGTGGAGGTTCCCGGCGTTGTCGAACTCAGCACGTTCGTTATCGCCGAGTAAGCCGCCCTTGATATGCTGATGAGGTCGGCTGTTGGTTATTGAGGCTTGTCTGACGGCTTCGGTTTCACTTGTTACAGAATCCCAATTTTTGGCTTGCGGTGGCCGGCGTGCTCGCCGCGGCATGTGCTGCCGCCTGGTGGTGGCGCCGGAGGCAGCCGCCGGCCGAGGAGTTGGAACGAAGGAGACGTCTGTCCATCAACGCCAAGAACCGCGTCACCGAAGGGCATGTGACGGACGCTGATGAAAAGTATGTGCAATTCCACTACGATTTGCGGGGCATCGAGTATTTCGCGTCACAGGATGTCGCGTCGTTACGCCAGTACATGCCCGCCAGCCCCGAACTGTGGATTGGACCCGTGGGAGTGAAGTTCGACCCGGCCAATCCAGCTAATTCGATCGTGGTCTGTGAGAAGTGGTCCGGATGGCAAACCCAAACCCAAAGAGGCAACCAATGGAAATCCATGTCAGTCTGAAAAAGGCGATTCTGAGCGCCGGCGTATTGCTCCTGGCGGGAGCCGGCGCCGGCTATGCTGCGAACAAGTACGGCAAGCCGAAGTCCATCATTCACGTCGTGACCCTGTATTACCAGGACGGCGTCACCGATGCGCAGAAGAAGACCGTCACCGACGGCGTTGAAAAAATGGCCGCTGAAATCCCCGGCGTCCGGAACATCTGGCTCAAGGGAATCAAGGTGCAGGGCAGCGCGCAGGAAAAGCAGGCGGACGGCACAATGAAGACTCGCCAATTTACCGATGCGTTTGTCATGGAATTCGAAAACGAAGCGGCGTTTAAAGGCTACGATGATCATCCGGCGCATCGCGCGTGGGAGAAGATCTACGTTCCGCTTCGCGGCCAGTCGCGGACACACGACATCACCAACCCGTAAGAGGGTTATTTCTTCAGAAAGAGCGAAATCGCCATCCCAAAACCGATGGCGATCACAATGCGCCGCACGGCCACACGGCCGATGCGGCGCGCCGCGCCGGCGCCGCCCACCCCTCCCGCGATGGCGCCGGCGGCCATCACCGCGGTAAACGGCCAGTTCACCATCCCCGCCCAGACAAAGTAGAGCGCGGCCACGCCGTTAATACACAGCGCAAAGAAGTTCTTCCAGCCGTTCATCTGATGAATGTCGGTCAAGCCCAGAATCGCCAGCGCCGCCAGCATCAAGATTCCGATGCCCGCTCCAAAGTAGCCGCCATACAAGGCAACGCCAAACTGGAACAGCATGGCGCCGGCCAGCCAGCGGGGTGACCGGGCGTGCTCCGGGTGCGGCGTCCCAAGAAGCTTCTGCACCGGCTGCTGCGCCATAAAGAGGACGGTCGCAAACAGAATCAAGTACGGCACCAGGCGGTCAAAGGTCACCGGTGGCGTGTAGCGGAGCAGGATGGCGCCGAGAAGACCTCCCAGCAGACTGGGGCCCGCCAGGGCCAGCAGGCGGTTTCCGGACCCTTTGAGTTCCCGCCGGTATCCCCACATCCCGCCAAGCGACCCGGGCCAGATGGCCACCGTATTCGTGGCGTTGGCGACGACCGAAGGCAGGCCCAGGAAGACCAGCGTGGGGAAGGTAATGAGCGTGCCTCCGCCCGCCACCGAGTTGATTGCGCCCGCGGCGAACGCGGCTCCGAATGCTGTGCCGGCGGCGGCCAAACTCAACGGCATAAACCGCCATTATCGCGTGCTTGCGCCTGGCCCTACCCGATCACGATGAGGCGTGCCGAATGCGGCGCCATGGCGGATAGCTGATACGCGCCTTCGTGCCGCCCCAGGTCCGCTCCGGTCCAGAAGTCCGTTAGCACGCCCGCGCGAGGCAATGCCACACGCAGCGTCTTCGGTTCATCGCCCCAGTTGAACGCACACACCATGAGCCGTCCGGGCATCCGGATGACGCCGGTTTCGAGCGTCGCGTCCTCAAACTCGGCGGCGGCGCCAGTAGGCGGCAGAAACCGTTTCAACACATTCATCAGTTCCGGCGCCAATTTCGTCAGGTCGTCGCCGGCCAGCACCATTCCCCCGCTGGCCATCACCGCCGTGGCGTGAAACTGCAATTCGTCTCTTGTCAGAGCGCCGGTCAGCAGCACGCAATCGGGGTCGTTCCACCATAAGCGCCCGTTCTGCCAGTTCCGGTTCAGCGTTTCCCGGGCGACGGTCTTCATCACGTCCCATTTGCGCGACACATCGCCGGAACTGCGTGATCCGTGGATCAGGCCGAACGAGGCCCAGATGGGATGGTTGCACCCGAGCACAAAGGCATCGCCCGCGCCGCGAAGCACCGCCTGCATGCCGCGCCGGTAGGCCTCGATGCGAGTAGACTTGGCGTCGTAGAACCGCCCGCCGTGCATCGCGCCCCAGAAATTGGCATCCAGCTTGAAGTAAGAGCAGCCCCACTCCTGCCGCATTGTCCGGAAGATGTTCTCCAGATGCTTCCGCGCCTCGGGGTGTGTCCCGTCCAGCGCATACCAGGGTTTGCGCCGCCAGCCGGCGAACGTCACCCGCTCGGAACTCAGCGGACTGCCGCCGGCATCGCGGATGAACCAATCGGGATGCTCCCGGAACACGCGCGATCCGGCTTCGGCGATGAAGGGTCCCACCCAGATCGCCGGCTCAAAACCGCGTTTGCGGATCTCTTTGAGGACCCCGCGAATATCGCCTCCAAACGCGCCGCCGGTTTCCAGCCAGTCGCCCATCGCCGGCTGGTAGCCGTCGTCGATCTGCACGTACTTCAGCCCGGGGATTTGCCTGCTGATGACATCCAGGTTGTCCAGAACCTGCTGCGCCGTCACGCGGGGTCCAAAGCAATACCACGAGCACCAGCCCGCGGGCGGTTTGTCGAACCGCAACCGTGGGTGATTGCGGTTGATCTCCCGCGCCAGGCGCTCCAGCAGCGCGGGGCGGCTGGTACTCGCCGCGAACAGGAACTCTTCCATGTCCCACGCCTCACCCGGACCCAAGGTGAGACCTTCCGTATCTGAGACCACCTGGATCGAACCGGGGCGCAGGTAGAAACGCCCGCTGAAGCGCCGCGAGGACGTGAATGCCAGCAGCCGGTTATCCCCTTCGCTGGGCGCCAGCGTCATCATGCCGGTCAGCACGCGCGCATCCTCGGGTTGCGGAATCCGGTAGTGCGCCCGCTCCGGGTAGCCCAAGTCCACCGGCGCCGCCAGTGTGCCGCCGGTCTGCGACAGCATTTGAAAGCTTTCGCCATACAAGGCTGTCTCGCCGGGCAGCGTGTGCTTCAGGTCGAACAGAACCACGTCGTGGACCGCGACGCCCTGAGCACCGGTGTTGACGATTCGAGTGCGGCACAAGTCGCCCAGCCAGGAACGCTCGAGACGCACCTCGGGCGCGCCCGGAACATAGCCTCTGGCGCGCTCCAGATCTTTCCTGGTTACGCCGCCGGCGGCCTGCAACAATGCCGCGGCGCCAGCGAGGAAACGGCGGCGTTCCAGCATCACGCTATAGTTCCCGGATGCGAATGTTCTTGAACTGTACTTCGGTGGGCGGTCCGGCGTGCATCTGGAGGGCTATGAAACCACGCTTTAGAAGTCCGGCATCCGGCTCGGTGTAGTCCACGGTCCGCACTCCATCAAGTGTCAGGGTGATGTGGTTTCCGTAGGCGCGAATGGTGTACTCATGCCAGCCGCTCCGGTCGAGTTTTTCGAGCATCGCCGGGTCGGGCTGCACCAGAACCTTGTTGCGGCGCGATTCGTCGTACAGCGCGCCCCAATAGCGCGCCCCCACGTCGGCCTGGTAACCCGAGACTTCGTGGCTGCCGGCAACCGGTTCGCTGCGGAACTGCACGCCGCTGTTGCCGGCGCCGTTGACCAGCCGGAATTCCAGCTTCAACTCGAAATCCTGGTACGCTCCGGCCGTCCGCAGGAAGTCGTTCCACTTCAGGCCGCCGGGACTGCTGCCGGTCAGCATTCCATCGCGCGCGGCCCACACACCGGGTGTGTCCACGACCCAGCCGTTCAGGCTGCGTCCGTCGAACAGCGGATGGAAGTCCGTTTCGCGGCGGGGCAGTTCAATCAACTTGCCGCTGCGGATGGCTTCGTTGCCCCAATGCGCGGCGTTGGCCGCCATGACCGCCTCGGCCACGGGAGCGTTGGGGCGTTTGCGAGTCTTGAGGCAATCGAGCCAGTTGAGCACGTGGTCGATGGTGCCGTCGCGCTGCGACTTGGCCGTCAAATCCGGCGTTGGGTCGTTGGTCTTCTGTTCAAGCGAACTGGCGTCGGTGCGCAGCGCAAACCCGTTGCGGGTAAGCGCCAGCGAGCCCATTGTGCCGCGAAACACCATCCCGCCATCGCCCACCCGCGTCACCATCGTGCTGGTATAGGTGGACATCCAGTTCTTGGGATATCGAAACGCGGCCGTGACCGTGTCGGGGCATTCCCAATGCGGAATGATGTACCTCGAGCCGGTTCCCTGCGCCGTCAGCGGCGCCCAGTCGTCCATGATCCAATGAATCGCATCGATCCAGTGGGAGTACAAGTCGGTCATGGTGCCGCCGCCGTAATCCCAAAAAAAGCGCCACTGCGAGTAGCGCCAGGGATCGAAAGCCCGCGGCGGGGCCGAACCGAGAAACTTCTTCCACTCAATCTGGCTCGGGTCGACGGTGGTCACGCCGCTGCGCTGGGCGTTCTGCTGCCAGTAGGAGTGAACCAGGGTGACTTTGCCAATCCGGCCGGCTTCGATCAGCCGCCTGGCTTCCTGAAAGTGCGGATAGCTTCGCTGCTGGTAGCCCACCTGCACAATGCGATCGGAGGCTTCGACCGTCTTTTTGATGGCATCGCCCTCTTCGACGGTGTGCGTGAGCGGCTTTTCGCAGTAGGCGTCTTTGCCGGCTCCGACGGCGGCGGTCAACATCGGCACATGCCAGTGGTCGGGCGACCCGATGACCACCGCATCGACGTCCTTGCGGTCGAGCACGGCCTGAAAGTCGTCCAGCAGAGTGGCGCCCGGCACGGCAAGCTGCTGCCGGGCCGAGTCCAGGCGCACCTTGTTGATGTCCGCCAGCGCCACGATGTCGACGTTGCCGAACTCTTTGGCAAGGCGCAGGACGTAAGTGCCACGCCCGCCTGTACCGAGTCCGCCAACCCGTACACGGCCGTTGGCGCCCATGACACGCGATGCCGCCAGGGCCGTGAGCCCACCCGCTTGACAAAAAGACCGCCGCGTCTTCATCACTTCCTACTTTGCGCCAAAGTACTCGTCGCTGAGTTGAATGTTAGCCTTCTTGCGGATCTCTTCAACCTGCTTCCGGGCTTCTTCGGGCGCGAGTTTCTGCTCGATTTCCGCGCGGACCTCATCCACGGTCTTCGCTTTCCGCTCCTGCACCTGGATGAGGTGGTAGCCGAACGGCGTCTTGGCCGGCTCGCTCACTTCGCCCGGAGGCAGGGTAAAGACCACCTGCTCGAACTGTGGAACCATGCGTCCGCGGCCGAAAGTGCCCAGGTCTCCGCCGTTGGCGCCGGAACCGGTGTCGTCGGACTCGGCCTTGGCTAATTCGGCGAAGTCCGCGCCGCCGGCGAGCTTCTTCTTGAGCTCCTGAGCCTTGGCCAGCGCTTCGGCATCGGTCAGGTCCTTTTGTTGCGGCTTGAGAGGAACGCGGGAACCCTGAAAGCGGATGAGAATGTGGCGCGCCGTGGCGGTTTCGTACTCGGTCTGGTGCTCGCTGTAATACTTTTGCACGGCATCGGGCGAGGGCTTGGCCGATTTCACCAGCGACTGAAACAGGTTGCTGGCCAGCACCTGTTGTTCGTTGATTGCGATCTGCTGTTTGATCTCGGGCGTTTCGTCCAGCTTGCGCCGTTTGGCTTCCTGCGCCATCGCCTTCAGTTCCGCGATTTTGTCGGCCAAGTCGCGTTTGCCCGCCGGCGTGGCGGCCTGAGTCCGGACCTGTTCGGGCATCGCCGCTACAAACTTGTCGAATTGCGACTTGGTCATGGTCTCGGCGCCGACCGTGAACACCACCGGGTCGGCGGCTGAGCCTGCCGGCGCGGGTGTGGCGGCGGAAGGAGACGTCTTGGGTTTCGCGGCGGTTGCAGCCTTCGATGCCGCCGGCTTCGGTCCAGCCTGGGCGGATGCTTTAGGCGTTGCGGCCGATTGCCCGAACGTCAAAGCCGGCACCGCAAGGAGCGGTAAAAACAGAGTTCGCATTCAACCATCGTAGCGTGCTGTGCGATATGCTACCTCCATCCATTAATACCAGGAGCACTTTCGATGAATCTCCGCTTCTTGCCCGCTGCGCTCGCCGCTCTTTGCGCTTTTGCCGGTCCCCCTCCCTCGCCGGTTGGCTGGACAGATGGCTATGTCATGGCCAACGGCATCCGAATCCACTACTGGCGAACCGGCGGTAGCAAGCCAGTCATGGTGATGCTGCATGGTTCCTCCGATGACGGGCGCTGCTGGACGAATCTTGCCAAGGAGTTTACATCTCAGTACGACATAATCATGTGGGACGCGCGCGGACACGGCCTCTCCGACGCTCCGACTACCGTTCCGACGCAGGAGGGCATGGTCGAAGACCTGAACGCGTTTCTGCGCGCGCTGAAGATTGAGAAACCAATCCTGATGGGACACTCGATGGGAAGCGGGACCGCCGCGTGGTTTGCGTCACGGTATCCCGCCGCGTCCAAGGCAGTGATCCTCGAGGATCCGAATCTCGGCACGACTCCGATGACGATGGCGAACTCTCCGGAAGACCGTCTGAAGCGCCGTGACGCGATCCTTGCCGGCAATAACCGTACCTTCGACGAGTTGTTTGGCCAGTGCATGAAGAACTCGCCCAAGTGGGGTGAAAGCGAGTGTGCGTTTTGGGCGCCGTCAAAGCAGCGGCACCACCCCAACACAGTGTTTTCCAGCCCGGCTGAGCGTCCCGCCACGCGTGACATGTTTAAGACAATCAGCGCCCCGGTTCTGATCCTGAAAGCCGATGCGCCCGCCGATGTGCAGGCGAAGAACGAAGAAGTGACGAAGATTCTGAAGGCGGGCAGGATCGTCCACATCACGGGCGCGGGCCACAATGTCCGCCGCGAGAACAAGGCGCAGACCATCGAGGTGATGAGGGCATTTCTAGCGTCCGTGCAGTAGGTTTGACACCCTGATTTCCACACCCCTATACTGAAAGTTCAGCCCAGCAGGGACACAGGATTTGTGCGCCTTCAATCCGCGGTGCTGAGGATCCAAGATGCCAAAACGTACATTTCAGCCGAACAACCGGAAGCGCGCCAAAACGCATGGCTTTCGCTCCCGAATGGAGACCAAGAACGGGCAGAGAGTGCTCGCCCGGCGCCGCGCCGCTGGCCGCAAGAAGCTGACCGTGAGCGATGAGCGCGCGGTGCGTTACGCCAAGCAATAGCCCACTCTGGAACCGCCGCGTCCACTCCCGTTCTCAAAGCAGAACCGGCTGCTGAAGCGCTCGGAGTTCCGGAAGGTGTACGACGAAGGGAGCCGCGTATCGGCAGCGAGTTTTCTAGCGTTTTGCTGGAACAGCCGGTCCCAGGAGGGGCCCCGCTTCGGGTTCACCGTGACGAAGGCTGCCGGGAAATCGGTGGTTCGCAACCGGATGCGGCGCCGTGTCCGCGAGCAGATCCGGCTGCGTCTGTGGCAGTTTCCGCCGCAATGGTGGATCGTGTTGAATCTCAAGAAACCGGCGCTCAGCCTTCCGGCTTCAGCGATTGCGGCCGACGTGGAGCGGCTCCTGGAGCGATGCGTCAGGCCGTCCTAACCCTCCTGCGGTTGTACAAAGCTGTGATTTCACCAGTCCTGCCCTCCGCCTGCCGTTTTCATCCCACCTGTTCGGAATACATGATGGAAGCCGTGAAACGCTATGGCGCCGGCAAGGGCGTCTGGCTGGGAGCCAAGCGCCTGAGCAAGTGCCATCCGTGGCACCCGGGCGGGCTCGATCCGGTGCGCTAGAAAGAATCCAACCCCCGATGCCCGATACCAAGCAAGGCAAGAAGTTCGAACTCACCATGGAGATGCGAATGCTTCTGGCATTCCTTCTCATGGGCGCCGTGTTCCTGCTGACCCCCCTCTTAACCGGACCACAACAGAAGCCCGCGCCCAAAGCGCCAGAGGCCAAGCAGGTCCCGGCGGCAAAGCCGGCGCCGGCGCCCGCCGTGGCTCCACAGGCAGCCTCGCCCGCCGCGCCGCCCGTCATCGCCAGCGTCAAAGCGGCGGAGAAGGCCGAGCAGTACGTCGTTGAAACCGGCGTACACAGGGTGGTCTTTTCTAATCAGGGCGCGGTCGTCAAAAGCTGGCAGCTCAAGTCCTACAAGGACAACAACGGCAAGCTGGTCGAATTGGTAAACGCGCATGCCGCGCCCAAAGCCGGCTGGCCGATGTCGTATGTGTTCCGGGAGAACCCGCCCAAGACTGACCTCAACCAGGCACTGTTTGTACGAAAGGATACCGGGGATCCGCTGACGGTCGAGTTCGAGTTTTCCGACGGAACCGTGACGGCTCACAAGACCTTCCGGTTCACCAAGAGCGCCTACCGGCTCCAGGTCACCTCTGAAGTCATCGATGCCGGTCAAGCCAGGCCTCATTTGCTCGGCTGGCGCGGTGGATTTGGCGATCACTCGATCCATAATGCCGCGGCAACCCAACACTCGGTCTATTACAACGCGGCCAATTCCAAGCTGGTCATCGAGGACGCCAAGGCGGCCAAGGACGGCCCCATCGTCGCATCGGGACAGTTCAGCTTCGGCGGGCTGGAGGACAGCTACTTTGCGGCCGTTTTCCTGCCTCCGGCCGGTTCCGGCCTGGACGTGCAGACCTGGAGCGACTCCATCGCTCCGGCTGGCGAAAAGGACGAAGTCCCACACGTCGGCGCCGCGGTCGGCTCGGTGGGCAACCGCAACGACCTGACGCTGTTTGTCGGGCCCAAGAACCTGGACGTGCTTCGCACCGCCAATCCGAAGCTGGAGCTGCTGGTCGACTACGGCTGGCTGGGAATCCTGGCCAAGCCGCTGTTCCTCGCCTTGAACTGGGTGCACAACAATCTGATCCCCAACTGGGGCTGGGCGATTGTTTTCGTCACCGTGATCATCAATTTCCTCCTGCTGCCGTTGCGGTTCTCGAGCATCCGCTCGATGCAGGCGATGGCGGCGCTACAGCCGGAAATCCAGAAGATCAACGAGAAGTACAAAGGCGTCGGCCTGCGGGACCCCAAGGTCAACGAGAAGAACCAGGAGATGATGGCGCTGTACCAGAAGCACGGCATCAACCCGATGGGCGGGTGCGTTCCGCTGCTCCTGCAGATGCCGTTCTTCTTCGCCTTTTTCAAGGTCCTGTCGGTTTCGATCGAGCTGCGCGGCGCGCCGTGGCTGTGGGTGTCGGACCTTTCACAACCGGAATTCAGTTGGGTCCGGATTCTTCCCATCCTGATGATCGTGACCCAGGTGATCATGCAGAAGATGACGCCGCAAACCAGCCCCGACCCCAACCAACAGCGGATGATGATGCTCATGCCGCTGATGATGGGTGTGCTGTTCTACTCGTCGCCATCGGGGCTGGTGCTATACTGGCTCACTGGTAACGTGGTCGGGATCTTCCAGCAGTACTTCTTTAACCGGTACGTCAAGACTCACGTTCCGGCCACCGTCCCGGTATCGAATCCCAAGAAGAGTAAAGGCTAGCCGCCCGTAAGCAGTCAATGAGTGACGTTAAATTTTCACGAGCCACCGCCGGACCAAAGATTGAGGCGTTCCTGAAAAAGGTCCTGGAGGCGGCCGGGCTGCGCATGAGTTTCGAGCTCGCCGACGGCGAAGACGCCAAGGCCTACTTCGAACAGCCGGCGCTGGTGGTGAAGTTTTCCGGTCCCGACACCGAGTACCTCATGACCAACAAGGGCGAGGGCTTGCTGGCGCTGGAGCAGCTCACGCAGGAGATGCTGCGCATGGGCGCCGACGAACATGCGCGGATTTGCTTTGACGCCGGCGATTTCCGCCTGATGCGCATGGAAGAACTGCGCATGAGCGCGCTCGCCGTGGCCGAGCGGGTGAAGGAAAGCAAGATGCCATACCGTTTCAGCCCGATGAGCAGCCGCGAGCGGCGCATCATCCACCTGGCGCTGCGCGACGAGACCACGCTGAGGAGCGAGAGTTCCGGCGCCGGTCCGGTGCGTCATGTGGTGGTGTACCCGGCCGGCATGGCATCGCTGCCCGATCCTCCCGCGCCGGTATTTCGCCGTCCCGCGCCGGGCGGAGGCGGACGTCCCGGCGGTGGCCGCGACTTCCGCGGAGAACGCGGAGAACGCGGCGGAGACCGGCCGCCCCGGCGTGGTCCCCGCCGCTAACTACTTTCCGTCGCTCTCAGTCTTCCGCCGGGGGCGGACCCGACTCAAAGGACTGTAGCGCCAGGTACGACAGCCCAAAGCGCTGGACGTTGTCCCGCTGCTTCTCGAACAGGTCGTAGTGCCCCTCTTCATCGGCCACGAGGCGCTCAAAGAGCTGCTTGGATGCGGCATCGGCCTGGGCCGAACAGGCCAGCGCGGCTTGGTTGTACGTCTGGATGCCGTCTTCTTCCATCGCCATCGCCTTGGCCAGGATCGCCTGCGGTTCGGTAATTTTTTCGACCGGAGCGGCGAGGGTCATTTCGACGTCGCCCTTCAGGAACAGAATCCTTTCCGCCAGCACCTCCACGTGTCCCATTTCCATGATGGCGACTTTCTTAAAGAGTGCGGCAAGCGGTTTGAAGCTCTGATCGTCGAGGTGGAAGTGGAAGTACAGGTACTGATGTATGGCCTGTAGTTCGTCGGCCACGGCTTTATTGAGAAGAGCAATGCTGTTCGTTCTATTCACGTCTGAATCTCCCTATTCATCGTAGCCAAGATCTCCGGCGCGGGGCGCAACACCGGCGCGTGTTCTATGCTCTTTGTGAGCTTATGAATACCGGCGATACCATCGTCGCAATCTCCACTCCCCCGGGCGCGGGCGGGATTGGAATCGTCCGGCTTTCGGGGCCCGGCTCGCGCGCGATCGCTGAAGGGCTGGTGCGTTTCAGCCCGGTTCATGAGTGGATGCCCTGGACCGCGTCCCTCGGCATCCTGATTGATGAGAACGGCGAAGACGTCGACCAGGTGGTGGTGACCTTTTTCGCGGCGCCCCGCTCCTACACGGCCGAGGATGTCGTCGAGATTTCGTGCCACGGCTCCCCTGTCGTTCTGCGGCACGCGGTTTCGCGCGCCCTGGGTCTTGGAGCGCGGCCGGCCGAACCGGGCGAGTTCACTCTGCGAGCCTACCTCAATGGCCGCATCAACCTGCCTCAAGCCGAAGCGGTTCGCGATCTGATTCACTCGACGACGCTATACCAGGCACGCGTGGCCGCAAGACAACTGGAAGGTTCCGTGGCGCGGGCGCTGCAGCCGGCCAAGGACCAGGTGCTGGAGTTGATCGCCCTGCTCGAAGCCGGCATCGACTTTGCCGACGATGATGTCGCGGTCGCCGCCAACGAAGTAATCCGCGAGCGCATTGACCGCATCCTCACCCTGCTGGAGCCGTTGATCCGCAGCTTCGGTTTTGGGCGTTTTGTGCACGATGGCGTGACGCTGGCGATCGTCGGACGCCCGAACACCGGCAAGAGCAGCCTGTTCAACCGGTTGCTGGAGCGCGACCGGGCGATTGTGACCGAGATACCGGGAACGACTCGCGACACGGTATCGGAAACCGCGTCGATCGCCGGGCTTCCCGTGAAGTTTGTCGACACGGCCGGGATTCGCCAGACTGCCGATGTCGTCGAAAGGCTGGGCATCGACCGCAGCTATCAAGCCATGGCCGACGCCGACGTCACCATCGTCGTGGTGGATTTGTCCGCGCCACTCACCGGTGACGACCGGCTTTTGATGGATAAGGCGCAATCCTCAGGCCGTCACCTGGTCGCCGCCAACAAAGTGGACTTACCCCGGTTGGTCCCTGCCGCGCCGGGCTGGATGCCGGTTTCCGCGCTCACCGGCGAAGGCATGGACGCCCTGCGCGTGAAGTTGGTCGAAACGATTTCACCCGGCGGCGCGCAGGCCGACCTGTCCGGTCTCATCACGAGCGCGCGTCATGAGCAACTGTTGCGGGAGAGCGCGGAAGCCTTGCGGCGCGCCCGCGAAGCCGCCGGCTTCGGTCTGCCGCATGAAATGCTCCTGCTCGATTGCTATGCCGCGCTGCGTCCGCTGGACGCGATTACGGGCGCAACGACCGTGGACGACATCCTGAACCGGATTTTCTCGACATTCTGTATCGGCAAATAGGGCCGCTTGGGCGCCCGGCGGTCAGGGCGCGGCCACCGACTCGGGAAGAATCAACCGGCGAACGGCATCGAGCACGCCGTTGATGAACGGCAGGGCTTCCTCTTCGGAATAGCGGCGCGCGATCTCCAGCGCCTCGTCGATTACGATGGCGGGGGGCGTACCGAGATCGCGCATCTCGAAAATCGCCATTCTGAGGATGTTCCGGTCGACGATCGGCATGCGTTCCACCCGCCAGTTTTCCGCCCTGCTGGCGATCAGTTGGTCCAATTCCGCGGCGCAGGCGGCCGTGCCTCGCGCCAGCGACTCCATAAAGGGGTCCTGCGGAGGCTGGGCAGGCGGTTTTCCTGGGTCGTCTTCCGCCGAGTACAGGGTCACGTAGAACGACTCGACGGCTTCCTCGATGGACTGCTTCCGCGCATCCCACTGGTACAGGACCTGCAAGGCACGCTGGCGGGAACGTCGTCGCGCGGGCATTGTAGTCGTCTGTCCCTTTGTAGTTGGATTCAGCTAGCTGCGAATGCGGCGCAACAGATTCGCCATTTCGATGGCCGTGAGCGCCGCTTCAAAACCCTTGTTGCCGCCCTTGGCGCCGGCGCGGTCAATGGCCTGCTCCAGGGTATTGGTGGTCAGCACGGCAAAGGCGACGGGAATCCCGCTGGCCAGCGAGACCTGCGCAAGACCTTTTGCCGCTTCGCCCGCAACATAATCAAAATGCGGGGTTTCTCCGCGAATCACCGCACCAAGGCAGAGGATCGCATGATGCCTGGCCGTCTTGGCGATAGCCTGCGCGGTGACCGGCATCTCCCACGATCCGGGCACCTTGAAAATCTCGATATCGGTCTCCGCAACGCCGTTCCGGTTCAGCGCGTCGAGCGCCCCGGCAAGCAGACGGTCAGTGATGAAACTGTTGAACCGGCTGACAAGCACGGCGAACTTGAGACCCTTGGCATCGATGTGCCCTTCAAAGACCGGGTGAGACATATATGGGATACTGGAGCTTAACTCCCCATTCTATCTCAATGGACCCGTCGTTTATCCGTAACTTCAGCATTATTGCGCACATAGACCACGGAAAGTCCACCTTGGCGGACCGCCTGCTGGAGACGACCGGGGCTCTTTCGCAGCGGGAAATGATGGAACAGGTTCTGGATTCCATGGACCTGGAGCGGGAACGCGGAATTACCATCAAGGCTCATGCGGTCCGGCTGAACTACCGCGCCAGCGATGGGCAGACCTATCAACTCAACCTGATTGACACGCCGGGGCACGTGGACTTCACCTACGAAGTTTCGCGCAGTCTCCAAGCCTGCGAAGGCGCGCTGCTGGTCGTCGACGCCTCACAAGGTGTCGAAGCGCAGACCCTGGCCAATTCGTATCTTGCGATTCATCACAACCTCGAGTTGATCCCGGTCATCAACAAGATCGACCTGCCTTCGGCGGACCCGGAGCGCATCAAAGAGCAAGTCGAGCAGGTGGTGGGTCTGGACGCTTCCGAGGCCATCCTGGCCAGCGCCAAGAACGGCATCGGAATCCACGAGATTCTCGAAGCGGTGGTGGCGAAGGTTCCGCCGCCCAAGGGCGATCCCGGAGCGCCGCTGCGGGCTCTCATCTTCGATTCATGGTTCGACCCTTATCGCGGCGTAATCATCCTTGCGCGCGTGATCGACGGATCGATCCGCAAGGGCCAGAAGATCCGTCTTTACGCTACCGGCGCGGAATTTGAAGTGGAAGGGTTGGGCTATCAGTCGCCCAAGCCGGTGCCCTGCGACGAGCTTTCGGCGGGCGAAGTCGGGTTCCTGTTTGCCAACATCAAGACCGTTTCGGACGCGCAAGTGGGCGACACGATCATGGAAGGCGGCAAAGCTGAGCCGGTAGAGCCGCTCCCCGGCTTCGAGCAGATGAAGCCGATGGTGTTTGCCGGCTTGTATCCGGTGGAGTCGCACGAGCACGCGCTGCTGCGCGAAGCGCTGGAAAAGCTCAGACTGAACGACAGCGCCTTCAATTTTGAGCCGGAGAACTCGGCGGCGCTCGGCTTCGGATTTCGCTGCGGGTTCCTGGGACTGCTGCACCTGGAAATCGTGCAGGAACGGCTGGAGCGCGAATTTCAGATCGACCTGATCACCACAGCGCCCGGCGTGCGGTACCGGGTCACGCTGGGTGGAGGCGAAGTCATCGAGGTGGACAATCCCACCAAGTGGCCGAACCCCTCGGAAATCCAGCAGGTCGAAGAGCCGATCCTGGACGCCACCGTGATCACACGCGAGGAGTTTCTGGGCGAGATTCTCAAGCTGCTGGAAGAAAAGCGCGGCACACAGAAGAAGTTCGAGTACATCGGCGGAGGGCGGGTGATGCTGGTGTACGAGTTGCCGCTCAACGAAATTGTCCTGGATTTCTACGACCGGCTGAAATCGGCGTCGCGCGGTTATGCCTCGCTGGACTATCACCTGACGGGCTATCGCGTCTCACCGATGGTGAAACTCGACGTGATGGTCGCCGGCGAGCCGGTCGATGCCTTGTCGGTGATCTGCCACCGCGAGTTCGCCTACGAACGCGGCAAGGCTTTGATAGAGCGGCTGCGAAAGCTGATCCCGCGGCAAATGTTCGAGGTGGCGCTGCAAGCGGCCATCGGCGCCAAGATCATCGCTCGCGAGAACATTCCCGCCATCCGCAAGAACGTCCTGGCCAAATGCTACGGCGGCGACATCTCACGCAAGCGCAAGCTGCTGGAAAAGCAGAAGGAAGGCAAGCGCCGGATGAAGCGCGTGGGCCGTGTGGAGATTCCGCAGGAGGCGTTCCTGGCGGTGTTGAAGGTCAGCGGCTCCGAAGAGTAGCGCTTGAGGTCTGGCCCTATCTCGCCAGCCGGACCAGCGATTGAATCTCGGAGCAGGCGTTGGCCTCGACCAGCTCGGTGCTCCGGCCGTCGTGGCCGCAAGGGCTGGCCCACAGCCCCTCTTTGGTGCGCTCGTAATATTTGGGCTTGTATTTGCCCGTGTCCGGACCTTCGCCGATCTTCTCCAGCTTCTTCTTGTTCTTGGGCGACATGGCGGCCTGCGCCTGCTCTTCGGTCGATCTCACAGACCGCAACTTTTTCGAGCGGGCGATGCTTTGCAGCATTCCACACGAGTTGCCGTCCACCAATTCAGTCGAGTAGCGGTCGTGGCCGCACGGGTTGGCGTAGAAGCCGGCGCAGGGACCCGATCCTCCCACCAGTTCGTAATAGCGGGGCGCATACCTGCCGCGGTTGGCGCCGGCGCCGACCCGCCGGTACTTGCGCTGCTCTTGCGGAGGGAGTTTTTGGAACTCCTCGGAGGATATTGCCGCGACGCAGCCTGAGGGGATCGCGGCTTCCGGTTGAGCGTAAATAGGAACCTGAGATAGTCCCGCGGCGAATGTTAGTAAGAGCAGGTAACGGGAGGACATGATTCATCAAGCTAACACACTCGCAGGCGAGTACAATAAGGGGGCGTCCACGTGAGCATCGCACTGGCGTTTCTGGCGATCTGGCTCCAGGCGGGGAGTGACCTGGAGAAGGGCCTTTCCGCGTTCCAGAGGGGCGACCTGGAAGGCGCGCTGGCCGCGCTCACCCAAGCCGTCCGGAAGAACCCGACCGCGCAGGCGTGGAAGGCGCTGGGCGTCGTTTTCGCCTCGAAAGAGGAATATGATCGCGCCGAGCCGGCGCTTGCCCAAGCCTGCCGTCTCGATTCCGGCGAGCCCCAAGCCTGTTACTACTGGGCGCGCGCCCTCTATGCCCTCAACCGCTTCAGCGACTCGCTGGCGGCTCTGGACAAAGCGCCTTCCATTCAACCGGCGCCGTGGCGCGTGGTGCTGGCGCGCGCCGAAGCGCTAAGCGGCTTGGGCCGGGCGGGGGAGGCTCAGAAATTCTACCTGGAAGCCATCCGGGCGCGAAAAGAGGATCGCAGTCCGCCGCAATCCATCGACCCCACGCTCTCCTACGCGCGCCACCTCTATCGCGAAGGGCGCACGGACGAGGTGCTGGAAATCCTCACCAGCGCCGGCGCCGCCTACCAACAGGTTCCGGAATGGCACTATCAAGTGGGCCGCGCGCTGTTGCAACTGGACCGCGCGGACGAGGCAATCGGCGAACTGAAACGGGCCGTCGCGCTCCAACCGGGGTACAAAGAGGCGCACAACGTTCTCAGCAAGGCGTACTACCGGAGCGGCAACGCTGTGTTGGGCGCCGAACACGCCCGGTTGAGCGGTCAGGGTTCCTCGACTTCCAGGTAGCGGTCCACGCCGGGCACAGGAACCTTTTGAACGGTCCCGGAAGGCCAG
>JADZCI010000320.1 GCA_020851655.1 Bryobacterales bacterium
CAATTCGGGTATCCGTGTTGCGGAATGTGAAAGACCGCTGCTTCACCTCGGCGAGCATGCTGGGTGCGAACAGGTCCCAGGCGGCCAGCACGCCGCCGCTCAGCAGGTACAGCGGGAAGTTGAAAATATTGACCAGATTGGCGAGGACGATTCCGAGCGACTCGCCCATGATCCGGAAAATGTGTTTCGCCTTTTCCGCTTCGGGACTGTCGCCCTGCGCCATGTCATAGACGTCCTTCGCGGTCAGGTCGACGCCCAGTTTGAGGAGGCTGGCCATCGAGGTGATCGCCGTCGCCGACGCATGCTTCTCGACGCAGCCGGCGTTGCCGCAACCACACGGGTTGCCGAAAGGCGAAACGGTCATGTGGCCGAGTTCTCCGGCCATGCCCACACTGCCGTGCAGGATCTCGCCGTTGACCACGATGCCTCCGCCGATGCCGGTCCCCAGAGTGAGCAGCACCAGGTCGTCCACGTCTTTGCCGGCGCCAATCCACTTCTCACCCAGCGCGGCGGCATTCGCATCATTCTCGAGGATCACCGGGCTGCCAAGCCTCTGCCGGATGTCGTCCCGCACGGCGAAGCCTTCGAGTTCGGCAAGGTTGTTGGAACCGACGATGAAGCCTTCCTTGATACGTATGAAACCGGGAACGGCAACGCCGACACCGGCAAATCCACTCGGGCCGAACTGGTCCCGCAAAGCGCGAATCGACGTCACAATATCGCCGATCACGGCTTCCCGGCCGCCGGTGAGATCGGTGCTTCCCGACAGGCGGCCGAGGCACTCGCCTGTTTGGCTGATGGCCGCCGCCCGCAGGTTCGTGCCCCCGAGATCTACGCCGATCGAGTAGGTCGCCTTTGCTGGCATGAAGCCGAATGATAGCAAATTGAGACGAATCGGTCCGGTTAACGGCGGTTCCGTTTTCGGCCCGCCCCCGGCAGCCAATCCGCCTCCGCCCGGGCGCTTCCTCGCTGCCCAAAATCGTTAAGCGCGCCCCGGAACCTGTGTTATCCTGCTTCGACGGAGATTTCGCGGGTATGCCGGTTGTAACAGAACATTCGTTTGGCGCTCCTGCCTGGTTCGAACTGGGAACGACGGACCAGGCGGCTGCCAAGGCCTTCTACGGGGACCTGTTTGGGTGGAACATTTCCGATTCACCGATGGGACCCGGCCAGTACTACACGACATTCAAGCTGGGTGGACGCGACGTGGCCGCTGCTTATTCGCTCTCGCCCGAAATGGTGTCGCAAGGCGTACCACCCCACTGGCACGTCTATTTCTCGACGCCGGACGTGGATAAGACCACCTCTGCTGTCACCCGCTTGGGCGGCACGGTGATCCGGCCGCCGGTGGACGCCATGGACTATGGCCGCCTGTCCGTATGCAAGGATCCGGGCGGCGCGGTTTTCTCGTTATGGCAGGCTCGGACGCACAACGGTGTTGGTGTGATGGACGAGAACAACGCCGTCTGCTGGTCGGAACTGGCAACCTGGGACGCCCGGCAGGCCGGTGACTTCTACCGCGGTCTTTTCAACTGGGCAACCCGTGGTTCGGCCAACATGCCCACCTATCTCGAGTTCAGCGTGGCCGGCAAACCGAGCGGCGGCTTGCTGGCCATGGATGACAACTGGAAAGGCATGCCGTCCCACTGGGCGATCTACGTCATGGTGGCCAACGCCGATGAAGCCGCCGCGCGAGCCAAGTCACTCGGCGGTTCGCTGAAGTTTGGCCCGTTCGACACGCCCGGTGTGGGCAGAATCGCCCTGCTGGCGGATCCGCAAGGGGCCGTCTTCTACGTCATCACCCTGAATAGTGCGGTGACGGCATGAACCGCGAGGACGCGGGACCGCCTTCCCCGGCGCTGGTCTTCGACTTACTCCTGGCCTACGAGCGCACGGCCGCGCTTCGCGCCGCCATCGACCTCGGTGTGTTCGAAGCCATTGGCCAGGGCATCCACGACCGGAAAGCGCTGGCGCAACGATGCTCGGCCTCCGAGCGCGGGATTCGCATCCTTTGCGACTACCTCACCATCCAGGGTCTGCTCGTCAAGGAGGATGGCTCTTACCGGCATACCGCGATGAGCGCCGCATTCCTGGACCCCCAGTCGCCTTCCTGCGTCGCTTCCATCTCGCGGTTTCTCGGCAACCCGGCCATGACCAAGCCATTCGAAGACCTGGCCACGATCGTCCGCACAGGTCGAACCACGTTGCCTGGAGATGGTAGTGTCGAAGCCGAGAACCCGGTCTGGGTCGACTTCGCCCACAGTATGGCGCCCATGATGGCGCCGATGGCGGGGCCGCTTGGCGGCATCGTGCTCGAGGGCATGACCGGGCAACTGCGGGTCTTGGACATTGCGGCCGGGCACGGCTTGTTCGGAATCGCGGTCGCCAGGCAGGATCCTCAAGCGCGGATTGTTGCTCAGGATTGGAGTGGCGTCCTGGAAGTCGCCAAGGCGAATGCCCAAAAGGCCGGAGTGGGCGACCGCTATGAGACGCTGCCCGGCAGCGCTTTCGATGTCGAGTACGGCGGACCGTACGATATTGCCCTGCTCACCAACTTCCTGCACCACTTCGATCCGCCCACCTGCGTTGCTCTGCTGAGGAAGGTTCGCGCGGCATTGAAGCCCGGCGGAAAGGCCGCGGCCTTGGAATTCGTCCCCAATGAGGATCGCATCAGTCCGCCCATGGCCGCGGCTTTCTCGCTCGCCATGCTCGCCACAACAGCGGCGGGCGATGCCTACACGTTCTCCGAACTGGAGGCCATGTACCGCGAGGCTGGTTACCTGAACATCGCCGCTCACCCGGTGCCGGGCGGGCCGCACACCGTCGTCATCGGTCACACCGCTTAAGGACGAGTCCAGTACCCTCCGCGGGCCTGAACAGTCAATCCCGGCCGTTTCGTGGTGACGGTCAGCCGCCGGTACTCGACAGCCTCCGCCGGACGGCCGGATACGAATCCGATGCTGTACTGGCTCCGCAGCTCGGCCTGAACTGTCTCGAAGACCTGGTCTATCGAGAGCTTCTTCGATACCTCGTAAGCCGCGCCGCCGGTCTCATTCGCGAGGCGGGTCAGGGCTTTTCTTCCCGAAGCCGAAGAACTCCCGGCGGGTCCGAGCAGAGTGCCGTAGGCGTTGGCGTCCGAGAAAATCACGGAATATACAACGGCATCGGCGCGCTGAGCCTCGGTCACGGCGGACTCGAGGGAATGATCGCTGCCCGTATCCACACCGTCGGAAAGAACGATGACCGCCTTCCGGTTGCTCTGGCCGGCCAGGATGTCGCGGCAAGCCACGATGACGGCGTCATAGAGCCGCGTGCTCGCTTCGCCTTGCCGCTGCAACTCCGCGCGGCTCGGCGTATTGACGTAGGAGAGCGATTCTTCCAGATCCTTGCGGGATGCCGTCAACTTCTGGGCGATCGAAACACCGGTATCAAACTGCACAACGAAAATCCGGTCCATCGTTTCGCGAAGGACTTCGTCCAGGAACCGCAGTGCCGCGCCGCGTTCGGCATCGATCACCCGTTCCTGCGACAGGCTTGTGTCAATCAGCAGACCGAGGGTAAGAGGCTGTCCGGTTTCCCGCGTAAAGTACCGGATCGTTTGCGGACGTCCCGATTCGAGCACCGTGAAGTCCTCCGAGGCCAGGTTGCGTATGTATGCGCCACTCTTGTCTCGAACCGTGGCCAGAATGTTGACGACATTCACATCCGATCGAAAAACCGGCTCTTGAGCCCGGATCAGCGCAATGGAGCCCAGCCCGCCGAGCAACCCCCGGCGAGTGATGCGGCTCAGGTTAAGCCACCGGCTGGAACGCAATCTCAACCCATTGGACGGCGCCGGGACTCGCGGCGGTTACTTCAACCACGCAGTCGCCGTCATGGAGCGCGTTCGCCGGGATCCCGAACGTCCACACGGGGCAGTCGGGCCAGGGCCGCTCAGGCCCCGCTTTGCCCCCGCGCTCCGTGAGAGCGCCGTTCACACGCGCGCTCCATTGAGCGGCCTCGCCTTCCACGCCCAGGCGCAGAACCGGCTTGAGATCGCGGTTGACCGGCCCCACCGCCAGCCGGAATGCCCGCCAGGTCTGGGCTTCCATGCGGGCGGGCAACAGCGCCGCCGCTGGTTCTCCCGGCGCCCACGTGTCCGTATAGGTCACGACATGCCTTCTCGGTTTATCCCGCAGCGTCGCCAGCGACCCGGGTTCCCGCAGCAGCGCCGGGTATTCGCCCATGTCTTCGAGCGCGGTTTGCGAATCCATGTAGTTGAACAGATAGATGCGGTTGGCGCCCTCGAAAAGGTAAGCCGCGGCCGCGCCGCGAACCGTCGCGAGCGAGTTGTACCCGAACGGTTTGCCGCCCAGCATCCGGGAACCCACATAGGGGTTCAGGCCCAGTTCGAGCCCCGCGCCAAGCAGGCAGGCCTCCGGCAACAGTTGCCGCCACAAACGAATGGGCATTCCTGTGTCGGCGGTCCTCCAGAAGTTCGTCGGTACCACATAATCGCAGTTCCCCTCGCGCGCCCACGTGACCGCATCCAGGCCCAGCCGTAGCGAGCTTTCCGGATGCGGCGGCACC
This sequence comes from Bryobacterales bacterium, assembly GCA_020851655.1. GTDB lineage: Bacteria > Acidobacteriota > Terriglobia > Bryobacterales > Bryobacteraceae > JADZCI01. The sequence continues at coordinate 4,570 of JADZCI010000320.1, forward strand.
CGGACGGCGATCTTGCGCCTGCCAACACGCCGCCGCACACGCGCCATAAAGCGGTTCAGGTGAGCCCGTCCCTCGTCTTCCCGCCCCGGGCCGAAATGAAAGCCGTGGCGCATCCAATCCAGTTCGATCCCATCGAAACTGTAGCGCGCCGCCACTTCATCAATCAGGGAAAAAGTGTAATCGCGAACCTCTTCCCGTCCGAAATCGAGAGCCTTGTCCCGCATCTCGCCCCGGTAGGGTATCCGCCGGAATTCCGGATGGGCCCGCCAGAAGTCGGAATGGAGCGGGTGGCGTTCGTCCTCCACGTTGTGAAGGTCGTTCATCCGGATCGACACCCACGGCGACAAGCCCTTTTCCCGGGCGCGCCTCAACCACAAGGCGATGTGATCGAGTCTCTCCTCGTTCATCTGCCAGGCCGTGTGAATCCATGCCCGGAACGCCTTTTGACCGGCTGGCGGCAGGCTGGCGAACAACGGTTGGCCGTCCGGCCCATCCGGGTCGTATCCTTTCCAGAACGGCGTCCAAACGCGGCTGTCGAACGCGGTGCGCTGCGCGTTCACGTTCACGATGAGTTCGCGCACCTGCGTTCCCGCGTACTGGTCAACCCAGGCGATGAGTTCGTCCCGCGTTACCCGGTGTCCCGCGCGAGTGGAAAAAAAATGGGTCGGGTCTTCGTTCAGCGACAGGGCGGTGGAGTTCCGCGCCGCCGCCCGCGCGGCGGAAAGCATCGGGATCCCACCCGGAAGTGTGGTCAATGATCGGCGAGTCATGAGCGGAATCGGGGCCGGCGCACCGCGCGTCCCGCCCCGTAAACGTTGATCAGAGTCCCAGGATCCGGCGGTTCCTCTTCACATCGGTCGCGGCGCCGGCAAAGTCGTCAAACGCCTTCTTGGGTACGTCGATCAGATGTCTTGCGATAAACGGCGCGCCTTCGGCCGCGCCCTGCGCCGCGTCCTTGTAGCAACACTCCCACTCGAGCACCGCCCAGGAAGAATA
>JADZCI010000321.1 GCA_020851655.1 Bryobacterales bacterium
AGGTTATGCCCGTTGATCCCTCCGCCTATGTCGCGCCCACCGCCCGCGTTCACCCCGGCGCCGTCATCGGCCCCAATTGCCGCATTGGTGAGTTCTGCGTGATCGAATCCGACGTGGTGCTGGGCGCCGCCTGCCTCCTCGAACCCTACGTGTTCGTCAAACGCTGGACCACCATGGGCGACCGCAACCAGATCTCGGCCGGCACGGCTCTCGGCACCGACCCGTTTGACAAGGCCTTCACCGGAGAGCGCAGCTATCTCAAAATCGGCAACGATAACGTCATCCGCGAGCACTACACGATTTCGCGCGGAACCAAGCCCGAAACCGCCACCACCCTCGGCGACGGCAACTACATCATGAGCTCCGGCCACGTCGCCCATAATTCGCGCGTCGGCAACAACGTCGTCATTGCCAGTTGCGCGCTGGTGGCGGGTTATGTGGAGATCGAAGACCATGCCTTCATCTCGGGCGGTGTGGTCATTCACCAGTTCTCCCGCATCGGAACGCTCGCGATGATTGCCGGCAACACGCGGGTCAACAGCGACGTCCCGCCCTACTTCATGTACGCCGATTACAACGTCACCGCTAAGGGCCTGAACGTCGTCGGCCTCAAACGCGCCGGCTTCTCTCCGGAGGAGATTTCCAGGCTCAAGCAGGCCTACAAAATTCTCTACCGTTCGCAGCTTAAACTGGAAGACGCGCTGCGTAGAATCGAAGCGGAAATACCATCCGGGCACACCCGCCATCTGGTGCGATTCATCCGGGACAGCGAACGGGGCATCTGTCGAGAATGAGAGGTTCCTGATGGGCAAAATTCTTTTCGTGCTGTGCCTGCCTGCGGCGGCCCAGTGGACGCTGCCCGAAGTCGTCGAACGCGCCAGCCGGAACTATGCCGGGATTCAGGTCTCGGCGGCCGAGTTGCGCGCCGCCGCGGCGCGCATTCAACAGGTCCGCACCGAGTGGCTCCCCAAAGGCGACTTCCTGGCGCAAGTCAACCGCGCCACGCGCAACAACGTCTTTGGCATGCTGCTGCCTCAGACCGTGATTGCGCCCATCTCCGGGCCCGCGCTGGAATCCAACGCCGGAACCAACGTCTGGGGTACCGCCACCGGGTTCCTGATTTCGTGGGAACCGTTTGACCTCGGCCAGCGCAACGCCCATGTCGCCGAAGCGGAAGCGGCGCGCGCACACTCCGAGAAAGTGCTCCTGCGAACCCGCTTCGAGGTCGAGTCCGCCGCGGCCGAAGCCTTCTTCACCGTCCTGGCGGCGGACCAGACCGTCGCCGGCGCCAAAGCCGCCGCTGGCCGCGCCGCCGCTTTGGAAAAAATCGTCGCCTCGCTGGCGGGCTCAGGCTTGAAGCCCGAAGCCGATGCGGCGCGCGCCCGCGGCGAGTTGGCGGCCGCGCAGGGCCAAGTGGTTCAGGCCGAACAAACGGCGCGCCTGGCGCGCGCCGCCCTGATTCAGTTCACCGGTGATCCCGTCGAGCAGGTCGCGCCGGTCCCCGGCCCGTTTTTCCAACTCCCTCCCGCGGAGTTCTCCGATGCGGCCGTCGCCAGCCACCCGGCGCTCAATGAACAGGCGGCGGCTTTGGCTCAATCGGTCCTGCGCCGCAAGAACCTCGACTACCGCCTCTACCCGAAGTTCGCCCTGCAATCGGGTGCGTACGCGCGGGGTACCGGCGCGCATGTCGACGGCAGCTCCGGCGGCGGCGCCGCCGGCCTGGCGCCCAACATCTACAACTGGGGCGTCGGATTTAGCGTCACCGTGCCCCTGTTCGAATTGCCCGTCGTGCGCGCCCAGCGCGAAGTCGAACAGCAGCGCGTCCTGGCTGAACAGGCTCGCACTTCGAAAATCAACCAGGACTTGCGCGCTCAGGTCGAGCGCGCTCGCGCTCTGCTGGCCGGGGCGCAACAACTGGCGGCGGTCACGCCCCGCCAACTCGATGCCGCCCGCGCCACCGAGCAACAGGCGCGCGCCCGCTATCAGGCCGGCTTGACCAACCTGGTCGACGTGGCCGATGCCCAGCGGTTCCTTTTGCAGGCTGAAATCGATGATGGCTTGGCGCGCCTCGCCATTTGGCGCGCCCATCTTGCCCTCGCCGTCGCACAAGGCAGCCTTCAACCGGTGCTCGACGCCGCCAGAAGATAACCCACCATGCGCCTCGTCTTATTTGCTCTGCGCCGTCCCATCTCAGTCCTGGTGGCGGTCCTGGCTCTCGCCTTCTTCGCCGGATTGGCCGTCCGGCGCATGCCGGTCGACATCTTCCCGAACCTCGGCGCGCCCGTCATCTACATCTCGCAACCCTACGGCGGCATGGACCCATCGCAGATGGAGGGGTTCCTGACTTACTACTACGAGTACCATCTGCTCTACGTCACGGGCATCGAGCATGTCGAGTCCAAGAACATTCAGGGCGTCGCACTGCTCAAACTCGTCTTCCATCCCGGCACCGATATGGACCAGGCGCTGGCCGAAGTCGTGAGCTACGTGGACCGCTCCCGGGCATTCATGCCGCCCG
>JADZCI010000322.1 GCA_020851655.1 Bryobacterales bacterium
GCCGGCTGCGCGAGCGAGGCCGCTGGGACGGCGGCGAGGGTGATCCGGATCAGTGAACGATGCGCCGGGCCGGCGCTGGTCTGTTAGCATGGAAATTTCCCATGGTGCCGGCCGTACCTGATATTCTTGCGCGAATTGTCGAGCAGAAACGCGTCGAGACGGCCGCAAAACGCTCGCAAGAGCAAGCCCTGACTGAGCGAGCCTATGTGACGGCGGGCGGGCGCCGGGATTTTGCGGCGGCGCTTGCCTCACGCGCTCCCGCCATCATCGCCGAGATCAAGAAGGCGTCTCCGAGCAAAGGCGTGCTGAGCGAATCGTTCGACCCGGAATCGATTGCGGCATCGTACGAAGCAGGCGGCGCCGTGGCGCTTTCCGTGCTGACCGATGAAACCCATTTCCAAGGAAACCTGGCTCACCTTCGCGCCGCGCGCCGGAAAGTGACGCTCCCGGTCCTGCGCAAAGACTTCACCATTGACGATATCGACATCATCGAAGCCGCGGCGCATGGCGCCGATGCGGTGCTGCTGATCGCCGCCCTGCTGACCCGCGCCGAGATGGAGCGCTTCCGGCGGCTGGCCTCCGCCTACGCCATGGCGGCGCTGGTTGAAGTGCACAACGAACGGGAGCTTGAGCAGGCGCTGGAATCCGGCGCGCTCATTGTCGGGGTTAATAACCGCGATCTGCGTACATTCGAGGTGCGGCTCGAAACCAGCGAGCGGCTGGCGCCGAAGATTCCCGGCGGCATCATACGCGTTGCCGAGAGCGGCGTCCACAGCCATGCCGATGTACGCCGCCTGGCGGACTCCGGGTTCCAGGCATTTCTGGTCGGCGAGCATCTGATGAAATCGGGGGATCCCGCGGCGGCCCTGCGGGCCTTGGCTGGATGCTCGTAAAGATTTGCGGGGTCACCAGCCTCGACGACGCGCTAGCCGCCGTGGAAGCCGGCGCCGACGCCATCGGCCTCAACTTCTGGCCCGGAAGCCCCCGTTTTGTCGAAACAGCCACGGCGCGCGACATCACCGCCGCCCTGCCTGCTTCCGTTCTCAAAGTGGGCGTGTTTGTCGATGTCTACTCCGAGGCGATCGCCGGTGAAGTGGGACTGGACGTGATACAACTGCACGGCGAGAACGGACCGGCGCCCGCGCGGCGTTTCTGGGCGGGATGGCCCGTGACATTGCCGCACTTGAGCGAGCGCATCCGCTCGGCCGGCGCCGATGCGTTCGTCATCGACACGCCCGCCGGAGCACAGCGTGGTGGAACGGGCGGCACCTACGATTGGCGCCTGGCGCTGGGACTTCCCGGCAGGATCATTCTCGCCGGGGGCCTGAACGCGGAGAATGTGAAAGAAGCGATCCTGGCGGCCAAGCCCTGGGGTGTCGACGCCTGCTCGCGGCTGGAATCGGCGCCCGGGAAAAAGGATCATCACAAGATGAGGGAGTTCATCCGGGCGGCACGCTCGGCAGCATCATGAGCACGATTAGCGCACTGCCCGACGCCGGGGGTCATTTCGGACCCTATGGTGGACGATACGTTCCGGAGACCTTGATGGCGCCGCTCGAAGAACTCGAGAAGGCGTACCTGGAAGCCCGCCAGGACCCGGCCTTTCAATCCGAACTGGCCGGTCTCCTCCGGCACTACGCCGGGCGCCCCACGCCGCTCTATGAGGCCAAGCGCCTGAGCGGCAACCTGGGCGGCGCCCGAATCTTTCTCAAGCGCGAAGACCTGCTGCACACCGGCGCGCACAAGATCAACAATTGCCTCGGCCAGATCCTGCTGGCGCGCCGGATGGGCAAGCAGCGGATCATCGCCGAAACCGGGGCGGGCCAGCATGGCGTCGCCACGGCGACCGTCGCCGCGCTGTTCGGCCTGGAGTGCGCGGTCTACATGGGTGAGGAAGACATGCGGCGGCAGCGGCTGAATGTCTTCCGCATGAGGCTGCTTGGCGCCCGGGTTGTGGGCGTCGCCAGCGGCAACCGGACGCTGAAGGACGCCATCAGCGAGGCCATGCGCGACTGGGTGACCAACGTCGCCACAACATACTATCTCTTGGGGTCGGCGCTCGGCGCGCATCCTTACCCCATGATGGTGCGGGACTTTCAACGCTGCATCGGCGACGAAGCGCGGGTGCAGATTCTGGAGCAGGCGGGACGTCTGCCCGATGCAGTATTTGCCTGCGTCGGTGGCGGCAGCAACGCCATTGGAATCTTTACAGCATTCATTCCAGACGCCGGTGTGCGGCTGATTGGAGGGGAGGCCGGAGGCCGGAGTCTCCGTTTGGGCGAACACGCCGCGCGCTTTGCCGGAGGCTCGCCCGGGGTTCTCCAGGGCGCTTACAGCTACCTGTTGCAGGATGCCGACGGACAAGTTTCACCGACTCACTCCGTTTCGGCCGGCCTTGATTACGCGCTGATCGGGCCCGAGCATAGCTGGCTGCATGACCAGGGGCGGGCCGAATATCTCGCGGTGCCGGACCAGCAGGCGCTAACGGCGGCACAGACACTGGCGCGCACCGAAGGAATCATTCCCGCGCTGGAGTCCGCGCACGCTGTCGCCATGGCGGTGGAACAGGCGCCCGCGGCGAAGAACCAGATCTTCCTGGTGAACCTTTCCGGGCGCGGCGACAAAGATGTCGATATTTACCGGGAGAACTTCCCCGAACTGGACCCATCCGATGCCAACCCGAATCGCTGATCGTTTCGCGCGTCTCAAGCAGGAGGTCCGTCCCGGATTGGTGGCCTACCTGACCGCCGGCGATCCGGCGCCCGGCAAGACCGCGGAACTGGTTCTCGCCATGGAACGCGGCGGCGCCGATTTCATCGAGCTTGGAGTGCCGTTTTCAGACCCCATCGCCGACGGACCCGTGATCCAACGGGCCTCGGACCGCGCGCTGCGGGCAGGCATGACGCTGCGAGGAGTTCTTGACGCCGCGCGGCAAGTGCGGCAAGCGACGCAAATTCCGTTGATCCTTTTCAGCTACATGAACCCGCTGGTGCGCTACGGTTTCGAGCGTCTGGCGGCAGACGCCGCGCAGGCGGGCATTGACGGTGTGCTAATGACGGATCTCTCGGTCGAAGAAGCCGGCGAGCCGGTAGCTAAACTCAGAGCCAGCGGTCTCGACACCATCTTCCTTGCCGCGCCCACCAGCACGGAACGGCGGCTGCGCCTGATCGCCGAGTATTCTAGCGGCTTTGTATACGTCGTTTCCCGCACGGGGATTACGGGCGAAAAGGACACGGTGGGCGCCTCGGTTGGCCCGCTCGTCGCCACCCTGCGGAAACTCACCGCACTGCCTCTGGCGGTGGGCTTTGGGATCTCAAAGCCTGAACATTTCCAGGAAGTCGGCCGTATCGCCGACGCCGTGGTGGCCGGCAGCGCCTTTGTACGAGTCATTGAAGAGCACGGCGGCGAAGCGTCCCTCCCAGGCGTCCTGGAAGACTTCACCCGCCGTCTTTGCGGCACACCTCAGGTGGCCAAGCTATGACGTTGGAAGAAGCGCAAGCCCAGCTTGCTTGCCACCGGGCCGAGATCGACAGGCTCGACCTCGAGATCCTGGAACTCCTCAATGCGCGCGCTCGCGTCGTCGAACACATCGGCGCCATTAAGCAGGAGATGACGATGCCGGTCTACGAGCCGAAGCGCGAGGAGGCGGTTTTCGACAATGTGATCCAGAGGAACCGCGGACCGCTTCCGGCGGAGTCCGTCCGCCGCTTGTTTGAGCGCATCATCGATGAGATGCGCACGCTGCAGCGCGAAATGATGCTGAAGAAGGAGCCGTCATGATTGTCGTCATGGAGGCGGGCGCAACCGAGGAACAGATCCAATCGGTCATCGACCGGCTCGTAGCGCTCGATTTCTCGGTGCACCGGTCCACTGGCGTCGTGCACACCGTCCTGGGCGGCGTGGGTCCAGAGGCGGCGGTGGATCCGGTGGACTTCAAGGTCCTGGATGGGGTCAAAGACTGCTTCCCGATCATGTCCCCGTACAAGCTGGCGAGCCGCCACTTCAAGCCCGGCGGCACGGTGGTCGATTTCGGCAAAGTCCAGATTGGCGGCAACGCGGTCGTTGTGATGGCGGGTCCGTGCAGCGTCGAGAGCGAGGCACAGATTCAGGCGAGTGCCGAGGCGGTGGTCCGCGCGGGGGCCAGGTTCATCCGCGGCGGCGCGTTCAAACCGCGCAGTTCGCCATACAGTTTTCAGGGCTTGGGCGAACCCGGGCTGAAGCTGCTGCGAAAGGCCGCCGATGCCCATCAGCTTCTGGTGGTTAGCGAGGTCATGGACCAGACGCAGATCAGCGTGATGGAAGACTACGTCGATCTGCTACAGGTAGGCGCGCGCAACATGCAGAATTTCAACCTGCTGCGCGAGCTTGGACGGAGCCGGCGGCCGGTTTTGCTCAAGCGAGGGATTTCGGCCACCATCGAAGAACTGCTGCTTTCGGCCGAATACATACTTTCCGGCGGCAACTACAACTTGATTCTCTGCGAACGCGGCATCCGGACGTTTGAGAGCTACACGCGCAACACCATGGACATTTCCGCGATTCCAGTCGTCAAAAAGCTCTCGCACCTGCCGATTGTCGCGGACCCTTCGCACGGAACGGGCCGCCGGGATCAGGTGATCCCCATGGCCCGCGCGGCGGTCGCCGCCGGCGCCGACGGGCTGATTGTCGAAGTGCACCCCGACCCGGACCGCGCCCGCAGCGATGGCGCGCAGTCGCTGTACCCCGAGCAATTCGCCGAACTGATGCGGCAACTTGCGTTGATCGCCCAAGCCGTGGCGAGGACTGTCTAGCACGGAATGGATACCGTCGCCGTTCTCGGAACCGGCCTCATCGGCACATCGTTCGCGCTGGCGTTGAAATCGGCGGGCTTTCGCGGGCGAATCATCGGAGTCAGTTCGCCAGCCTCGGTCAGGGCGGCGGTCGAGCGGGGCGCCGTCGATGAACCAGCCGAGCTTGCCGTGGCGGTCCGCCAAGCCGACCTGGTCTATCTGGCCCAACCCATACAGAAAATCCTTGACCTGATACCGGAGGTGGCGCGCCACGCACGCCCGGACGCGCTGGTGACCGACGCGGGCAGCACCAAGCGCCGGATTGTTGAGTGCGCGGGGCGGCGCCTGGGCGAGAGTCAGTTCCTGGGCGGCCACCCAATGGCGGGCAAGGAATCCAGGGGGGCCGCGGCCGCCGACGCGGATCTTTTCCGCGACCGGCCCTACTTCCTCACCCCAGCGCGCCCCGAGATGATCGACGAACCGCGGATTGCCGGATTTATGGACTGGCTCGTCCGCACCGGCGCCAAGCCGGCCGTCCTTAGCGCCGGGGAGCATGACCGGCTGGTGGCGGCCACCTCGCACCTGCCGCAAATGATCTCGACGGCCCTGGCCAGCCTTCTGGCAAGGCAACCCGACGCCGCGATTCTGGCTGAAAGCGGCGGTCCGGGTCTGGCCGACATGACCCGGCTGGCGCTTAGCTCCCACGACATCTGGGCCGACATTCTGGCCACCAACGGCGACGAAATCAGCCGCCTGCTCGAAATGGCCGAGATCCGGCTGCGCGAGATCCGGACCAGCCTGGACGACGCCAAGCCTGCATTTGACGAAGCTTATTCCTTTGCGGAACGTGTGCCCCGGCGCACAGTGTGAAGCATCCTCACACCCACGTTCTCGCAAGGCCGTTTGTTTATGGCGATTCATCGCTGGCGAGTGAATTGCTGATTCTCCGCCATGCGGTACAGGGCGCTCGTTGCGGCTATTCTCGCGACGCTGGCTCTGCATGCCGGATCCTCCAACATCAACAGCCGCTACACCGTTGAAAACGTCGAAATCGTCCCGGCCAGGCAACCCAGTATCAGCAGCCGGTTGAAGACGGATATCACACGGATCGTCGGACAACGGCTGGACCAGTCCGTCATTGATTCACTTCGCGACCGGCTGAAATTCGAAACCGGCGCGCGCAACGTGATCCAGATGCTGGTGCGGGGCGGCACGCCGAACGCCGTCAAAGTGGTCTTCCAGGTGGAACGCCGGGAGCGGCGGTACGATATCGAGATTCCGAAGCTTCTGTACCACACCCGGCAGGGAGTCTCCGGCCAAGCCGACGGCGTGATGAACATCAACGGTCACCGTCTGGCAGCCGGCTATGTCAACGACGGCGACCAGAGCGTGGAGCGCTTTTCGGGCCTGCGCGCCAGCTACGAGAAGCGCAATGTTGGAGGCCGTTACCGCTTCCGAATCGAGTTCCAGAACTACTGGTCGCAGTGGAGCACTCCCGCAAGGCAGTCCTTGGCAGCCGCCGGCCTTGCACCTGGACTGTACCGTTCGAGATGGGCCATTGAGCCCGAGGCGGCGGTCCAGCTTGGGAATTCGCTTGTCTACTCTTTCGGCGTGAGTGTGCAAAGTTTACAGATGCAATTTCCGGCCGCGCGAACCGAAGCCGCCAACGCGGTAATACAATCTCTGCGCTTTCACCGGCGCTGGCGGGCTGCGGACACGACGCAGATCTTCGATGCAGGATACCGCCTGCACGCGGCCACCACTTTTCTGGCGAGTGACTTCGCCTATACGCGGCACTCATGGGACGCGCGTTATCGCGTGCGGCGGGGCAACCACGAGATGATGCTTGCCTTCAATGCGGGAACGCTGGGAGGGCGCGGCCCCCTGCATGAGCGCTTTGTCGCCGGCAACTCGACTTGCCTGCGTGGCTGGGACAAGTACGAGATCACGCCGGCGGGCAAGACCCATCTAGCCGCCGGAACGGTGGAGTACACTTATAAGCTGTTTCAGGCCTTCTACGACATGGGCAATGCATGGAACCCGGGAGAGGCCTTAACCGTCCGTCATAGTTTAGGCGCCGGCATTCGTGCGGGCGCGCGAGGGCCGGTTCTGAGTCTGGCTTTCCCGGCCAGAGCCGGCAGGCTAACGCCAATCTTTCTGACAACGTTGAATTTCTAATGAAAGCAATGTGGAGATGGCAGTGGGGGACGATCATCGCCGTGCTTCTGGCGGCGCCGGGCGCCGCTCGCGCCCAGGTTCTGGGACTCACCTGGGACGACGGCAAGATCCGCGTTGCGGCGCCGATGTTCCACTTTGTAGAGGGTCCGATCGTCGAACGTCTCAAGAGCGGCGTTCCGGCGGCGTTTACTGTGTCCGTCACGATATCGACGGATAGCCGCAAGAGCATTCTCAAACAAGCCTCGGAACGGTTCGTGTTCAGCTACGACCTTTGGGAAGAAAAGTACGCCACCGCCCTGCCCTCCCGCCGTCTTGGACCCGTGACACACCGGACCAGCGGCGCAGCCGAGGCGTGGTGCCTGGACCAGCTTTCCATCACCGCTTCGGACCTGCCGTCGAAGAAGCCGTTGTGGTTCAGCCTCGAAGTGAAAGCGGTCGAAAGACCGCAAGACGGCGACAGTTCGATGCCCACGTCGCTCAGCAGCATGATCGACTTGTTTGGGCGGAACCGTCCGAAAGAAACACGCCGCTGGCAGACTGAATCGGGTCCTGTCGAACTCGATCAGATACCCAAGCTGAGCGGCAAACGGTCCGCCCTGACGGAAGCCGGACCTGCCTTCGGCGCCGCGGAGCAAAGTTTCTTGGGGCTCGAATGATCGCCGGCACGCTTCGCAGTAAGTTGCTTTGGATTTTCCTGCTCGGGACCATTGTCCCTATCGCGGCGGTGGTGTGGGTGGCGGAATCGCTGCTGGAGCAAAGCCTCAGCTATTCCACCACGGCTCAAGTCGACTGGCTGTCCAAGCTGCTGGAGCGCACCGGGCGCGAGTACTATCAGGCTTCGCGGGAACTGCTCAGGCAGGACGCGCTCACCGGGGCTTCGGCCGGGACGCGCTACCGGAGTTCGGACCGTGCGGCGTGGCCGCCGGAAGTGCGGGCGTTCGCCGAGACCGATGAGACCGAGACTTTTCGCGCTTCGGGCGGCAGCGGGGAACGGCTCACCTACATGCTTCGCGACGGATCCGATGTCCTGGTCTTTGAGCGTCCGCTGCGAGTGGTTTCGATGGGACAGATCAGCAGCGCGATCCGCGGCGCGCGCGGTTCTGTCGAGGAAGCGCGCTACCGGGATCTCCGGCGCGGATTTCTTTACACGATCGTGCTCATCACGCTTGGAATCTGGGTGGCTTCAA
>JADZCI010000323.1 GCA_020851655.1 Bryobacterales bacterium
CGAACTCGGGCGGCGGATCTTGAACAAGGTGCGCCAGCTTGGACAGAAACGTCATCCGCTTACCCTTCGACGAACGTCACCTTGTTGATCTCGCGCAATGTCGTGACACCCAGTTTGACTTTCTCCAGCGCCGACTCGCGCAGAAACGTCATGCCTTCCTCGCGGGCCACGCGCTTGATCTCAGTCGCCGGACGGCGATTGAGGATCATGTCGCGGATGTGCTCGCTCAAATCGAGCAGTTCGTGTATCGCCGTCCTGCCCCGGAATCCGGTGCCGCCGCACTCAAAGCAGCCCTGGCCTTCGTACATCGGCAGTCCACGCCAGTCGTTGGGGTTCAGACCGCTTTCCTCTTTCAGGTAGGCGTCCGGGTATTCCACCTGCTGCTTGCAGTGCGGGCAGATGACGCGGACCAGGCGCTGCGCCAGGATGCAGTTGAGCGCGGCCACAAAGTTGTACGGCTCAACGCCCATGTTCAGGAAGCGCCCGATCACGTCCAGGACGTTGTTGGCGTGAACGGTGGTGAACACCAGGTGTCCGGTGAGCGCCGCGTTGATGGCGATCTGGGCGGTTTCCTGGTCGCGGATTTCGCCCACCATCACCTTGTCCGGGTCGTGGCGCAGAATCGAGCGCAAACCTCGGGCGAAGGTCAGTCCTTTTTTCTCGTTCACCGGAATCTGCGTAATGCCCTTGATCTGATATTCGACCGGGTCTTCGATGGTGATGATCTTGTCTTCGTCGTTCTTGATTTCGCTCAAGCCCGCATAAAGCGTAGTGGTCTTGCCGGATCCGGTCGGTCCGGTGACCAGCACCATGCCGTAGGGCTCCTTGATATAGCGGCGGAACCGGACCAGGTCCGAATCCGAGAAGCCGACCACTTCGAGCGAGAGCTTGGCGAACTTCTCCGACATCGATTCCTTGTCCAGCACACGGAGCACGGCGTCTTCTCCGTGAATCGTGGGCATGATGGAAACGCGGAAGTCGATCAGGCGGTTCTTGTAACGCACGCGAAATCGCCCGTCCTGCGGCACCCGGCGCTCGGCGATATCCAGTTCGCTCATCACCTTGATGCGCGAAATGATGGTCGAGTGCCATTCCTTGGAAATGGGAGGCATGGCATAGTGCAGCACGCCGTCAATCCGGTACTTGATGGCGACTTCCTGGTCCCGCGTCTCGATGTGTATGTCCGACGCCCGCCGCTCCAGGGCGTTGAAGATCGTGGTGTCCACCAGCTTGATGACCGGCGCGATATCGCTGTCTTCAGCGGTCAGTTTGTCGATAGAGAGGGTTTCGTCCGGATTCTCTTCGTCGCCGACGACATTGATGGTGAAGTCCTCGGTGACTTCCTCCAGCACGCGCTGCGATTGCTCGGTCTTCTTCAGCAGGTCGGAGATCTGGGACAGGGTCGCGACTTTGACGTGCAGCTTCTTTTCGAGCAGCAGCGACAGCTCGTCCAGCAGGTTGAGGTGCCGGGGGTCGGCGAGCGCAATTTCGAGGCTGCCATTGTGTGCGTTCAGGGGGACGAAATTATAGCGAAACATCAGGTCCACTGGGATGGACTTGAACAGTTCGTGGTCGATCTTGGTCAACTTCAGGTCGACGAACTCGCACCGGTAGCGGCTGGCCAGGTGCCTAGCCTGACTGACTTCCTGCTCCGGATTCAATGGTTTAGCGGTTTCCGCACCCACTTATGACACACTGCCTCTAACCTATTGACGCGAAAACAGGCGTGTTCGTGCAAACATCGGCGGCCCCGCCGCGCGCCGGGCGGGCTTGGGCGCGGGGTATACTGAACGCCGATGCCGCTGCTGGATCTTTCGGTGAACGGCCAAAGCCGCAAGGTGGAGGCGGACGACAACGAAACGCTGCTGTCGGTGCTGCGGAATCGCCTCGACCTGACGGGCGCCAAGTACGGGTGCGGCGAAGCGCAGTGCGGTGCGTGCGCGGTTCTGATGGACGGCGAGTTAGCCCTGTCTTGCGTCACGCCGGCCGCGGGCGCTGCTGGCCGGAAGATCGTCACCATTGAGGGTCTGGCCAAGCGCGGGAACCTGCATCCCGTGCAGCAGGCGTTTCTCGACTCGGCGGCGTTTCAGTGCGGCTACTGCACTCCGGGGATGATTCTGGCCGCTGTGGCGCTGCTTCACTCCAAACCAAAGCCGTCGGAGGCGGAAACCAAAGACGCGCTCGATGGCCACATCTGCCGCTGCGGCGCCTATCCGCGCATTGTCGAAGCCGTCCGGATGGCCTCGGCGAGGATGCCCCGATGATTCACGAATGGTTTCTCGAGTTGAAGCGGCAGTACCGGCTGGAGACCGAGCCGGAGCGCTACGAGCAAGCTCAGAGCGAAGTGCGCATCTTCCGCCTCGGCCGCCGGGAGTTGCTCACGGGCCTGTTGTTGGTTGTCACCTCGCGCCACTCAAGCGGCGAGACCACCGAAGTGGCTCGCTTCCACTTCGCCGGCGATGGCGTGGTCACCTTGTTCACCGGCAAGAATGAAATGGGCCAGGGGCTCCGGACGCTGCTGGCGCAAGCCGCCGCCGAGGAACTCGGTGTCCCGTTCGAGCGTGTGCGAGTGGTCCTGGGCGACACGGCGCTGACTCCGGATGACGGCGGGACCTGGGCCAGCCTCACCACGCCGCAGACGGTTCCCGCGGTGCGGCAGGCGGCCGCGGCGGCGCGCGAAGCTCTGAAGAAATCGGACAGCCGGCTCACGCCACCGTCCGGGTGGAAGGTGTTGGGCCAGTCCATCCCGTCCGCGTTTGGCCGCGACATCGTCACCGGCGGGTTGAAGTATGCGAGTGACCTGAAGTTGCCCCGCGGCGGCGTGGCCGGCAAGGTCAAACGCGGCCCCCAGAAGCCGTGTCCGCCCTACGAGGCCTTGTTCACGCAATTCAAGGAAAAGTCCACGCCGCCTGTCCCTCAGCCCGGGGCGCGCTATCCGCCTATATGGGAACAAGGCGATTGGAAGGCGGCGCTCGCTTCGGCCAGGCACAGACACGAAGCCGAATACACGCTGGCCTACATCGCTCATGTGCCGCTGGAGCCGCGCGCGGCGATTGCCGAATGGGCGGACGGCCGCTTAACGGTCCATGCCGGCACGCAGGCGCCGTTCCTGGTGCGCAGGCAACTGGCCGCTGAGTTTAAGATCCCGGAAGCGGACGTTCACGTCGTGGCGCACCCGATTGGCGGCGCTTTTGGCGGCAAGCAGAACGGGGAGTGCGAAATCGAGGCCGCGCGTCTGGCCAGGCAGGCCGGCAAGCCGGTGAAACTCGCCTGGACGCGGGAGGAGGAATTCACCTGCGCCTACGCGCGCCCCGCCGGAGTGCTGACGGTCGCAAGCGGCGCCAACGCGCAAGGCCGGATCACCGCCTGGGAGTTTCGCAACTACAACGCCGGCGCTTCGGGGCTCAAGCCACCCTACGACATCGCGGCGTACTTCTGCGGCTTTCACCGTTCCGAGTCGCCGGTCAAGCAAGGTTCCTACCGGTCGCTGGCCTGCGCCGGAAATACATTCGCGCGCGAAACCCACGTGGATGAGCTTGCGGCGCTGTTCAAGACCGATCCGGTCGACTACCGCCTGAAGAACATCGCCGACCCGCGTCTGCGGGAGGCGATTGAACGCGGGGCGGAACGGTTTGGCTGGAGCCGCCGGGCCAAGTCGTCCGGCGTGGCGTGCAACCTCGAGAAGGACGCGCGCTTCGCTCTTTTCGCCGAGATCGGCACCAGCGGCAAGACAGTCCGCGTCGTGCGCATGGTGATGGTGTTCGACCCGGGAGCGATTCTCAACCCGGACAACCTCAAGAACCAGATCACTGGAGGGTTGATTCAAGGCATCGGCGGCGCGCTGTACGAGCGCCTTCAAATCGGCCCCAACGGCATCGGCAACGGCAGGCTCTCGCAATACCGCGTGCCCAGGTTCAAGGACGTCCCGGAAATCGAAGTGATCCTCATCGACCGGAAAGACGTGGAACC
>JADZCI010000324.1 GCA_020851655.1 Bryobacterales bacterium
GTCGGGCACCTGGCGATGCTGCACGGCTGCACGATTGAAGACGATTGCCTGATCGGCATCGGCGCGATCGTGCTCAACGGCGCGCGGGTGGGCCGCGGTTCCGTCATCGCCGCCGGCGCCCTGGTGCCCGAAGGGATGGACATTCCGCCGGAGAGCATGGTGATGGGCATGCCGGCCAAGGTCAAGCGTCCGCTCACATCCGGAGAAAAGGAACGCTTCAAGCAGAACGCGCAGCGCTACATACGCTACCGGCAGGACTATCGGGACGAACCAGTTTGATCAAGGCAATTCGAGGTACGCGTGACATTCTGCCGCCGTCAAGCGCCGTGTGGAACCACGTCGACAGCGTGGCGCGCAGTGTGTTTCGCACCTTCAACTACCAGGAGATCCGGACGCCGGTTTTCGAGGAGACGGCGTTGTTTGCCCGCGGCGTTGGGGAAGAGACCGACATCGTCAGCAAGGAGATGTATTCGTTTGACGATCGCGACGGGACTTCGCTGACGCTTCGGCCCGAAAACACCGCTTCGGTGATCCGCGCCTATATCGAACACCGGCTCGATCAGATTCCGGGGCTCAAAAAGCTCTATTACATCGGCCCGATGTTCCGGCGGGAGCGCCCGCAAAAAGGACGCTACCGCCAGTTCTACCAAATCGGCGCGGAGGCGATCGGGTCCGATTCGCCGGTGATCGACGCCGAAGTGATCGAACTCGCGATCGAAATTCTCCAGCAATGCGGCGTCAAGGGCTGGCGCCTGCTGATCAACTCCGTAGGGGATCCGGAATCGAGAAAGCGCTACGTGGACGTTTTGCGAGAACGGCTTGCCGGAGTGAAAGACAAGCTGTCGCCGGACAACCAGCGCCGTTCGGAAACCAACCCCTTGCGCGTGCTTGACTCGAAAGAACCGCAGGACGAGCCGGTCATCGAGGCGCTGCCCAGCATTCACGAGTATCTGAACGAAGCCTGCCGCGCGCACTTCGCCCGGGTGTGTGAACTGCTGGCGGCGCGTGGAATTCCGTATGAGGTGACTCCGCGCCTGGTGCGCGGTTTGGATTACTACACCAAGACCACGTTCGAGATTCGGCACGGAGCCCTCGGCGCGCAGAACTCGATCTTGGGAGGAGGCCGCTACAACGGGCTGGCGGAATTGCTGGGCTCTCGCGTGGCCGCGCCCGGGATCGGATTTTCAATCGGCCAGGACCGCCTGGTGATGACCATCGAAGAGGCGCTGAGCAAGACCGGACTGGGCCGTCTGGACCTTTTCATCGCGGCACTAGGTGACGCTGCGGTAAACCATTGCGCGCAGCTTGCCGCCGAGTTGCGCCGGAGCGGGCTGAGCGTGGAACTCTCCGCCGATCCCAAGCTCAAGCGCGCGCTGGAAACGGCCAACAAGACCGGTGCGCGGTTCACGCTGATCGTGGGGGATAACGAGATCGCGGCCGGAACGTACGCGCTCAAGGAGATGGAGTCCGGAAATCAGAACGTGGTGGCGCGGGACGCGATCGCCGCCGCGGTGCGCGCTTCCAGGCAGTGACGCTCGACGTTCATCCGGTACGGTTCCACTTTGTCGCGCACGCACCCCTGCGCTTTGAGCCGGGTAAAGCCTCCAACACTATTCGCGGCGCCTTCGGGTCGATCCTCCGGCGAGTTTCGCCGCCCGAAGACTACCGGCGGATCTTCGAACCGCGGCTCGAGTCCGGACCGAGCGGGCTGGCCGATGCGCCGCGGCCGTTCGTCATCCGCGCCGCGTCTCTCGATGGCGCGCAATTCGCCGCCGGCGAATCGTTTCATTTCGACGTGCACCTGTTTGGGACCGCGGTGCGTTGGACGCCGCACTTTACAGCGGTTTTCCGTGAATTGGCGCGCGAAGGGCTGGGATTGGGGCGCGTCCCCGTGATCCTTGCCAGCGTGGCGCCTATGCCGGGCCACACCCTCTCGCTGGCAGCGTGCCCGTCTGCGCCGCCTTCGATTCTCGTCCGGTTTCTTACCCCAACCGAAATCAAGTCGGAGGGCCGGACCGCCGGCGTGCCACCATTCCACGCTCTCATCGCTCGCGCCCGCGACCGGGTCAGCACGCTGCGGGAACTGTACGGTGAAGGCGCCCTACCCATTGATTTTCGAGGCTTGGCGCAACGCGCGCGCGCCGTCTCAACGGCCAGAGCGTCGGTAAGACACGAAGGGGTTGAACGCACCAGCACCCGCACAGGCCAAACTCATCCTCTGGCCGGATTCACCGGAGAGATTGAGTATGCCGGCGATCTGCGTGAATTCCTGCCGTACCTGCGCGCCGCCGAGTGGACCGGCATCGGCCGCCACACGGTTTGGGGCCACGGGCAGATCGATCTGATCTGCCCGGCCCCCAGTCCGAAGGCCGGGCTGAACGCCCGCTTAGAATAGAGGTTTATCGCATGAGCTTCGACTTCACCGGCGCTGCTATTTCTGTCATCATCTTCTGGCTTCTAACCACGCCGCACGAGTTTGCCCATGCGTGGGTGGCTGAGAAACTGGGCGATGACACCCCGCGCTTGGAAGGGCGGGTGACCCTCAACCCCCTGGCGCACGTCGATTGGCTGGGAACGGTGATCCTGCCGGCGGCCACCGCCATCATGGGCGGCGGCTTTCTCGGGTGGGGCCGCCCCGTTAGTACGAATCCAAGCCGTCTGCGCGGGGGAATGCGTGGACTGGTCATCGTCGCGCTGGCTGGACCGGCAAGCAACGTGGTGATGGCGTTGCTGCTGGCCGGAGTTGCGGCCTTGGCGCCCGGAATCGCCCACCTCTGCTACCAGGCGGCCTACCTGAGCCTCTACCTTGCGATTTTCAACATGCTCCCCGTGCCTCCACTCGATGGCTCGAAGTTTCTGCTTGCGGCGCGCATTTCGCCGAAAGCCTACATCGAAATCGCGCGTTTTGGCTTTCTGGGGCTCATCGTGCTGATATTCTCGACGCCGGTTGGCGCGTGGATGAGCCACTGGAGCCGCAGCACCGCGCTGGCCATGTTCCGCTTCTTCTCCTAGCCGCCGCTATCATGGGGAAATATGATGATTGCATGCCGTTCCGCTCTGCCCATTTTTTGCCTCATTGCCCTGGCGCAAAACAATGAGCCCACCGCGGAACAGCGCGCCCAGGACCGGCGCAACTACATCAAGGCGAATTACACCAAGCACGAATTCCTGATTCCGATGCGTGACGGCGCGCGGCTGTTCACCGTCGTCTATACGCCGAAGAAGACCACCGAGCCCTACCCGTTTCTCATCAGCCGGACGCCGTACACCGTTGCGCCCTACGGCATCGACAATTATCGCGGCGCGCTGGCGCCCACCGATGACTACATGAAAGAGGGTTTCATATTCGTCTATCAGGACGTGCGCGGAAAGGGGAAATCGGAAGGGCAGTTTGTCCATGTGCGCCCGCACATTTCCGCCAAGAAGTCGCCTCGCGATATCGACGAATCCAGCGACACGTGGGACACGGCCGACTGGCTGGTCAAGAACGTCCCGAACAACAACGGGAAAGCGGGGATCTACGGAATTTCTTACCCCGGCTTTTACGCCGCTCAGGGCGCGATTGACGCGCATCCGGCGATGAAGGCGTCTTCTCCGCAGGCGCCGGTTTCCGAGTGGTTCATCGGGGACGATTTCCGCCACAACGGCGTCGTCTTTCTCTCCCACGCGTTCCGCTTCTTTTCATTCTTCGGGCAGGATATCCGGCCGTCCACCGAACCGGGTTCTCCGAGTCTGGCCGCGTTCAACTACGGGACGCCGGACGGCTACGAGTTCTACCTCAAGACGGGGCCGCTCCAGAACTTCGACGAGAAGTATTTTCACGGCAAGATCCCTTTCTGGAATGAAATGCTGGCGAACGATACGTACAACGCCTACTGGCAGGCGCGCAACATCCGGCAATACATGAAAGACGTGAAGCCCGCGGTGATGACCGTCGGCGGCTGGTTTGACGCCGAGGATCTGTTCGGAGCGCTGCGCCTGTACGCGGCTGCGGAAAAGCAGAGTCCTGGAGCGGCCAATTCCATCGTCATGGGACCCTGGGTGCACGGCGGTTGGTCCTACGGTGATGGCGACCGCCTGGGCAACGTCCGCTTCAATTCAAAGACGGCGCCCTACTTCCGCGAGAACATTGAGTACCCCTTCTTCCTGCACTATCTGAAAGGCAAAGGAGACCCCAAGCTGCCGGAAGCCTACATGTTCGAGACGGGGCGCAACGAATGGCATCAGCACACCGAGTGGCCGCCCAAGGAAGCCAAGGCCAGGGTGTTCTACTTTGCCGCCGGCGCGAAACTCTCGACCGCGGCGCCGCCTTCGGGGAATGCCTTCGATGAGTACATCAGCGACCCGGACAAGCCCGTTCCCTACATCAGCGAGATAGCGCCGGACATGACGCAGACGTACATGGTCGACGATCAGCGCTTTGCTTCGTCGCGCACCGACGTGCTGGTCTATCAGACCGAACCACTCGAAAGCGACATTCGCGCCGCTGGACCGCTCAAGGCGTCGTTGTTTGTCTCCACTACCGGAACCGACTCCGATTGGGTGGTCAAACTGATCGATGTCTACCCGCCCGACGCTCCGGACCCCGACCCCAAGCCCGCGGGCCCAATGCCTGGCGGACGGCCCGCCTACTCCAAGATGGGTGGCTATCAGCAACTGGTCCGAGGAGAACCGTTCCGTGGAAAGTTTCGCAACAGCTTCGAGAAACCCGAGCCGTTCACGCCGGGCAAGGTCGAGAAGGTGGCCTTTGAGCTTCCCGACGTCTATCACACCTTCCGTCGCGGACACCGCATCATGGTGCACATCCAAAGCTCGTGGTTCCCGCTGGGCGACCGGAATCCCCAGAAATTCATGAAAATCAGCGACGCCCGCGCCGAGGATTTCCAGA
>JADZCI010000325.1 GCA_020851655.1 Bryobacterales bacterium
CTGGCGTTCACCATCGAAGATCGAGGGCGGCAGGTGGCGCAACTGATCCCGGCCGCGGGCGGCGGGATGCGCATGCTGACGCAAGGCGCGGCGCATGTGGATGACCTTCAATTCACCGCCGATGGCAAGACATTGGTGTACACCGAAATGAGCGGATCCCGTCCGGTCGAGATCTACTCGGCCAAGTCCGGAGACCGCGCTCCCAAGCCGCTTACCGGTCTTAACGATGAGGTGCTGGCCCGGCATCACCTGACGCCGCTCGAGGATTTTACGGTGACCGGCGCGGAAGGCGCGCAGGTGCAGTCCTTCCTGGTCAAGCCGCCGGATTTCGACGCCTCCAAGAAATATCCCGCGCTGATTCTGATCCACGGCGGCCCGCAGGGCGCCTGGGGAGAATCGTTCTCCTACCGCTGGAATCAGCAGGTCTTTGCCGCGGCGGGCTACGTGGTCGCGATGCCGAATCCCCGGGGCTCGACCGGCTACGGCCAGAAGTTCACCGACGAGATCAACGGGGATTGGGGCGGCAAGGCTTATGACGACATCATGGCGGTCACCGATTACGTCTCGAAGCTGCCCTACGTCGACAGTGAGCGTATGGCCGCGGCGGGCGGGTCCTACGGCGGCTACATGGCCAATTGGATTCTCGGGCACACCAACCGCTTTAAGGCGCTGGTGAGCCACGCCGGCGTCTACGACCTTCGCAGCGAAGGCGGCGAAACGGAAGAACTCTGGTTTCCGAAGTGGGAATTTGGCGGAATGCCTTGGGAGAAGCCGGAGGTCTACGAGAAATGGTCGCCATCCACTTTCGCACGGGACTTCAAGACGCCTACGCTTGTCATACACGGTGAACTCGATTACCGGGTCCCGCTGGGGCAGGGACTGCAACTGTTCACGGCGCTCCAGGCGCAGAAGGCGCCCTCCAAACTTCTCGTGTATCCCGACGAAGGGCACTGGGTGTTGAAGCCCCAGAACTCGATGCTCTGGTACAAGACGTTCCTGGATTGGACCGGCGAGTGGACGGCCAAAAAATAGTCAGCGTTTGAAGAAGAGTTCCTTGGTGGCCCCGGCCGGCACGGCAACATCAAAGAAGCCCACCATCATCTCTTCATCGCTCTGCTCGCCATAGGTGACCTCTTCGCCCGGATCGGGATTGCGGGGGTTGTTGGGAGAGTTGTCGTACCAGGCGGTGACGCGCAGTTGAGCGCCTTTTCGCAGCAGGCGCGGCGCGGCCAACTGGTAGTAGATCTGCCAGTAGAAGTCATACGGCTTGACGTGGAGCAGCGTCTCAGCAATGCCGCCCGGCGCGTTGACCTCATACTCAAACTCGGCGCCGCGCAGGTGCATGTGAGGGAACATCCCGAGCAGCAAAGCGTCATTGGGAAGGGTGCCGGCGGCAGTGACCCGGTAATGGCCGGCGCCCGCCGGGATCCGGAACGCCGTGGAATTGATCTGCAACGTGAGAATACGGCGTTCCGGCGCCGAAGATTGAAATGCCAAACCCACGCGGGTCTGATCGGCGGCGGGTTTGCCCGAAGGCGTGTAATGGATTTGCAGGACCAGGCTGGCGCCCGCCGGAATCTTCTTTGCCATCCCGGCGGGCGCAACCATGGGCGCGTGGCCGGGAGTGTAGATGGCCAGGATGTCGGACGTGGTAACCCGTTTTCCTTGCGGCACAAACGGCACGCCAACAGGCTCGTCACGCAACCAGTCCGAATCCCGCTCGCGAACATACAGCACCGCATGATGGATGACCCGGCGGTCGCCCGGGCGAATCTCCGCCATCGTCACCCAAAGGTCTTCGTCGAATTTCGCCGGAAGGATCACGAACTGATAATCGACGACGCCCGTCGGAGGGACATGGAAAGCCTGGGGCATGGCGATGACCGCATCGGGAACGCCGATGTTCCAGCCCTGAGCCCACCGCCGTGCCGGCGGCGCATCAGCCGGGAAACCTTCGCGCGCTCCTTCGACGGCCCAACGGTCAATCGTCTCGATTTGCGTAGCCGTGAGCGAGGGATCGTTGGAGAAGCGGCCCACGGCCGGGTCGGCAAACCACGGCGGCATTTTGCGCCGTTTCACTTGCTCGCGAATGGCCTTGGCCCAAGGGCGCGCGTCTCCATAGGTGAGCAGCGGCATCGGCCCGATTTCGCCGGGACGGTGACAGGACTGGCAGCGATCCTGGAGGATGGGCAGAACGTCGCGATAGAACGTGGGCTGGACGGCGAAAAGCAGGATCGCGAGCGGACTAGAGTTCACGGCGCAGGAGATTGAGCGCGGCTTGAACGCCAAACTGCCTGACCAGGTTCCGGCCGCCGGTAAAACGCATCGGCACGGCTTTGGCGCCGTTGGGCGTTGCGAGCCCGATCCATGCGGTTCCGGGTTCCACTCCGGGGGTCGCGCTTTGCGGTCCGGCTTCTCCCGTCGTCGACAGGGCATAGGTGGCGCCGGTCTTCTGCCGAGCCCCTTCCGCCATCGCCTTGGCGACCGGTTCGCTGACCACGGTGTACTGTTCAATCAGCGCCGGATCGACGCCCAGCAAGCGGATTTTCTGTTCCGCGGTGTAGGTAACCATCCCACCAACCAGGTAGTCGGAACTCCCTGGGACATTGGCGAGTGTGGCGGCCAGCAACCCGCCCGTGAAACTCTCGGCCACAGCCAGCGTCGCGCCGCGCGCTCGCAGCATGCCGCCGGCCACCACTTCCAGGGCGTCGCCGTTTTCTGAATAAATCCGGTCGCCCAAAAGCGCCTTGATCCTGGCGCCGGCTTCTTCGACCAGGGACTCGGCTTGCTCGGCTGTATCACACCGCGCGCGCAAGTGAACCTGCAAGTCGCCGGCAGCCGCAAGAATCGTCGTCACGACATTGGTATACGGCTTGTACGCCGGGGCGATCAACTGGTCGAGTTCGGATTCCGGCATCCCCGCGACTCGAAAGAAGCGTGTGCGAATCATCTGCCGCGGCACCCGCTCGAGGAGACGCGGGAGACACTCTTCGATGAAGATCGCCTCCAACTCGCGGGGCGGGCCGGGCAGCAGGATGATGATCCGGCCGTCGTTCTCAATCCACTGTCCCGGCGCGGTGCCGTTCGAATTCCTCAGCTTTGCGGCGCCTTCCACCAGGTAGGCCTGCCGCCTGTTGGTTTCCGCCATCACTCGCTTGAGCCGCGCAAACCTCTCCCGCAGAAACTGGAGTGTCGCTTCGTCAAAGACGAGCTTCCGTCCCAGCGCGCTGGCGACGGCCTCGCGGGTCAAATCGTCTTCGGTGGGCCCCAAGCCGCCGGAAAGGATCACCATGTCACAGCGAGAGAGTGAGTCATTGATGGCGCGCGCGAGCCGGTCGAGGTGGTCGCCGATGATCGTCTTCTGGACGACCTCGACGCCCAGGGCGTTGAGCTGATCGGTAACAAAAAGCGAGTCGGTGTCTATTCTGTCGCTCCCGAGAAGCTCGGAACCAACAGCGATGATCTCCGCGTTCATCTACGGGAGCGGCTTCCCTTCGATCCCCGCATTGACGCGATAGACGGCGTTGGTGGTGGTGATGACCAGGTGCCGCTTTGGCGCGAACGCCAGACCGACAACGTTCGGCCCGGAAAGGAACAGGCTGGCTTCGCGGTCCGGCGTGATTCGTACAATGCCCTTGCGCCCCGAGCGCGACGAGGCGACGTAGAGGTTGCCGTCGATGTCGAACGCCATCCCTTGAGGCCGTCCCAGCCCGCGGAAGAACATCTCCACTTCTCCCGACGGAGCGACGCGGTAGATGACATCAAAGCTCGATGTGGTCGGGCCAGTCACGTAAAGATAGTCATCCATGCCGAACGCCAGGTGGTACGCCGAGATGGAAGGCTCGACGGTGGCGAACACATAAATCTGGCGGCTTGGACTGATCTTGAAGATGGTGCCGCTGCGGTCGCCGACGTAGAGGTTGTTTTCGTGATCAAAGGCAACACCCGTGGCGACGCCCATGCCTTCGACATACACCGACATCACGCCGGAGGAAGACGCCTGGTAGACGATGCCGTCAAAGCGGCTGGAAATGTGCAGGAGCCCGGTATGATCGAACGCGAGGCTCGTGGCGTTCATCAGGTCTGTGAGAAACGGTGAGACATTGCCGCCGGTATCAATCTTGTAGACCGCGACAGGAGTCTTCTGTCCGCGCGAGCCGCTAAAGGTGGTGAACACGTTGCCCTTGGCGTCAACCGCCGGGTTGGCTACCGGATGGAGGCTGTCCGCCAGGGGAACGCCAATGGGCACTTCGCGGGGTTCACTCGCGTTCTCGCCGTTGTGCACGACCAGTTCGCCGCTCACGCCATCGGGCACGCGCGCGACAACAAACGTATCGCTGCTGACGATCAGCGGTGCGACGTGGTCTCCGATCGTAACCTGCGGCCGCGACGCGCGTGTGAAGCCCTTTCCACGGATCTGGAAGTCGCCGCCGGGGATCGCCGCGACGGGAGAAACTTCGCTTACAGTGGGACGGTCGGAGTCGTTACGTCGGAGAGCCATCAGGATTTTTCGTCGCGCAGTCTTTCTAATAGAGATTGAACCACCCCGCTATCCACAACACAAGCGCGCCGTAGACGCCCGCCATCAGGTCGTCGGCGATAATGCCCGCACCACCGCGAAGCGCTTCGAGCTGACGGACAGGCCATGGTTTCCAGATATCGAACAGGCGGAAGAGCAGAAACCCGGCCAGCATCGACTTCCAATTGAGCGTCGAGGCGCCGGCCAGTGTGATCCACACTCCCAGCACTTCGTCGATGACTACGATTCCCGGGTCTTTCCGGCAGACGATGCGCGCCGTCTGATTGGCTGCCCAAATCCCCACGGGCGTGAGCGCGGCGGCTAGAACCGCAAACGCCCACGGCGGAAGCGGCGAGTAAACGGTGGCGAGCCAGGCGATGGCGGCCGCGGCCGCGGCGCCCGCAGTTCCCGGCGCGACCGGCGAATAGCCAAAGCCGAACCAGGTTGCCAGAGCAAGGGCCAGCCTATTCATCGTCATCGTCCTTCGCTGGGTCCACCGGCGGATTGGAAAGTGCCGGCGCTTCGGAACTTATCGGAATCCGGTAGTCTTCGTCTGCCCACTTACCCAGGTCGATCAACCGGCAGCGCTCGCCGCAGAACGGCATTTCGGGATCATTCAGGGAGACCGGCTTCCCGCAGATGGGGCACTTCATCGCTTCATCGGTGCGGCAGCGGCGAGCGGTGAGACGATGCGATGGCCGCCGGCAGAATCGTGAAGGGACTCGCCGGCGGTGTAGCCGGCGCTTCACCGGCCAGATCCCCCACAAGATCGTAGTCGTGAGCCTGTGTGATGCGCATACGCCGGAACTGTCCGGGCGCCAGCGGTCCATCACCGGGATCGCCGACAAAACAAACGCCGTCGATATCGGGCGCCTGCGTGGCCAAGCGGGCTTGCCACACGAGTTCGCTGTCCGGCGATGGCCCATCGATCAATACCTGCGCCTCTTGCCCCACGAGTTGGCGGTTGGACGCGCGGGATATCTTGCGCTGCAAAGACATCAAGCTGCGCTTGCGGTTGTAGATCGTCCGCTTGTCCACCTTCCCGTCGAGATGGTAGCTGGCGCTGGTCTCTTCGTCCGAGTAACTGAACACGCCCAGCCGGTCGAACTTCGCGGCTTTGACGAATTCACCGAGTTCTTCGAAATCCTTGCGGGTCTCTCCGGGGAAGCCAACGATCATGCTGGTCCGGATCGCAATTCCCGGAACCTGGCGCCGGATCCGCTCCAGCAGTTTGAGAAAGATGTCCCCGCCGGCGCCGCGCTTCATCCTCTTCAGCACCGAAGCGCTGGCATGCTGCAACGGCATATCAATGTACTTGACCAGAGAAACGTTGGCTGCCAGGACGTCGAGAAGCCGGTTGGTGATCCGGTTCGGGTAGCAGTACAGGAACCGCACCCATTTCGGATGAGCCGTGTCGATGCGCGCCAGCCGCTCCAACAGGTGAGCCAACCCGTCCTTCATTCCCAGATCGTCGCCGTATGCCGTCGTGTCCTGGCCAATCAGGTTGATCTCGCGAACCCCTTGCGCGAAAAGCCGCGCCGCTTCACTGACGACTGACTCGAACCGCCGGCTGCGGAAGCCGCCCCGGAACTGCGGGATCACGCAGAATGTGCAGGGATGGTCGCAGCCTTCGTTGATCTTGATGTAGGCATAGTGAGGCGGCGTCGCCAGCACCCGCGGCGTCAAGTCGTGATAAAGGTACGGCGCCAGCGGGTTGGCGTGGCCACCGCCGCCTTCGCACAGCGCCACAATGTCATCCAGCTCGTTGGCGCCGAGAACCGCATCGACTTCCGGAATCTGTTTCTTGATGTCGGCGCGGTAGCGCTCGACCAGGCACCCCGCGACAATCAACCGCCGCGCGCGGCCGGTCTTCTTGAACTCGGCCATTTCCAGAATTGTGTCGACCGACTCCTGCTTGGCCGGATCGATGAAGCTACACGTGTTGACGACAATGGCGTCGGCCTCTTCCGGCGAGGAGGTCAACTCGTGGCCGCGCGCCGATACCTGGCCCATCATGACCTCTGTGTCGACGAGGTTCTTGGGACACCCGAGGCTTACAAATCCGACTTTCAAAGGAGATTCCCGAGGCAGGTGAGGATACCCCTCTATTCTAGCATCGGCGCCTCAAATTACTCGAAGAACGGCTCGCCGGGCTTGCGATACCGGTAAGCTACCTCCTCGTTGATTTCGATTCCAATCCCGGGAGCGCCGGGTACGCGGATGTGGCCATCCTGAATCAGCGGTTCGGCTGCGCCCTTGACCAGTTCATCGAAGAATGGCACGCTGGCGGCATGCCACTCGAGCGCCAGCAGGTTCGGGATGGCGGCGCCCAGGTGGACTCCCGCCATCGTACCCAGCGGGCCGGAAACGTTGTGCCAGGTGAGATTGACATAGTGCATGTCCGCCATGTCCGCGAGCTTCTTGCCATCCCACATGCCGATCTTTTGTACGTCGGGCGCCAGCACTCGTAATCCGGCTTCGGTGATGAGGCGCTGGAAATCAATGCGCTGGTAGTGGTTCTCACCGGTGGCGATCGGAGTGCGCGTGTTGCGCTGCACTTCGCCCATAGCCCGGATGTTCTCGGGCGGCGTGGGATCCTCCAGCCACAGCAGGCGGACCGGTTCCAGGGCGCGAGCCATCTCCACCGCGGCGGCGACGCCGTAGTTCCAATGACAGTCGATGGCGAGCCCCACTTCCGCGCCGACAGCTTTGCGCACCGCTTTGGCCAAGTCCGCGGCGTAATCGATTTCGGGCGCGGACAGGTCGCGGTTGTACTCGTCGGTTTCGTAGGGCGTGGGCACATCGACGTCAAACTTGAGGATGCGGAAGCCACGCGCCGCCATTTCCGCGGCGCGCACGGCATAGCTTTCCGACGTCAGCGTCTCCGGCTGCGACGCGTCCCAGCCATGGTGTTTCAAACTGACCTTGGCCGGCGTCCTGGCTTCTCCGTCCGGGTTCATCCACGCCGGCGTGCGCGGCACCAGCATCGGGGTGATGCTTTCCAGCGCATCGCCCGCGTGGCAATCGGCGTACACACGCACCTGGTCGCGGTACTTTCCGCCCAACACCTGCCACACGGGCATGCGATGGCGCTTGCCGATGATGTCGAGCAAAGCGCACTCGATGCCGCCGATAGCATGGTAAACCAGCCCGGGCGAGCAATAGATGACGCTGCCGCGCATCCTGCGCAGCAGGCGGTCAATCGAGGTGGGATCCTCGCCAATAAGGATCGTTGAGAACTCTTTGATGACCCCGGTTACGGCGGGTCCCAGGAACGCCTCACCCCATCCCGTGATCTTCTCGTCTGTCTCGATCTTGACCAGCACCCAGTCGAAGTTGGATTCGACCACACCCGTAGTGATTCGCGTGATCTTCATGTAATTGGCTACCGTATCACCCGGAGCGGATCTATGGGAAGCGCTTGCCGTGACGGCGCGGCAGTTCAATCAAAGGCGCGAAAACAGCGGCGAGGCGAGGTAACAAATCAGCGCGCCAGCGCCCACCATCGAAAGGCCCCAGATCAGCAGGCGCGTAAACAAACGGCGCGTGCCGGATTCCGCCGGCGCCGCGGCGATGCAGAGCGCGCCGATGGTCGACAGCGGCGAAACATCAACCAGGGCTGAGCCAATTGCGATGCTGATGGAAAGCGCGACAGGATCAACGCCCGGCAACCGCGCCGCCAAACCCGGCGCCATGGGCAGGAACGCTGGAAGCACGACCCCAGAAGTGCTGGAATAGGCGGAAATCAGGCCCGTCAGCGCGGCGATGACCGCATGGATGGTGCGGGGCGTCGCCATCTGCGCGAGCCAATCCTGAAACCAGCGAAGTCCTCCGGCACGGTCCAGCAGACCGACGAGCGTGCTGATCGAAACGACCAGCAGGATCACTTTCCACGGCATTCTGGCGGCTGATTGCTTGAGTGAGGAGACGCGCAAGACCAGCAGGACCGCGGCGGCGGCAAAGGCCGTCCACCCCAGCGGCAAGCGCAGCAGCATCACCGCGGCAATCCACGCCAGGGTGACCCCCGCGGTCAGCCAGTGGCGCGCCTCCATTTCCGGCGGAGCGGCGGCGGCGCAAACCGCGCCGTTGCGGAAAAGCGCCACGCCGCCGAACAGCACGTAGGCACAGACAGCGACGGCGGCGTGCGCCGCTCCGGTGAAGAACCAGATCCGCATTTCATGTCCGCCCAGGCCGCTGGCCGTCATCAGCGCGCTGACAATCGCTCCAACCGTGGAAAAAGGAGACAGGTTGCCGGCGTTGGCGCCGTTGCCGACCATCAGCGCAATCAGAAACACGTTGACTCCGGCGCGGGCGCCCGCGGACATGGCAAACGGCGCCATCAACGCCGTCGCAAGGATCGCGCCCGGACCGATCATCGCCAGCAGTGCGGACAGCAGGAAGAACATGGCCGGCAGCAGCGCGGCGTGGCCGCGGCACAGCCTCAAAGCCTGCTGTGCGGCGCGCTCCATCGTCCCATTGGCCTGCGCGCAAGCGAAAAGGAGCGTCACCCCGGTCAGGGTAGCGAGCAGTTGGACAAGGCTGTTCATCGGCTACGGTTTGGGCAGCAGGTGCTTCTGAACCTTTCCCATGGCGTTACGCGGAAGTTGATCGACCAACACAAACGAACGCGGCGCCTTGAACGAAGCCAGGTGTGTGCGGCAGGCCATCTCCAACTCCGCGACCCTTACATCGCCGCACGGGACGATGTAGGCGACGGGAACTTCGCCACGCGCCGTATCGGGGGCCCCGGCCACGGCAACTTCCTTGACGCCGGGTTGTTCGGCCAGAAATTCTTCGATCTCGCGCGGGTAGATGTTGAACCCGCCCGAGATGATCAGGTCGCTGCTCCGTCCTTGGAGCGTGTAGTAGCCGTCCGGCGCGCGGACCGCGAGATCTCCCGTGCGAAACCACCCATCACGAAATGCGGCGCGCGTCGCATCAGGCCGGCGCCAGTAGCCAGAAAAAACGTTGGGCCCCTTCAAGTGAAGTTCTCCCGGCTCACCGGCTGCGACAGGATTGCCGCCGGGATCGAGATTGCGTACGGATACGCCCGGCAGGGGTAACCCGACACTGCCCGGGCGGCGCTCGCCCGCGTACGGGTTGGAGATGTTCATCAACGTCTCGCTCATGCCGTAGCGCTCAAGGATCGTGTGTCCGAAAAGGCGGCGGAAGTCTTCCAGCAGCGCGGCGGAGAGCGGCGCCGAACCGCTGACAAACAGCCTCATCCGCGCGCCAATCCGGCGGGCGGCTTGCTCCGCTGTATCAAGCAACCGGACATACATGGTCGGGACGCCGAAGAATACGGTAGGACCGTAGTCGAGCATCCACCCGGCGGCCCTTTGCTGTTCGAACCTCTCCGTGAGCCGCAGATGGCAGCCGCTCGCCAGCCAGCAGTGAATCCCATTTCCCAAGCCGTGGACGTGGAACAGCGGGAGCGTGAGCAGCAGCCGGTCAGAGGCCGTGATTCGCCAGCATGTCAACAGATTGACCGCGTTGAACGCGAAGATGTTGTGAGAAAGGACGGCGCCCTTTGAAACACCGGTGGTGCCGGAGGTGTAGACAATCGCTGCCGGGAAGTCCCCATCGGCCACCCCGGCGTCCCGGAGTTCCGGAGCGGCCTCGGCCTCGCGGCGCAGTTCCTCGACAGCCCATAAGGCCGCTCCAGAGGGAATGTGGGCCTGGTTGGCCTCCGATGTGACGACCGCCACCGGATCGGCGTCGCCAATGATATGACGGATTTCGCGGTCCCGGTACAAGATATTGACCGGAACAAAGATCACCCCCAGGCGGGTGCTTGCCAGGTACAGATCAATGAACTCCAGACAGTTTGAGAGGTAGATGCAAATGCGGTCGCCGGACTGGAGGCCGCGTGCGCGCAGCACATGCGCCATGCGCGCGGCCCGCGCGTCGATCTCGCCAAAGGTGTAGGTCCGGTCCCAGTCGAGCGCCGGCTGGTCGCGCCTGGATTGGAACGCCCAGGCGAACAGGTCAGGAATCGTCACACGCGATCACCCAGGATAACGTGGCGCACCTGCCGGTGCGGAAGGAGCGCTATCGAAGCCGCGCCTGGCGCGCCGCGCCGAAACAGTAGAGCGAACTCCTGGTCCGGACGTAAATCCGTCCGCGGTCGAGCGCCGGCGTGGCCCGGATCTCGTCATTCAGATCGTTGACGGAGAGCACATCCCATTGGGGCCCGGCCTTCAGAACGGTGATCTTGCCTTCGCCGCTCGAAAGAAAAACCTTGCCGTCGGCCGCGACCGGCGAAGCATAGTATTCCCCCAGCGCCTCGCGGGTCCGGCCCTCCTTCAACAGTTTCCCGGTCGAGGCGTCGAGGGCGGTGATGATCCCTCCGTCCCGCACCATGTAGTAAATGTCCTTGTAGACGAGCGGAGACGGAACGTAGGGTATGTTCTTCTTGAACCGCCACACAACCGTCTGGGGATCCAGCCTGCCGTGCGCGCCGCCCGCGCTAATCGCAGCAGCGCCGTATTCACCCACGCCCACACCGCGGGCGGCGTTCCACTCGCCGCCGTCGATGAAGCCGTCACTGTCGGTATCCAGCCAGCCGAAGTGGTCCCGGTAATCCTGATCTTCCTGAAACTCGGCGCGGGACAGCCGCCCGTCCCTGTCCTTGTCAATCTTGTCGAGCTCGGATTGAAATGAAGCCATCCACGGCTCGGCTGTGGCCAAGGTCGAGACGACGACGTTTTGTCCGTTCGAAACAGGGATTCCGAGACCGCCCATGGATGCCACCGGCGTCCACCAGATGGGTTCGCCTGTGTCCAGGTAGTAGCTATCCACACGCGTGCTGCCGAGCACGATGATCTGCGGTTTTTGCCCCGCGGGACGAAAGATCATCGGCGTGGACCACCCCAAGGTAGAGCCGGTTCGCTCAGTCTTCCAACGCGGGCGCCCTGTCTTGCGGTCCACGGCGAGCAGAAACGACCCGGACTGCTGATCGCACACCTGGAGCAGGACGTCCGCCGCCAGCACCGGAGAGGCCGCCATGCCGTAGAAGTTCTTGAACGGTCCAAGCGGCGACGTCCAGCGTTCTTTGCCTTGCGGAGTGTAGGCCGCCAGCCCGAAATCCGCGAAGAAGACATAGACGCCGGACTCGTCGGCCGCCGGAGAAGGCGACGCCGGGTCGTTGGCAGCGTAGATCTTATGGGAGTGAGCCCGCCGCAGTTCGCGCCGCCATAGTTCCTGCCCGGTCTGCGCGTCGAAACTGAGAGTCAACAGTCGCGGGCCGTCCGTAGCCGTCACATACAGCCGGTCTCCCTGAATGACCGGCGACGACTGTCCAAACGGGACCGCGGCTTTCCAGAGCAGGTTCCT
Organism: Bryobacterales bacterium; assembly: GCA_020851655.1. GTDB lineage: Bacteria > Acidobacteriota > Terriglobia > Bryobacterales > Bryobacteraceae > JADZCI01. Next base: position 11,855 of record JADZCI010000325.1, read on the forward strand.
GGCGGGCAAGAGCTCGGCTGGGTAACTTACCGCCGCGAGGTCGACGCCGGAGCCATTCGGACCCCGGAACTGCGTCCATTGGGCGTGGGCCCAGACACACATCAAGTAACAGGAGAGCGCCCCTCTCAACATTCGTGAAATTGTAAGCGGAGTCCGGGATGGAAAGCAACGAAAAAGTGCTCAACGCCCGGCTACACGGCGGGAGCGGAGGTGATCTTATCCATCCGGCCTAGCAGATAGTGTACGCACAGCCAGGCGATGAGATGAAAGCTCCCCATGATGACAAACATCGGCGCGTAACCGAAATGTTGGATGATGTAACCCGGCAGCACGGCGGAAAACAAGAAACCGGAAAACCCGCCGGCCGCGCCCCCGATGCCGGTAACCGACGCCACCGCATTTTTCGGAAAAACATCCGAGACGGTTGTATAGAGGTTGGCCGACCACGCCTGGTGAGCCGCCGTAGCCAGGCTAATCAAGGCAACCGCCGACCAGACATTGGGCGCCAGGATTGCCGTCGCCGCGACGGGCATGCAGAGAGCAAACACACCCAGCGCGACCTTTCGTGCCCGCCCGTTGGGCCATCCCCGCCCCATGAGCCAGCCCGACAGCCACCCTCCCGCAACGCTGCCGAATCCCGAAGTCAGGTACACTACCGGCAGCGCCCAGCCAATCTGCGACAGGTTCAGCCCGCGCACCTCACTGAAGTAGAGCGCGAGCCAGGTGAGGTAGAACCACCACACCGGGTCGCTGAAGAACTTGCCGAGCGCGAATCCCCACGTCTCTCTGTACCGCAGGGCCTCGGACCAGCTAATGTCCGGCTCTTTCGTCTCAGCCGGATCGTTCTGGATAATTGCCAGTTCGGCTGCATTGACACCCGGATGAAACTGCGGCGCGCGGTAGAACAACCACCACCAAACCAGGCATATGATCCCTGTGGATGCCGTCAGCAGGAAGCAGGTTCGCCACCCGTAATGGTGGGTCACCCAGACAAAAGCCGGGGGGCCGGCCATGGCGGCTACCGTGGTGCCCGCATTGAAGATTCCCGTAGCGAGAGCCCGGTCTTTCTTCGGAAACCATTCGGTGACAGCCTTGATTGCGGCGGGGAAATTACCCGATTCCCCCAGTCCCAGCAGCGCGCGGTAGACCCCGAGATCGATGAAGGACCGGGACAGGGAGTGCAACCCCGCCGCGACGCTCCACACTATGATCGACCAGGCGTATCCGGTGCGCGTGCCGAAACGGTCGATGAGTTTGCCCATCAGCAGGAAGCCGATGGCATAGCAAAGCTGGAACGTTCCGCTGACCCAGCCAAAGTGCTCCTTGTTCAGGTGCAGGTCGTGTAAGATGACCGGGCTTAGGATGTTGAGGACAATCCGGTCGAGATAGTTGTTGGTGGTGACGACAAAAAGCAGGAGCAGGATCCACCAGCGGGTTCGAGTCGGCATGGGCAACGCCGATTCTATCGAAGTCCGTCAGCGCAACAGGTACCGTGTCAGCATTTCTTTCAGCTCTCTCAGTACCGCGTGACGGGCTTCGGCGGACTCCTGGCTGTAGGCGAAAGCAATGATGCGGTCCCCGGTTTCCGCCGCGACGCGGATCTTGAGTTGGAGCGCCTTGCCTGGTTTCCAGCCGCATTTCTTTACCAGCAGCCCGCCGAGGATGCCGCCCGGACCCGTTGCGGGATCCGATTGCGCCTCGCGAGTGCGGCCGCTGATATGCCGGCCCAAGGCCAGTTCGCGAAAGTGCGGATGGCTGTCGAGAAAACTGATGTAGGCGTCCAGCACTCGGCCCAGCGCCTTGCGCGGCGAGAAGATAAGCTGCCGCGCTGTGAACGCCCGTTCGATCTCGGCCCGGAACAGATCGAGTTCGCGCACCGCGATGGCGTCGTAGATCTCCTGCTTGCTGGAAAAGAACCGGTATACGGCGCCCACGGAGATTCCAGCCTGTTCAGCAATGCGGCTGGTCGTGATCTGGTCGAACGGAACACGCCCCAGCAAGGCGGAAGCGGCATCGAGAATCGCCTCCACGGTTTCGAGGCTTCGGGCTTGCAGCGGCGCCCGGCGGTTGGCGGGAACAGTCATGGGTTCGCAAAACGCGAATGTGAGTTCGCGTTCACATCCTTTTCTCTTGTATTCTAAGAGATATGCCTGTACCGGCGTCCCAGGCGTGGACGGTCGCGACTTACGTGCTCAAGCAGAAGCTGAAAGGGCGGAAACGCTATCCGCTCGTGCTGATGCTGGAACCTCTGTACCGGTGCAATTTGGCGTGCGCCGGATGCGGCAAGATCCAGTACCCGGGCCACATTCTCAAGCGCGAACTGACACCCGAGGAGTGTTTCCGCGCCGTCGAGGAGTGCGGCGTTCCGACCGTGGCAATCCCGGGCGGTGAGCCCCTGATGCATCCCAGGATCGACGAAATCGCCGCCGGGTTGGTAGCGCGCCGGAAATATCTCTACATCTGCACCAACGCTCTGCTGCTCAAAAGCAAACTCCATCTCTTCAAGCCCAGCAAGTACCTGACGTTCTCGGTACACATGGACGGCCAGAAGGAACACCATGACTTCTCCGTCTGCAAGGAAGGCGGCTATGAAATCGCCCTCGATGCCATCCGGGAGGCTGTGGCCAGGGGATTCCGAGTCACCACCAACACGACGCTCTTCGATGGAGTCGATTCGAAGTCGGTCAGGACGTTTTTCACGGAAATGATGGACGCCGGAGTCGAAGGCATGATGATCTCGCCCGGCTACTCCTACGACAAGGCGCCCGACCAGCGGCATTTCACCGGGCGGGAGCGGAACAAGTCGATGTTCCGGCGCATTCTGTCCAACCGCGATCCCCGGTGGCAGTTCAACATGTCGCCCCTGTTCTTGGAATTCCTGATGGGCAAACGCGACTTGTCTTGCACTCCGTGGGGCATGCCTTCCTACAGCATCTTCGGCTGGCAGAAACCTTGCTACCTGTTGCAGGACGGCTATGCCGGGAGTTTTGAGGAACTGCTGGATTCGACCACCTGGGAAAATTACGGCTACGAGTCCGGCAACCCGAAGTGCGCCAACTGCATGCTCCACTCAGGCTACGAGGCGTCGGCGGTTGACTACACCTTTTCGTTCAAGGGTGTCCTGGCGACAGTCAAAGCCATGCTCTTCTCCCGCTATCCGGACGCCGAAGCGCTGCGGGAAGCGGGGCAGGAGACTCCGGCGTCCCCCCTCGTTCAACTCGATGGCATCGCTCCGGCATCCACACTACAGGGCGCGGAATACTCGGGTGAGAGTGGGATTTCCGAGGCGGCCGAAGCCGCTTTCGATTATCGCGGCGACGTGACCATTACGCTCGTCAGCGGCGATGTGGTGGAAGGCTACGTCTTTGACCGGCAGAGAATAGGCGGCTTGGCGGCGTCCAAACTGCGTGTTCTGGCGAGAAGCGGCGAAAAGATGAGCATCCCCTATTCCAGCGTTGCGCGGATCCATTTCACCGGGCGCGATATGGCCGATGGCCGCAGTTGGGAAGCGTGGGTCCGAAAGTATGCCGAGCGCAAAGCGGCTGGCGAAAAAAACATCGAGTTGGCGCCCGAGGCGATCGAGTAGTCTCAGGCGTTGTAGGCTTTTCGGATCGCAGCAACGATATCGCTGGTATCGGATTCGCTGAACTTCGGGTCCAGCGAGACGCCGGCGAAGCGGTCCAGGATCGCCAGGGTCTTCGGGCAACTGGCAGCGCCGTACTGGACGGCCTTCCCTCGCGCCGAGCTCCATGTGGGCCAGTTGGGGTGGACGCCGCGCTTGGCCTCGATGTAGGGCTGAACCGGCAGCACCACCGACCCACCTGGCGGGCGGACCGGAACATTCTCGGCTGCCATCGCCTTTTGGAATCGCTCGCGCCGCGCCTTGTCTCGAAACCCGAGAAAGACCGCGGAACCCA
>JADZCI010000326.1 GCA_020851655.1 Bryobacterales bacterium
GACGGGAACTGCCCCTATTGCCGGCGCGGTATGGAGAACTTGTGCGATGCGCCTGTGTATACCGGATACACAGTGGACGGCGGATACGCCGGCTATGCGCTCGCGCGTGCGGACTTTGTTCATCCGCTCCCCGAGGGGCTGGACGACTTGATGGCCGCGCCGCTGCTGTGCGCGGGAATTATCGGGTATCGCAGTTTGAAAGTGGCGGGTGTGGAGCGTGGAGACCGTGTTGGACTGTTCGGCTTCGGCGCTTCGGCTCATCTCGCCTTACCGGTGCTCCAGTCGTGGGGCTGCCAGGTTTACGTTTCGACGCGCGGAGCGTCTCATCGCCGCCTGGCGGAGTCCATGGGAGCGTTCTGGGTTGGAGATGAAGATTCACGTCCGCCTGCACTGCTTGACCGCGCCATCACTTTCGCGCCCAGTGGCGGCGTCGTGGTGGCGGCGCTGTCCAGTCTGCGAAAGGGCGGGGTTGTGGCAGTCAATGCCATCCATCTCGACCGGATCCCCGAGTTCGATTACGATACCCTGCTGTGGGGCGAACGCCAGATCAGGAGCGTCGCAAACATGACACGGAACGATGCGCGCGAGTTTCTGCGAATCGCCGCCGAGATCCGCATCCAGCCCAAAGTCACCGTTTTCCCGCTGGACCAGGTTAACGAGGCCCTCCTGGCAATCAAGAATGACGCCATCGACGGCTCCGCCGTGGTTGTGCCGTAGAAAAAGGAGCGGACTGGAGGTGAGGACTGTGATAAGTCAATATGCATGCCTCAAACCTTCTCGCGCAGAACAATCCTGACCGCACCTCTGGCCTCAACGCTGCAAGGCCAGAGCCCGCGGCACGCCTGGGAGGGCATCTTTGTGATCATGCAGACGCCCTTTCTGCAAAGCCTCGAGGTGGACGAGGAATCGTTGCGGCGCGAGGCCGATTTTCTGGCGCGAGGGCGCGTGCACGGCATCGTGTGGCCGGCGGGTGCGGGCGAAACCGCTTCGCTGTGGCACGCTGAGCGCCTCAAGTATTCCGAAGCCGTGGTCAAAGGGGCGAAGGGCCGGACAACGGTGTTGATTGGCGTGCACGGCGCCAACAAGTTCGAGGCCATGGAGTACGCAAAGCACGCCGAAAAGATCGGCGCCGATGGTTTGCACGCGTTGGGTCCATCGGACGGCACGTCGGACCCGGACATCCTCGCCGACTATTTCACCGCGATTGCGTCCGTCTCCAAGCTGCCGCTATCGATTCAGGTATCCACGCCGGGAATGACCACCGATTTCCTCCTCCGTTTGGCGGACCAACTGCCCACACTCCGGATTCTCAAACTGGAGGCCGGCAACGTGCCGCACGAGGTAACCAAGGTGGTCCAGGAGCGGAAACGCGCCCTGATCCCCTCAACCGGAGGCGGCGCAATGAACTTGATGAACGAGATGGAACGCGGTTCGGGCGGCACGATGGCGGGCGCGGGTTTCGCCGATATCCAAGCCGAAATCTGGGACCTGTTCCATGCGGGCAAAAAGAGCGAAGCCCAATCGCTGTTCATGAAGTTCCTCCTGGCCGCGGTTCTGGAGCGCCGCACAGGATATGTCCTTCAAAAGGAGATCCTCCGCCGCCGCGGAATCTTCAAGACCATAACCATGCGGACTACCCGCCGCTTCAGCATGGACGCCGCCGACCTGAAGGAACTCGACCAGATTATCGAGATGCTAAAGCCGCACTACCGGGTGGCCTAGACCCGGCGGCGGGAAGCGGCAGGAACGTGATCCACCACGTGTCTTCAGCCCGGTTCGCATGCGCGTAGTAGGGGATCAACACGAGTTCGCGGGTCTGGCCTCCCACGGTTCCAGGCGCCTTCAGAACGTGAATGCCGCCCAGGAGCGACGGTTGCCACTCCGGCTTTACCTTGCGAGGCGCCTCCTCAGGCTGCAGGGCCCAGCGCGCTTCCTGAATCGGGAACGCCACGTCGTTCTGCTCCATGCAGTACACCAGGGGCCCGCGTGCCAGGACGGCCTGACCGGCGTTGTCCTTCTCACGCGGATCCGGCAAAATCATTCGGGGCTGCATGGGAAGGTTCAACACAACGGTGTCCCCAGGCTTCCAATTGCGATCGAGAACCGTGTACTCTCCCGGCGTAGCAGGCTTGGGCTTGGCGCTACCCGTCTGAACGGCAGCCCCGGTGGCCCACTTCGGGACCCTGAGGCGAAGGGCGTAGTGAGCAGGCTGTTTCCCTTCGATCCGCAAGACTATTCTCCCGTCGTGCGGATAATTGGTCTCCACCGACAACGCCGCCTCAGAGCCCCCGGCGAGCTTCTGCCTCACCTTGCCCGAGGTGTAGAGATTCACAAACAAGCCCTTGTCGTCGAAGGAGTAAATGTACTCGCCCAGGGCTCCGAAAAATCGCCACTCATTCGGCAAGCAGCAGGCCGTCTTATGGATGGCCGGCATTCGCGTGCGGCGCGACGCCGGCGTACCATTGTCCTTCTTGCCTTTCATGTCCTCGGTCAGCTTCAGCGGGTTGTAGTAGAACGTCGCCATCTGATCGAGCGAGGGCCCGCTAAGGAAGTGGTTGTAGAGTGTCGTTTCAATCTGGTCGAAGTACTTGCTCTGACCTGTCAAGGAGTGCATTCGCCAGGCGAACATCATCAGCGAGATGGATGTACACGTCTCGGCGATGTCGCGGTCGGGATTGTCGATCGCCTGCGGCAGGACATGCGGCGCGGGATAGCGCTCCGACACGCTCACACCGCCGGTGATGAAGGAACGATTCTGGACAATGTCGGTCCACACGTCTTCGAGATTCTGCTTCCACTCCGCGCGTCCGGTCTCGAGGGCAAGATCCGCGTAAGCCGCAAGCAGGTAGTTGACCCGGACCGCATGTGAACGGCCGGCGTATTGGCCGGAGAATAGCTCAGGACCAGCCGGGATGAGCCGGGTCAGTTTGGATGCGAGATTCAGGTACCGCTCATCGCCCGTAGCACGGTAGAGACGCAGGAACCCGAGTTCGTATTCGGAGTGCTCACGCTGGGCGATGGTCTGAAAGTATGGGTTGCCGCTTTCGTACTC
>JADZCI010000327.1 GCA_020851655.1 Bryobacterales bacterium
CCTTAGCCCCAAGGGGCCTGTGGTGAAAGATCCGCAGGCCCTATTTGTTTGAGTCGAGCATCTCGCGCCTGGGGCGGAGGCGGGTGAACTCGGCGCCGGAAATCACGTAGTACCAGTCAGCGAAGCGGGCGCGAGCCGCATTGGCGACGGCTTCGCCATTGCCTCCGGTGGTTCCGTACCGGGCGGCGCGCGCCGCGTCGTAGCTGGCTGTAACAAACAGGAAGCGCTTCTCTTCGGCAGCCTTGGCGGGGTCTTTGATTTCGGGTTTCGCCTCGCCTTCGGCCCCCGCGATTTCGCCAAACCGCAGCGTATAGGCGACTCCGTTCCCGGACTCGACCTGCGTTTCGCCCTCATTGGCCAGCAACCGGCCGTCCGGGGTGAGAAAGTACCCGCGCTGCCGGAGCGACAACACCACTTCCAGGCTCATCTCCAGCGCCGCCTTTTCCCGCAACTGCCGCGCCAGTTCGGGGGGCTTGGGGCGAACACCGGAAATCCGTAGATTGGCCAGCGTGTTCAGCAGCGCCTGAACGGTAGGCGCGTTGGGCGTTCCGCCGCCTTCGAACGCCCACTGGTCGCCTGACCGGCGTAACGCGATCCTTTGCGGGTTCACCAACTGTCCGGTCGACTCGTTGACCGAGTAGTTGAGGATATTGACGGACCGGATCTGGGCAGGTGAAACACGCAAAATCGATCCATCGGCCCAGTCTTCGAACCTGGCTGAAGGGTCGGCATCGGTCTTTACCGCGAAGACTCGCTTTTCGTCAGGCAGCCGGACATAGCGGTACCCGGGGCGCTCTTTGACGGGTTCTCCCAGAATCACGTCGACCAGCACGGCGCCGGAACCGTCGCGCAACGTGACGTGCTTGCCGCGGCCTGTCAGCGAGGCGACTTTGGTATCCAGCGGGTCGATCACCCCATATCTGGCGTGGTCTTCCACGCGGTCCGACGCGACGATGTCCTTCTTCAGGTCGAGCAAGGCTCCGGCCGTCTTGGCAAGGCGGTCGCGGGCCTCGGCCGGGTAGTCGTAATGCGAGGGCAGGATCCACTTGCCCTTGCGGAACTCGACCTTCAAGGGACTCGCCACCGCGCCGGCCTCGTTGTAGTCGACAATTTCGAGCGCTTTGACGGCGAGCACATCGCGGAACGCGGGGAACAGTTCCTCGCCCTGATCGCTGAAGATCGAGGGGCGGCGGGCTTCCGGTTCCACCGAGACCGCTGCGATTGTGAGACCCAGCGCTCCCACGACAAAGGCCAAGGTGATCAACGCCTGCTTCATGCTTCCGACGTCTCCTTGCGGGCCGCCACCAGGCGCTCGGGCGCGATGCGCAGGCGTTCCCTGCGCAATTTGCGAAGCGATACGAAGATGAACAGCAGGAACGCCGGAACCGGCGGCAGGCTGATGGCCAGCAGCTTGATCGTATTCTGGATGCCGCGAACCGAACCTTCCATCTGAATTCTGGCGTTCTCGATTTGCCGCTGCCGCTCATCGTCGATGTTGGCGCGGGCTACACTCAACCGGCGGCTCTCGGCTGACTGCACATTCGAGATCATGATCTGCTTGGTCTGGCCATCCAGGTCGCCGCGGCTTTCGATGGCTCTGACGGCGGCGTCCAGGCGGGCCTGGGCTTCGCGCAGGCGCAGTTCCGCCGTGGCAGCGGCCTGTTGCGTCTCCTGGCGCCTTTGATCTTCGTAGGTTCTTGTCCGGGCCTCCAACGCCTCCAAAGTCCGGTGCTTGGGCCGCCGCTTTCGCAGGGCGATGAACGACCGGTCTCCGGTGAGTTCGTCGATGGCGTTCAAGGCGAACGTGATGTTGTCGAAGTTCATGCCTTCGACGCCGCGGCGGCGGATTTCGAAAAACTCTTCGCCCAGCAGGTCGGCGTCGGCCACCACGATGGCATTCACCGGGTTCGGACCTTTCTTGCGCACGCGCGCGGCGAGCACCAAGGTCTCGTTGCCCGGGTCGTGCGGAAGTCCGCGAACGATACTGTAGCCGCCAATAAGCGAGGGCTGCACCAGGTCGGACCACCGTATGGTTCCCGACTTCCTGCCCGCCGTGAGCAGCGGCACGAATTCAACGTGGGAGTCCGATCGCGCCTTGAGCGCGCCGGGATAGAGCAGCACCATTTCCTGGAGGCCGGACGTTATTTCATCCTTCAACTGGAAGGGCATGGCGGCTTCGCTACCCTTGCCGACGAAGACGATCTCGGGTGGAAGCGAGCGGAGTTGGGGGTGGGGATTGTACGTGTCCCAGACGATGCGGTCCGGGCGCCAGTCAACGCCGAGCGCCTTGAGCAGGATGGCGCTATCGGAACCCTGAGGCGACAGGGCGAGGTTGAAGGCGGGCATGGGATCGAAAAGCGCCAGCACCGGCTTGCCCGTTTCGATGTAGGCGGCCAACCTCTGTTGCTCCGGCGCATCCAGGGACGCCGGCACGACGGCGATCAGGGCATCGAGATCATCCGGATAGGCGGCGCCAGCGGGGACCTGCGCCACTTCATACTGCTTCTTGAGTTCCGCAACGACGGACCATGGATTCGACTGGCGCTTGGTCTGGAAATCGAAGCCGCCGGACAAACGCGCGCCCGTATCGAGGATGCCGACCTTCTTCCGCTGCGCGCGCGACACCACACGGATCGAGCGCATCAGTTCGTATTCGACCGGCAGGCCGCGATCGAATGCGGGGATGACGAATTCCTCCGAACCGCACGTGAACACGAGGCCGAGGTAGATTTCGTTTGCGCCGGACCGGGCTTCTTCGGCCAGATCGACACGCAGCGGATTAATGCCGTAGCGCTCGCGAGCTTCGCGGGCTTCGGGCGAGTACTTGACGGTCTCGATGATGCGCGACTCGATGCGTTCGCGTCCCGCGGCGTCGAACTCGCGCAGGAAGGCTACCAGGTCGTTGCGGACATCCAGGTAGGTGCGCGGCACATCGGGACTGAAGAAGGCCTGGATGAAGACCGGCTTCTTTGGGTCGATGCCCGCTATCAGCTTGCGGGTATCGGCGGACAGGGAATGAATCTGCTCGCTGGTCACGTCAAGCCGTCCCACGAAGCCGGCGGCGAGAAGGGTCAGCGCAGCCGCCATGACAGTCGCGGATACGCCGCGTATCCACGTGTGGAGCGCCATGGGAGGCGAGCCCGGCTTGCGCGGCCAGCGGCGCCTGCCCGCCATCGCGATGCATGTGATCAGAACCGCCGCCGTCAGCGAGGCAAAGTAGACGAGAGCCTGCGCCGTAATCACCCCCGCCGAGAGATCCCTGAACTGCTCCGGAATCGAGAGCCGCTCGAGCAGGCGCGCGCTGCCGCCGCTGAAGAGATTGCCGGCGTGGCGGGCAAACACGGGCAGGGCGCACAGCAGAGCGCCCAGGATAAAGGCGACCGTCAGGTTCTCGGTGAGCTCGGAGGCAAGCAGGCCTAGCGGAAGCAGCGCCGCGCCCATCGCCCAGTATCCGAGATAGGTGGAAACCATCAGCCCGGGATCCGGACTCCCGAGCCAGCTCAGGACCAGCACGTGGCTCAGCGAAAAAAACAGTGCGACCGTGTAGATACCGAGCGCGGCAAGATACTTGCCCAGCACCAGTTCCCAGTCGCGCGCCGGGAGCGTGAGGATCAGTTCCTCGGTCCCCTCGCGCTTTTCTTCAGCCCACAGCCCCATGGTGATGGAGGGAATCAGGAAGACGAGCAGGTACGGGAAATAGCGGTTGAGCTGATCGAGATTGGCTAGATTGGCCAGGAAGAACTGTTCCTGCCAGAACGCCGCAATGGCGCTCAAGAACACGAACAGCGTGATGAAGACATAGCCCGCGGGGTTGCCGAAGTAGCCGGAGAATTCACGCCGGAAGACAGCCCACAGGGCGGCGCCGCGGCGGGGGACGAGCGCGCTCACGCCGGCGCCCCCGTGAGCGTGCGGAACGCTTCATCCAGCGTCGCGCCATAGGCCAGCATCTCCGCCGGCAGGCCGTCGAACACCACGCGCCCGGCGTTGATCAGAATCACACGGTCCGCGACGGCTTCCACCTCCTGCAGGATGTGAGTCGAAAGGAGCAGTGTCTTCTCCTTGCCGAGGTGGCGGATCAAGCCGCGCACCTCGCGAATCTGATTCGGGTCGAGCCCGGTGGTGGGCTCATCCATGATCAGAACTTCGGGATCGTGCAGCAGAGCCTGCGCCATTCCAACCCGCTGCCGGTAGCCTTTCGACAGCTTGGAAATGCTCTTTTCCAGTACCTCGAACAATGCGCACTGTTGCACCACCGCGTCCAGGCGCGAGGCAAGGCGGCTGCCTGCCAAGCCGCGGGCGCGGCCGAAGAACCGAAGCATCGATAGCGGCGTCATGTCTTCATAGAGGGGTCCGTTTTCGGGCAGGTATCCGGCCCGGGCGGAGCACTCCAGGCGCTGTTCCGCCACGTCGAAACCGCCGATACGAGCCTCGCCGGCCGTGGGCGCCAGGTATCCCGTCAGGAGTTTCATGGTGGTCGACTTCCCGGCGCCGTTTGGCCCAAGGAAAGCGCACACCTGGCCTTTCGGCACCTGAAACGTCGCATCGCGCACGGCGGCGAAATCGCCGTAGAACTTCGAGAGGCCGCGCGCCTCGATCATGGGAGTTGATTGGTCCAGCATGTCCGGATGGTGTTTACGCGCCGCGTAACGCTGTGACGTGTGTGGTGACAGCCTGCGCAAGGCCAGTGAGGTTGTAACCGCCTTCCAATACGCTCACCAGGCGCCCACCCGCATAGCGGTCCGCAATCTCCAGCATAACTGACGTCAACTCGGCAAAATCGTCGTCCCGGAGAAGGAACCTCCCCAACGGATCGCCACGCCGGGAGTCGAATCCGGCGGAGATGAGGACGAGGTTGGGCTTGAAGACCTGCATCGCCGGCACGAGTTTCTTTCGAAATGCGCCGAGCACCTCGGCGCGTCCGGCGCCCGCCGGAAACGGGCAGTTCAAAGTGCTACCCGCGCCGGCGCCCTCGCCCTTCTCGTCCGCGGCGCCCGTGCCCGGATACCACGGAAACTGGTGCGTACTGAAGAAAAACACGCTTCCGTCGCGATAGAAAGTGTCCTGCGTGCCGTTTCCGTGATGCACGTCCCAATCGGCAATCAGCACCTTTTCGACGCCGTGGCGGCTTTGCGCGTAACGGGCGCCTATCGCGACGCTGTTGAAGATACAGAACCCCATGCCTCGGGTTGGTGTGGCGTGATGTCCCGGCGGGCGGACACTGGCAAAGGCGCTGCCGGCCTCTTTGCTCATCACCCAATCGATGGCTGACAGGACACCGCCAGCGGCGAGCAGCGCCGTCTCCAGCGATTGTTTGCCGATGAACGTATCGCCGGTGCTGAGCGTGTGAGAGTTCCGTGCAATATCGTGCTTGACGGTGGCGATGTAGGCGCGGCTGTGAACCAGGTGAATGTCGTCTTCACTGGCTTGCCGCGCTGCGATGGAGCGGCAGGAACCGGTTAATCCGCTCTGTCCGAGCGCTTGCGCAATCGCGAGGTATCTCTCGGGGGATTCCGGATGCCCGCTGATCGGACGATGATTCAGGTAAGCCGGATCCAAGACCAGACCTGTTTCTCGCGGCATGTTTCACATTTTGCCTCACTGCCGGAACAACCGTCCGGGGGGTTACGTCTCCTTACTTGGCGCTCACCCTATGGCAGCCTTACTTGAGCCGCAGATCGCCGAAGCCCTGGAAAAGGCGCAACCGCCTCGAAGCCTAAAGTCCGAGGCTCCCCGCCCGTCACGGACGCGGCGCGCTTCGATGCATCCCGGCGAGATGATCGCCGATCTTGCGGTTCAGACCCTGGCAAACTTACGGCGAAACAAACTGCGAAGCTTTCTTACCTTGTTTGGAATCGCCTGGGGCATCGCTTCGCTGGTCCTGATGTCTTCGCTGTCGGACGGTTTCCGCCAGGGACAGCGCAAGAACATGGCGCAGATTGGCGAGAACATCGTCTTCGTATTCGGCGGTGTGACGGAGCAGCAGGCTGGGGGGCAGCGCGCCGGCCGGCGGATTTTCCTCAAGCGCGATGATCTCGATGTCATTCGAGCCCTGTGTCCGGCGGTGGAAGTGGCGGCGGCCGAACAAAAGACATACGACGTGGCAGTCCGCAGCCTCTATAATTCCGGGCGGTTCCTCAATGTTGGTGTGACGCCACAGTATCTGCGCCTTCGGAACCTGCCCGTCCAGCGCGGGCGCGCCATCAGCGCTGAAGATGTGAGGCAGGTCCGGCGCGTGGCGGTGCTCGGGTCGTCGGTACGCAAACAATTGTTCGAAAAGCGGCCGAAGGACTTGGGCGAAACAATTTACATCAACAACTACCCATATCAAGTGATCGGCGTCATGCCGGAGAAGAACCAGAACTCGAGCTACGACGGATGGGATAACGACAAGGTGCTGATTCCTGAACCGGCGTTGCTGCGGGACATACCGCCGAGCCGCGAAGTTTACGCCGAGAAGCGCATCTATGGCTTCCTGTACCGCCCGGTTTCGGTGAGCCGATGGGAAGAGGCGCAGCGCCAGGTGCGCCACGCCGTCGCGGGGCGGCACGGTTTTGACCCCGGTGACAAGGGCGCGCTCCGGATCTTCGATTCCATCGAGAGCGCACAGATGTTTGACTCCATCTTCAACGCGGGAGAAATCTTCCTCGCGGTCATTGCGCTGGTCACCTTGTCGCTGGGAGGCGTCGGCGTGATGAACACGATGATGATGGCGGTGTCGGAGCGCACCAATGAGATCGGGCTCAAGAAGGCCTTGGGCGCGACCAGCGGACGAGTGTTACTCGATTTCTTCCTGGAAGGGCTCTTCCTGGCGTTGCTAAGCGGCGCCGTTGGGCTGGCTTTGATCTGGATTTTGGCTTTAGCGGTGAACTCGCTTCCTATGCCCGCCATGTTTTCTGGGCTGCCCATTCAATGGCCGCTGGTCGCCTGGGCGACGCTTGCGTTAGGAGTTGTGGCGGTGCTTTCGGCGCTGCCGCCGGCGCGCCGCGCCGCGGACATGAGTCCGGTCGAGGCGCTGCGGTACGAGAGGTAGCGCGAATGAATTGGCGCTATGCATTTTCGGAAGCCGTTGCCGCGCTGCGATTCAACCGCAACCGCACGCTGTTTACGACCTTCAGCCTGGCTTGGGGCGTGACGTGCTTTGTCATTCTCATCTCCTATGGCAACGGTTTCGAGACCGCCCTGGTGAAGGCGTTCACGCAGGTCGGGCAGGACCTGGTAATCACGTTCGGAGGGCAGACCAGCGAACAGGCGGGCGGGCTGAGGTCGGGGCGGCGGATACGGATTGAGGAGCACGACGCGGTGGCGATCAAGGAGTCGATTCCGCTGGTAGGGCACATCTCGCCGGAATGCTACCGCAACTCCAAGGCTCAGTTTGGCGGGCGCGAAAAGGACATCAGCATCCGCGCCGTGTGGCCCGAGTACGGCATTGTGCGGAACATCAAGCTGGCTGATGGGCGCTGGATCAATGGAGAAGACCTGCAGCATCAGAACCGCGTCGCCATCATCGGATCCGCCGTGGCGAAGGACCTGTTTGCCGGCCGCCCGCCGCTCAATGAAGAGATCGTGATGAACGGCATCCGTTTCACCGTGATCGGCGTACTGGAGAACAAGCTGCAAATCGCCAACTACAACCGCCGCGATAACGATTGCGTCTTCATCCCCTATGACGCTTACATGCTGTTCGGCGACCGCAAGTACCCCGCCTACATCGTGTGGACGCCGATCACCCCGGAATCCCGTGAGCGGGCGGTCAAGATGGTGCGGGCCAAGATGGCGGAGATCCACCGGTATTCGCCCAATGATGAGAAGGCGGTGGAGATCCTGGCGTTCAGCCAGTTTATGTCCATCGTGACGGGAATGTCGCTGGCGGTGAAGGCGCTGCTTGGCTTCGTCGGCGCGTTGACTCTGGCAATCGGCGGCGTGGGGCTGGCCAACATCATGCTCGCCTCGGTGATCGAGAGGACGCGTGAGATCGGCATGATCAAGGCGCTGGGCGGCGTGCGCAGAATGATTCTGGCGCAGTTCCTGATTGAGGCCACTATCGTCGTCGCGCTTGGCGGGATCCTGGGCGTCGGTCTAGGCGTGGTTGCTACTGGACTCATCGGATCCATGCCGTTTCTGGGTGCGGCTTTCAAAGACACAACCAAGGCGGGCGATATTACGCTCACGGTCTCGACGGCGGGCATCGTGATCTCGACGGGAGTCCTTTTCCTGGTCGGTCTGGTAGCGGGAATGGCTCCGGCGCTGAAAGCATCCCGGTTGGATCCGATCCAGGCGCTGCATTACGAATAGGCGCCCGGCTAGGGTCCGGCGGAGCGCAGAACGGCCAACACCACCAGCGTGAACAACAGATTCGCCGCCAGGAGAATGATCCCGAGCGTACGGTCCTGATGGCGCAGCCACCACATCCAAACGCCGGTTGCGCCCATGCCCAGCACGCCAAGTGAAACAATAGCGACCAGCACTCCCCAGAGTTTGAGCGGCAGATATTCGTGCCAGAGTCCGGCGGCATGGTGGAGGCGGTTCAACATGCCCATGAATCCCGCAACGCTGGTCTTGAGGTGGACTTCACCCGCGGCGCGGCCATAGCGCATCTCATGGACCGTGCCAGGCACGGTGACTCGAATGTTGAAGCCCTCTGGCGTCGCCCGGACTTCCTGGATCTCGCCGCGAAGTCCTTCGGCGGACATTACGTCCAGGGCAAGCCGGCGTCCATCCTCATAGGCGTGCGTCACGCGGACGGCACTTTCC
>JADZCI010000328.1 GCA_020851655.1 Bryobacterales bacterium
AACGCCTGGCGCGTCTCGGTCTCGAGCGCTACGAAATCTCCAACTTCGCGCGTCCCGGCTGCGAATCGCTTCACAACCTCAAGTACTGGCGTCTGGAGCCGTACCTTGGATTCGGTTCCGATGCGCACTCCTTTGACGGACGGGTCCGCTGGCAGAACGTCGAGACCGCGCAGGAATACGTCGAATGCTTCGCGCGCGGCCAGTCTGCGCGTACCGCCGCGGCGCCGGCGGTTCAGCAGGAAGAACGCTTCTTTGTGGGGCTGCGCCTGGCCGCCGGAATCGTTCCGCGCGCCGAGGATTGGGACCGCTTCTCGACGCCGATTCGACGCTTTCTCCGCGAAGGGTTGCTCGAAGAATCCGGCGGCCGGCTGCGCCTGACCGATCGCGGCGTGCTGGTCTCCAATGACGTTCTTGAGGAGTTTGTTGGAACATGATCGATCTGCGCAGCGACACCGTCACCAAGCCAACCCCGGAGATGCGGCGGGCCATGATGGAAGCCGAGGTCGGCGACGATGTCTACCGGGAAGACCCGACGGTCAACCGGCTGGAGCAGCGCGCCGCCGAAATCTGCGGCAAAGAAGCGGCCCTGTTCGTTCCCACCGGAACGATGGGCAATACCATCGCCATCAAACTGCTGACGGACCCGGGTGAGGAAGTCATTTGCGATTCGCGCGGGCACTTGCTCAACTACGAACTCGCCATGACCGCGTGGTTTGCCTCGTGCCTGATTCGCACCGTCGACGCTCCAGGCGGCATCCTCGACTGGACGCTTATTGAAAAGGCGTACCGTCCTTTGGGGCCGCACTGGGCGCCGACCGGATGCATCGAAATCGAGAACACGCACAACATGGCCGGAGGCACGGTCTACCCACAGGAAATCATCGACACCATCTGCGGCCGCGCGCACGAGCGAGGCCTCAAGGTTCACATGGACGGCGCGCGCATCTTCAACGCGGCGGCGGCGTGCGGGCGCAGCGTCAAAGAGATCGCCGCACAGGTGGACACGGTGATGTTCTGCCTGTCGAAAGCGCTTGGAGCGCCGGCCGGTTCGATGCTGGCGGGAACCAGCGCCGCAATGGACCGGGCGCGTCTGTATCGAAAGCGCCTCGGCGGCGGGATGCGCCAGGCGGGCGTTCTCGCCGCCGCCGGTCTCATCGCCCTGGAGCAGACTCCGGCGCGCCTGCCCGAGGATCACGCCAACGCGCGGTTTCTCGCCGCGGGAATGCAGTCCATCCCGGGCATCCACGTGGACCAATCCGCCGTAGCGACAAACATCGTCATCTTCGATGTATCGGCCACTTTGAAATCAAGCGCGGAAGTCAGCGGGAAGCTGAAAGACCGAGGAATCCTCATCAACCCGGTCACCGCCACCACCTTGCGCGCGGTCACGCACTACGACGTCTCCCGCCAGGACTGTGAGACCGCCCTCGGCGCGCTGGCAGAAGCCGCCGCTTGACCCGCTCCGCCACGCCCTACGCCGCCGCGGCGGTTCGCTGGCTTCTCCACTCCGTGTAGGCCGACAGGATGGCGCCTCCCTTGCGGCGCAGCAATTCCGCCAGGTTCAGCAGCACGGCGGCGCCGAGCAGGCCGGGCCATAGACGCAGCGTCGACGGAATTGACTGGCCCGAGGACCGGAAGACAGCCTTCGGGCTGGGGTTAAAGCGCCCTCCCGTGTAGGAGGCAATTTGCCTCAGCAGGGGCTCATTGGAGCCGTAGGTGATGATCTCGGTCTCAGGCCGGTACAATCCCACTTCCTTGAAGACCGTTGTCTCGGTCACCGGCCGTATTCGGAACAAGCCTTGACGGTCGCCGATGTGAACCCGGCCCCGCCAGCCTTCCCCGCTCTGCTTGACGTCGACTGGTTGCTGGAAGCCTCCGGGACCGAATGCGAAGATCGGAGGCGCCTTGGCGGGCGCTTTAACCGCTTGAGCCAGGCGATACTCAACCACCAGGTCTCCGTTGGCGCCGTCATAGGCGACGGTTGCCTCTCCAGACTGCGCGTGCGGCAACAGGTCGTGCAGAACATTGGCCCAGAACCGGTCGAAGCCGCTCCACGAAACCCAGGCTTCCGCCCAGCGGGTCTTCGCGTCGGACGCAAACACGGCGGCGCGTCCAAGCCCGTATTGCCAGCGGCTGAACAGCGGGTCCTCCTTGTCGATCCTGAGCAGCGTGTCCGCGGTAGGTTTGGCGACAAAGCGCACGTAACCTTTGAGCGCCGGCGCCGTTTCCATCGGAACCCCTTCCAGGATTTCGGCCTTGTGCATGATCTCGGGTTGGATCGGCTTTTCCACCGTCGTCGAGCCGGTGTGCTCCATCACGTCCTTCAGCAGGATCTGCTCCAAGCCTGAAGGGTCGGTGAGAAAGTACGACTTGCCTTTGGCAAAAGCGGCGATCTTTTCCAGGTACGGGCGGTTGACGTCCTGACCGAGACCGACCGTCGAGATCGTAATCTTCTGGAGCGCGGCTTCGCGGGATACAGCCATGCTGTCGCCCTCTTCGGAGATTCCGTCGGTGAGCAGCACAATATGCTTGTATGCGCCGTGCGTCGGCACAACGCGGCGATAGGCTTCCGCCAGCGCCGGCGCGATCTGGGTGCCGCCATCCGGCGTGATTCCCGCCACCAGGCGCTTGATCATGGTGCGATCCTGCGCGCGCCGGATCGGCACGGCCCATTGGAACGAGTTGTCGA
>JADZCI010000329.1 GCA_020851655.1 Bryobacterales bacterium
GCCCATCTCGCCGGTGATGTGCCTGAAACTCCACGCCTGCGCGAACCGGACCTGCCACAAATGCTCGAGCGTTGCCGCTCGTGTCACCGCCAGGAGTTTGCCGATTGGCAAGCCGGGCCCCACTCCACAACCTACCGCGCCATCTTCCTGGATGCGCAACACAATCAGAAACGGATACTGATGGACGATTGCTTGCGCTGCCACGGCATGCACTTTGAGGGAAGCATTCAAGACCTGGTTCAGCCCACGAGCCACCAGGGGCCGTGGTCGCTCAAAGACTCATCGCGGGAGCGGAAGCCGGCGATTCCGTGTCTCGCATGCCATTCGATTCACCAGCGGGGTGAGCCGTTACCGAAACATAGCCGTTCCACGAAAGGCATTGCGGCCCGGGAAGAGATCTTCCGTCCGTCACTGGCCTTCTTCGACCGGCGTGAGATGAGGCCCGTTCCGGTCAACCTCCTCAAGGCGCCTCAAGTCACGAATGGCGAACGGGCATTGAAAATGAGTCCCGATCCTAGGCAGACCCTTTGCTACCAGTGCCACGCGCCGCTATCGACGGGCCAGGTTGGTTCCGGCGATGACCGGACGCCCGCGGGCGTGCACGAAGGACTCAGTTGTCTCTCATGCCACCAGAAGCACCGGCAGTCCACGCGCGCCTCTTGTGCAGGCTGCCACCCGCGTCTGTCCAACTGCGGGATCGACGTGGAGAAGATGGACACCACCTTTGCCGCCCAATCGAGCAAGCACAACATCCATTGGGTGAAATGCCAGGACTGCCATCCCAAGGGGGTTCCACCCAGGAAGAAGCCGGCGGCGGCACGCCGCGATGCTGGGTGAGGCACGTGGCGGCGAAGGACGCCGCCACGAAGAAGGCGAGAGTACGCTGAAGGCCGGCGCGTGCGAAGCCTACTTGGCGTAGACGAGGGCAACTTCAAACGGCGAGGTCAGCTTCTTCTCGGTTTTCGAAGCTCCCCAAGCCAGTTTCTTGGTGTGACCGGTGCTTGCCTCACGCAAGAAATACTGGTCGCCATGGCGGCGGAACTTCAGATATGGCTTGTCGAAGTTGGTCAACGCGGTGGTGGACGTTGCAGGCGGCAGAAACGCGCCATTACCCCGCACGTCTTCCCTCCATAAGAGGATCTGGTTTGCGCCCAGATTCACATCCATCCGGTATTCACCAGGCGAGTGCATCTGGCCTCCGGCTTCGAATGCAAACGGAATGTTTGCCCTGAGGGTTGACATCTGGGCCTGAGCTGTCCATGTTGACGCCATGAAAGATGCGGCAAGCATCGCGGCGCTAAGCAAAATACGTTTCATCTTGGAATTCTCCTCAGGTCGTGGCGACCTTCAATATCACTTACGCTTGAGAAGCGAAAATCGTCCGCGCCAGCAGACGACAATTTACTCCAAGACGCTTCACGGCGACGTTTGGCGTGGTTTGGCGAGGGCTCGTTTACAACTATGTATCGAGTTCCAGAATCCTGGCGCTAATGGCTTCGCCCAGTTTCTTGTGGTGTTCGGCACAGAAGTGCACGCCATCAACCTCGCTGTACTGTGCGACGGTTGCGGCGTCCAGATACCCGCACCCGTGTTCCGCGGCGGCCGCCTGGTACAAGGCCGGCAGGAGTTGCGACTTTCCGGGTCCGTCCTCGAACTGTTCGGCAAACTCCGTGAGTTTCCCCAGCGGTGGCGGAGCGACCAGCAGAATCTGAGGTGCGCCGCCGCCACGACCCGCTCCGCTGCGCTGAATGGTCTCGATCAGCATCTCCGCGCCTCGCGCGATGTCGTGGGGCGTTGCCGAGAACCGCTTCTTCACATCGTTCACGCCCAGGGCCACGATAACCCAATCGAGCGGGCGGTGGCTTTCCAGGCAGGGGGTCAGGTACGTGATTCCGCAACGGCCCGGCATCACGGGGTCCTCAAACACGGTTGTGCGCCCATTGAGGCCCTCCTCAATGACCTGCCACCCGGGCCCCAATTTGGGCCGCAACACACCGGGCCAGCGGGCATAAGGGGCATAGCGTGATTTCGTGGCCGGCTCGTACCCCCAAGTGTTCGAGTCGCCAAAACACAACACCGTCTTCATGGATGAATCCTCACTATTCCGGCTTAAGGTCCGCTCGCGCCTTTACTTCCTCAATCATTTGCTGCCAGTGGCGCTTCAGAAAGGGCGGATACTCCAGGCTGTCCAGAACATACGATCTGTCGGCGCGAGCCATATCGAGAACCGCCGTGATCATTTCCTCCTGGTAGAAACCGGCTTCGGCCAGCGGGATGCCGTTAGGCTCGCGGATGAAGGACATTCCACTGGAAGTCTGCCGGCCGTCCGGAGACTGGCCGACGGTGTTCGCCACGCAGTGGAATATCTTGGAATTCGGCCCGGCCGGCTGTTGCGCCCGGCCGGAGATCCGCTTCCAGGCGACCGCTTCGATTTCGTCGGAGCTGCACGAGGGATGAAACAGGATTTGCGCGCCCGCCATGGCCGGAATCCGGTACAACTCGGGATGCCGTCCATCACGGCAAATCACCAGTGTGCACAGGATGCCGTCGATTTCGAACAGGGAGAGCTTGTCGCCGCCGCGGCAGTACTTCTTTTCGTCGCGGCCGGCCATCTGAACCTTCGCGTACTCGTGCACGATCCGGCCCTCCGGCGAGATCACGTGTTCCAGGTTCAGAAACCGTTCTCCCGCGTTCTGTATCGACCCTGCGATCACCCACAGATTACTCTTTGCCGCCGCCTGTTGCACGGCCTCGATCGACCGCAGCACGCGATCCTTGGGCAGCGTGATCAGGTAAGGGAAGTAGTAACTGGTGAGGTTGGCCTCCGGGAACAGCACCACGCGGCTTCCATCCCGGGCCGCCGTCTCGATGTATCGCAGCGCCGTATCGAGATTGCGCTCGAGGCTGGTGGCCCAGTGCGTCTGAACACAACTCACTTGAATTGTCGTATTGGTTTTCGTCACAGGCTCCCATTTTACTTGTTGCCTCTGGTACGATCGACCAATGCCAACGACGGCTGCCGTTCCGTCTCTCACGTCGCGGCAGCGGACCATCCTGTTTCTGCTGTTCCTGTCGGCGTGGATTAATTACATGGACCGCGGCAACCTCGGCGTGGCGGCGGTCCCACTCTCGGCTGACCTGGGCATCGACAAAGAACAGCGCGGCAACCTGCTGAGCGCCTTCTTTTGGACCTATGCTCTGCTGCAACCGCTCGCCGGGTGGCTCGTGGACCGCGTCAACGTGGCCCGTCTATATGGCTTCGGATACCTCACCTGGTCTCTGGCCACCGTGGTCTCGGGCTTTGTGAACGGGTATGGGCAGCTTTTTGGGGTGAGGCTGGTGCTAGGGATGGGCGAAAGCGTGGCCTACCCGTGTTACTCGCGCATTCTGGCGACCAGCTTTCCGGAAGCCAAGCGAGGCTTCGCCAATACTTGCATCGACGTTGGCACCAAGGCGGGACCGGCGCTCGGCACGCTGATTTGCGGGCTTCTCGTCGCGCGGTTTGGCTGGCGGGCGATGTTCATCGCCATCGGTGTGGGGAGCCTGATCTGGCTCATCCCATGGTTCCGTCACGCGCCGGGCGCCCAGGATCATACCGTGGTGGTTCCGCCCACTCCCCCTATGTCCCACCTTCTCAAGCGGCGCGCCGCCTGGGTCACGTTTTTTGGACTCTTTTGCCAAAACTATGCATGGTATTTCCTGGTGACCTGGCTCCCCAGCTACCTGGTGGAAGAACGCCACTACAGCCTGACCATGATGTCGGTCTATGGCGCTATCCCGTTTGTCGCGACGGCCCTCTCGTCGCTGGTGGCGGCGCGCATGTCGGACCACCGGGTCGCCGCCGGACAACCCGCGGTCCCGGTGCGCTGCGGCTTTGTCATGGCCGGGTTGCTTGGCTGCGGCCTCCTGCTCCCGCTGGCGCTGGCCAGAAACCCTCTGCTCTCTATGGTTTTCCTCATCCTGGCGTTCGCCTCTCTGGGCCTGTACACGTCCAACGCCTGGGCGCTCAGCCAGACCATGTCGGGTCCGGCGCTGGCCGGCCAGTGGACAGGCTTTCAGAACGCCGTGGGCAATATGGCGGGAGTGCTCGCGCCCTGGCTTACCGGAGTGTTAGTTAAGCGTACCGGCCAGTTTGCCTACGCATTCTATGCGGCGTCGTTCTTTCTGCTGCTGGGGGTGCTGATCTACTGGTTCGGCTTGATGAAGGAACGTGCGGAGGCGCATGCCGCGGCGTACGCTCATCGAAGCCTCTAACTCACCGTTGGGACGCCGGAGCCTTGGATTTCCGGTCTTTTCATCCCTGTTTGTGTTGAACCACCGGACAACCCTGCGGTATCGTGAAGATTGGGTCTAACGAATTCATCTAATTTCAGATCTCTAACTCCGCAAATGTCTGGACCCACATCTGCATCCAAAATCCGAATCGCCGGGAGGATCTCGACTCCATGAAACTGCTCAATGCCGTGCTTGCCGTCAAACGGCGCGCGGTGTCCCCCTTCCTTCAAACCACGGCTCTGCTGCTGCTATTGCTGCTGGGCGCGGGCGCGCTGCCGCTGCTGGCGCAACCGGAACACACCGGTGGCGAAGTCAACCTCGTCCTGCCCGATCTCAATGCCGCCACGTTTCTCGGCGGGATCGGCGGCAGGGCTTTGCTCATGGTCGGGTTGGTCGTTTGCGCGTTGGGCCTTGGCTTTGGCCTCGTCATTTACGTACGCCTGAAGAACATGCCGGTTCACAAATCGATGCTCGAAGTCTCCGAGCTCATTTACGAAACCTGCAAGACCTACCTGGCCACCCAGGGCAAGTTCCTGATGATCCTCGAGATCTTCATTGGCGCCATCATCGTGTTCTACTTTGGCTTTCTGCAGAAGCTGGATGTTTTCAAGGTGTTCATCATTCTGCTGTTCTCACTGATCGGCATCGGCGGAAGCTATTTCGTCGCCGCATTTGGGATCCGCGTCAACACCTTTGCAAACTCGCGGACCTCGTTTGCGGCCCTCCGCGGGAAACCGTTCCCCTGCTACGACATTCCGTTGCAGGCCGGCATGAGCATCGGCATGATGCTGATTTCGGTCGAACTGCTCCTGATGCTGTTTATCCTGCTGTTCATCCCCGGCGACTATGCGGGCCCCTGCTTCATCGGGTTCGCCATCGGAGAATCGCTGGGCGCGGCGGCGCTGCGCGTCGCGGGCGGCATCTTCACCAAGATCGCCGATATCGGCGCGGACCTCATGAAGATCGTCTTCAAGATCAAGGAAGACGACGCGCGCAATCCCGGTGTCATTGCCGATTGCACGGGTGATAACGCGGGCGACTCGGTGGGTCCTTCCGCCGACGGTTTTGAGACCTATGGCGTCACCGGCGTGGCGCTCATCAGCTTCATTCTCCTCGCCGTGAACGATCCAGTCGTCAAGGTTCAGCTTCTCGTCTGGATCTTCGTGATGCGCGTCATGATGGTCATCGCCAGCGGCGTCAGCTATTTCATTAACGACGCGATTGCCAAGATGAAGTACGGCGCCGCGGACAAGATGAATTACGAGCAGCCGCTCACTGTCCTGGTGTGGCTCACCTCGATTCTGTCCGTCGCTCTCACCTATGTCGTAAGCTCAATGATCATCCCCGACCTGAAGGGCGATACGTCGCTGTGGTGGAAGCTCTCCACGGTCATCACCTGCGGGACTCTGGCCGGCGCGATCATCCCCGAACTGGTCAAGGTATTCACCTCCACCACGTCGCGGCACGTCCGCGAGGTGGTCATCAGCTCCAAAGAGGGCGGCGCTTCGCTCAACATCCTGTCGGGTCTGATTGCTGGAAATTTCTCCGCCTTCTGGCTCGGGAGCGCCATGTTGCTGCTCATGACCGTCGCCTTCTGGGTCAGCACGATGGGGCTGGCCAACCTGATGGTTGCTCCCGCGGTCTTCGCGTTTGGCCTGGTGGCTTTCGGATTCCTGGGCATGGGGCCGGTTACGATCGCCGTCGATTCCTACGGTCCTGTCACCGACAACGCGCAGTCCGTCTATGAGCTGTCGACCATCGAACAGATTCCCAACATCAAACAGGAAATTCAGAAGGATTTCGGCTTCACACCCAACTTCGAGGTCGCCAAAGACAACCTCGAAGAGAATGACGGCGCCGGAAACACTTTCAAAGCGACGGCGAAACCCGTGCTCATTGGCACCGCGGTTGTCGGCGCTACGACCATGATTTTCTCGATCATTGTCGGACTGACCGAAGGCCTCAAGCCGGAACTGATCGCGAACCTTTCGATTCTGCACGCACCGTTCCTCCTCGGCCTCATCATGGGCGGGGCGGTCATTTATTGGTTCACGGGCGCCTCATGCCAGGCTGTTGCGACGGGCGCCTACCGCGCGGTCGAGTTCATTAAGAAGAACATCAAGCTCGAAGGCACGACCAAGGCCAGCGTTCAGGACTCCAAGCGTGTAGTCGAAATCTGCACCCGCTACGCGCAAAAGGGCATGTTCAACATCTTCCTGACTGTCTTCTTTGGAACCCTGGCGTTTGCCTTCTTTGAAGAGTTCTTCTTCATCGGCTACCTGTTGTCCATCGCTCTGTTCGGTCTGTACCAGGCCATTTTTATGGCCAATGCCGGCGGAGCTTGGGACAACGCCAAGAAGATTGTCGAAACCGAGATGAAGGCGAAAGGCACCGAGTTGCACGCGGCGACAGTCGTGGGCGACACGGTGGGCGATCCGTTTAAGGACACGTCGTCCGTGGCTCTGAACCCGATCATCAAGTTCACCACGCTGTTTGGCTTGCTCGCCGTTGACCTTGCGGTGGCCATGCGCAAGGGCGCCCCGGAGTCCTTGCTGACATCAATCCTCGCCGTCGTGTTCCTGCTGGTTTCGCTGTTCTTTGTCTACCGCAGCTTCTACGGCATGCGGATCGAATCAGCCACGTAAAGTCTCACACCCGGAAGGCGGCTTCCCGCAAAGGAGGGCCGCCTTTCTTCACGGGTTGGGCCACGCCTTGCGCAACAGTGTGAACTCGTCCCGAAACGAAAGCAACCGTTTGGCGCCTGCCAGGGTCACCCAGCGCGCCTCGGCAATCTCACTGGCGTCGAGTTGACTGCGTGCGCCAACCGCGGACATTCGCCAGTACAGCACGACTTTCGGTGTTCCGTTTACTTCGTAGCCGGCACAACCCGCGAAATTCTCCATCCGGACCTTGTATCCGGTCTCTTCTTCGGTCTCACGAAGCGCGGCGTCAAGCGGGCTTTCCCCGCGCTTGAGCTTGCCGCGGGGAAGTGTCCATTCAGAGCGGCGAGCCTTGTGGACAATCAGGGTTTGATTGCCGCGAATGACAATGCCGCCCGCCCCCAGAATCAGGTCTGGGATGAGTCTATTATTCGCCATCAGCGCAGCGAGTCATTCATCTTGCGTAGTTCTTCGGCGGGGAACTTCATCTTCCGGTCGTAGGTCATCAGCCCGTTGATTTCCTGCTCGACGTCGGTGATTTGCGTATAGCAGATTCCCACGAACGGGCTCGCCGCGATCGCGCGGTATTGTCCGCGCAAGCGATCGAGCGCAGACTCGACGGTCTTCTCCACGCCCGAATATCCCCAGGACTCCGGCGGAGTCTGGGCGCCTTGCGGAATGTAGGCAATGCCGCCAAACTCGGAAAGGTACAACGGACTTCCGTTGTACGAGTAACCGTGCGCAAGGTACGGCATGCCGTTCGAAGGAAGGGGTGCGCCGGGTTTCCATTGCGCCCATCTCTTCATGAGGCCGGCTTCCTGCGCCGTGTAGTCGTGTACTGCGAACAAGTCCGTCAGATCCGTGTGCTCCCATCCATCGTTATCTATCACCAGCCGCGTCGAGTCCAGTGACTTGGTCAACAGATACATGGCCTTTTGATGCGCCTGCTGGCGCGGGTCGCGCATGTCCGGCACGCCCCAGCTTTCGTTGATGGGAACCCAGATGATGATCGAAGGATGATTGATGTCTCGTTGGACCGCCTCAGTCCACTCCTGGGTGAAACGCGAGACATACTGTTCATCGAACAGGTACGCGTTTGCCATCTCGCTCGACACGAGGAAACCCATCTTGTCAGCCCAGTAGAGAAAGCGCGGATCTTCGAGCTTCTGATGTTTGCGCGCGCCGTTGAAACCCATCTCCTTGGTCATCCGGATGTCGTATTGGATGGCTTCGTCGTCCGGGGGCGTGAGCGTGCTGTCCGGCCAGTATCCTTGATCGAGGACTGTCTTCAGGTAGACCGGCCGGTTGTTGAGATAGATCCGCCCATTCTCGATAGCCACCTTTCGAAAGCCGAAGTACGATTTCACGCGATCGATGACCGTGCCGCCTTTGCGCACCTCCATGACCACGTCATAGAGGTTGGGGCGGTCGACGCTCCACAGCGCCGGATTGAGGACGGCTGAAGACGCGGCGGCGTACTTGCCGTTGACGCCGCCGAGCCCGGAAGCCACGTCCTCGTTGTTTCTGCGAACCGTGACGGCAAACTGCAGTCCTGGCGCCGGATTTCCGATCCGCCCGTCGAAGCGAACCGAGCCGTCCAACTCCGCCCGCACGTGCACCGAATCCAGATAGGAGTCGCCCGCCGCCTCAA
>JADZCI010000330.1 GCA_020851655.1 Bryobacterales bacterium
CCGCTCTTGCGCCAGACATAATCCTCGTAGTTGCCCGGGTACACCGCGACGCCGCCGCCGGCGATTTCGAAGATCCGCGTGGCCAGCTTGTCGATGAAGTAGCGGTCGTGCGAGACGAACACCACCGTGCCGGTAAACTTCTCCAATGACTCCAGCAGCACGTCTTTGGCGCGCATGTCCAGGTGGTTGGTGGGCTCGTCCAGCAGCAGGAAGTTTGCGGGATTCAACAGCAGGCGCGCCAGCGCGTAGCGGTTGCGCTCGCCGCCGGACAGCACGCCGATGCGCTTGAAGACGTCGTCTTCGGAAAACAGGAAGCACCCCAGCAGGCTGCGCAGCTCGGTCAGCGTCTTGCCGTTCGAGACGCTGTACAGGTCGTCCAGCAGGCGGGCGTCCTGATCCAGCTCCTTGTATTGGTCTTGCGCAAAGTAGTCCGGCTGAACATTGTGTCCGGCGCGGTACTCCCCCGACGTCAGCGGCTCCACTCCAGCCAGCAACTTGATGAGCGTCGACTTGCCTGCTCCGTTGACTCCAACCAGCGCCACGCGGTCGCCGCGCTCGATGGTGAAGTTCACGCCGGCAAGCACCTGCTTGTCACCA
This sequence comes from Bryobacterales bacterium, assembly GCA_020851655.1. Lineage (GTDB taxonomy): Bacteria > Acidobacteriota > Terriglobia > Bryobacterales > Bryobacteraceae > JADZCI01. Next base: position 598 of record JADZCI010000330.1, read on the forward strand.
TACGCTTTGGCCACGTTCTTGAACTCGGCCACGATGCGCCCGCCCGGCTTGGGTTGCGGAAACGAGAAGTGAATCGCCTTCTCCTCGGGCGGGATCTCGATACGCTCGATCTTCTCCAGTTCCTTGATGCGGCTTTGCACCTGCTTTGCCTTGGTCGCCTGGTAGCGGAACCGGCTGATGAACGCTTCCAGTTGCTCGATGCGCTCGCGCTGGTTGCGGTAGGCGGCTTCCAGCGACTCGCGCCTCTGCTGCTTCTGCGCCAGGTACTTCTCGTAGTTGCCCGAGTAGAAGTGGATCTGCTTGTTCCAGATTTCGGTGATCTTTTTGACCGTGACATCAAGGAAATAGCGGTCGTGCGAGATCAGAACCACCGCGTGCGGGTAGTCACGCAGGTAATCTTCCAGCCAGTTGCGCGCCTCCAGGTCCAGGTGATTGGTGGGCTCGTCGAGCAGCAGCAGGTTCGGCTGTTCCAGCAGCAGTTTCCCGAGCGCGATACGCATCTGCCAGCCGCCGGAAAATTCCTCCGTGTAGCGCGTCCAGTCCTCTTTCTTGAAGCCCAGCCCGGAGAGCACCGTTCCGGCTTTGGACTCCAAGGCGTACCCGTCCTGCGTCACGAAGTGGGCTTCCAGGTAGGCGTAGCGGTCCGCCGCGTCCAGGTAATCCTGCGAGGCGGGATCGAGTTCGCCCAGCCGGTGCGCGAGCGCATCCATCTCGCGCTCCATGTCCTTCAGCTTGTCGAACACCGACAGGCACTCGTCAAAAACGGTCCGCCCTTGCAGGCTCAAACCGTCCTGCGGCAGATATCCGGCGGTGATGCCTTTGGTTTGGGTCAGCGCTCCGGAATCGAGCTGCTCGATGCCGGCGAGAACCCGCAGCAGCGTGGTCTTGCCGGTTCCGTTGGCGCCCACCAGCCCGGCGCGGTCCTGCGGAGTGATCAACCAGTCGACACCCTCGAACAGCACCTTGTGGCCGAACCGCTTGCCGCCTTGTGAAATCTGGATCATTGGCGGCGCAGCGCGCGCCCGCCCCGCGCTTCGGTGAGCTTGCCCTCGTCAATGGTCACCACGCCGTTCACCACGACGGTATCGATGCCTTCGGAGTACTGGTGCGGCTGTTGGAACGTCGCTTTATCGCGGACTCGCTCCGGGTCGATCAGCAGCAGGTCGGCGGCCATGCCTTCGCGGATCAGCCCGCGGTCTTTGAGAGCGAAGGTGCGGGCGGGCAGCGACGTCATGCGGCGCACGGCATCTTCCCACGTCAGCACACCGCGCTCGCGCACAAACTCGGCCAGCACCCGCGCATTGGCGCCGTACGAACGCGGATGAGGCATGCCCTGGCCGAACTCGACAATGCCGCCGTCGCTGGCGATCGCCGTGTTCGGGTAGCGGATAATCCGGTCGACGTCGGCTTGGCCCATCGAGTGGTACACCATCTGCGCTCCGCCGGCCAGGATGATGTCGAAGATGGTTTCAATCTCGTTGGCCAGCGTCTTTTGGCGGCCTTTCATGACGTTGATCTCGCTGATAGTCTTGCCCTCGTACTCGCGGCCGGGCGCAAACCCTGCCACCATGGCAAACGAATAATCTTCGTGCCCGAGCGCGTGCAGCATGGTTCGCATTTCAGCGGCGATTTCCGCTTTGGTGGACGGTGAGGTCAAACGCTCGCGAACTTTGTCCTGCCCGTCGGCCAGCGCCCAGCTCGGCAGCCGTATGCCGAGGTTGGTGCTCGACCGGTCGTACGGATACTGATCGATGACAACGTCCAGACCCTTGCGCCGGTATTCCTCGACCAGCGCCAGCGACTTGTCACTGGCGCCCCACAGGCGCTTGTTGTCGATCTTGAAGTGCGAAAGCTCCACGCGCAACCCGGACTCGATGCCCACGCGGGCGGCTTCGTTAATCGCGTCCAGGACCTTTTCGCCCTCATCTCGCATGTGGCTGGCGTAAACTCCGCCATGCCGGGCGGCCGCCTTGGCCAGCGCGATCACCTCTTCCGTGTTCGAGTACGTTCCCGGAATGTAAATCAGGCCGGTGGAAAATCCCATCGCGCCCTCTTGCATGGCCTGTTCAACCAGGGCTTGCATGCGGGTGATCTCTTCCGCCGCCGCCACGCGGTTGGCCCGCCCCATCACCTCGGCGCGAACGCTGTTGTGCCCGATCAGCGTTCCGGCGTTGATGCCGAGTCCCGCCTTGTCCAGGCGCGCCAGCCACTCGCCTACGCGTACCGCCGAGCCCCCGCAATTGCCGGTGATGACCGTCGTGACGCCGTCGCGAAGAAAATTCTCCGCCGCCGGAAACTTCTCCACGGTGCCTTCAATATGCGTATGGACGTCGATGAATCCCGGCGTGAGCAGCCGCTGGCGGGCGTCGATCTCCCGTTTGGCGGTAGACGCCCCCAGGCGCCCGACTGCGGCGATCCGCCCGTCGCGAACCGCGACGCCGGCGCGGAACCACGGATTGCCGCCGCCGTCGACGACGCGGGCGTTGCGGATGATCAGGTCGTAGTCTTGCGCGTGGACGCACAGCCCCGCGGCGGCCAGAACCCACAACCAGCGCATCATGACGCGGGCGGCGGCGCCACCGGACCCGCGAAGAAGTCGAAGGCCTTGGCGATAAATGTTCTCATCTCGGTGCGTTTCACCACCGCGTCAAGGAACCCGTGCTCCAGCACGAACTCGCTGCGTTGGAACCCCTCCGGCAGCTTCTGCCGGATCGTCTGCTCGATGACCCGGGGACCGGCAAACCCGATCAGCGCTCCCGGTTCGGCGATGTTCAGGTCGCCGAGCATGGCGAAGCTGGCCGTTACGCCGCCCGTCGTCGGGTCGGTCAGCACGCTGATGAAAGGCACTCTGGCATGGTCCAGTTTCATGAGCGCCGCCGAGATCTTTGCCAGTTGCATGAGGCTGATGGCGCCTTCCTGCATGCGGGCGCCGCCCGAACTGGAAATGATGATGAGTGGCGTGCGGTCCCGTAGCGAACGCTCGATGGCGCGCGTGATCTTCTCCCCCACCACCGCCCCCATGCTGCCGCCGATGAACTTCAGCTCAATCGAGCAGACGTTGACGCGCCGCCCCAGGATTGTCCCGGTTACGGAAAGCAGCGCGTCGTTCATCCCCGTCGCTTTCTGCATCGCGCGCAGGCGGTCCTTATAGGACTTGGAATCGACAAATCCGAGCGGGTCGGTGGAGGTCAGGGTCCGATCGTGTTCTTCCCACGGACCGTCGAGCAGGAATTTCAAACGCGTGGCCGAACCGATCTTGAAATGGAAGTCGCATTTGGGGCAGGTGTGCTGCGTGTCGTCCAGGTCCTTCCGCCACAAAATCTGCCCGCAGCCGTCGCACTTGACCCACAGCCCTTCGGTCTTGACGTGCTTGTCCGAGTCAGCCGTCTTGGCCAGCTTTTTCGGCAGCTTTAACCATTCCATGAACTTCCAAGCTAGCGCGCGCTTGCCCGGCGGCGCAATCGCCTACTTTGGGTCGCCCTGTTCAATCCAGGCCAGGTTGAAGTGCGCGTGGCGGATCGTCTTGCGCGGCTGTCCCGCGGGGATGTGGTTGAGGAAGACGCTGTAGCTGGCGTGGATCGTGCCGTCCGGCGCCTGGACGATGGACGGGTAATGGAACGAGCTGGCGCCCTGGCCGCGGGTGTCCAACTCGAGATGGCGGGTCCACTTCCAAGTCTTGCCTTCGTCGGCGGACAAGGTGAGCGCCAGCGAGTGGCGCCCGCGCTCCGTATCGTTGTTGATCAGCAGCCAGCGCCCGTCCTGGAGCACCAGCACTTCCAGACCCGTGCCCGAGTTGGGAATGTCTGTATCCACCGCTACCGTCCAGGTGTCGCCGTTATCGGTCGAAACACTGGTCTGCACGCGCTTGGGCGGCGGACCATTGTCGCGCATGTAGGCGGCGATGGCGCCGTCCTTCTTTCGGGCGAAACTCGGCTGGATGCCCGCCGCGCTGACAATCGGTTCGCTGGCATGCCACGACTCTCCGTCGTCATCGCTAATAGCGGCGAGCGACAGGTCCCAGCCATCGGAATAGAGTCCCAGCAGGATCCGCCCGTCCGGCAGTTGCACGGGGTGTGCGCGCGTCATCCAGCCCATACGCTGCGCGAACTTGTCCTCCAGCCCCGGTTTGTCCGGAAACACCGCCTGGACGCGCTCGGCGAAATTCCTGGGCTTGAGAAACATGGCCTCGCCGGCTTTCCATTTGGGCGCTCCTTCCGCTTTGTAATCGGTGGACATGCGGATGTTGGTGATAGCCGTCTCCCAGCGGTTGGCGATGATGGTCTGCCAGAACAGCCACAGTTGGTTCTTGCGGTCGAGAAAGAGGGTTGGATTGGTGTCGGGAAACCCGGGCGTATCGGCCAGCACGAACGGCGCGGACCACTTTGCCGCGCCCGCGCGTTTACGCGCGCCCATCACCGCGACGTCGTCGGCGGTGCGCTCGCCGGAACCGCGATACCAGCAGACAAACAGGTCGCCGTTGGGCAGCCGCACGATGGACGAGGCGTGGTTGTGCTGGGCGTCGAGAGGGAAGATGTCCTCTCTGCTGAACATGGGGGCGCTGGCGGCGAAAGCAGCCAGTCCCGCGAACAGTAGAAAAGCTTTCATTGGAGGATAACCGTCCGTGATCTGGGAGAACTGTATTCGCCGGAGGTGACCACCACCGGCAAGGGAACGCCGCGGGGCAGATAATCGGGCGTGTCCGCAATCAGCACCCGCGGCGCGGCCCAACGCAGCGGCGCAGGCATGTTGCCGATGGTGACCGCCACGTCCGCCGCGTTCACTCCGGAAACGTGCAACTGGAGTCCGCCCGGCGTGGCCTCGATTCCATCGATCGCCGGATTCCACGCGACAACCGGAACCTCAACCGACCAGTCGCCCAGGGAGACTCGCATCGAGCCGGCCGCACCGGCCGGAACCCGAAAAACAAACTGCGCCGGACTGCGGTAGTAAGCCGTTGGTTCCGCACCATCGACCTGAATGCCACGGTCCGGCAGGCCGGCGCCGAACAAGCTGACGAGGCTCTCCGGCGCTTGTGGGCCGGCTAAGAAAGTCGCATTGTCCGTAATCGATGCGGCAGTGAACGGCTTGGGGTCCGTGAGGAAATAGGCCATCACCCACTCATGATCGGAGAGGCGCTCCGGGCGCGTGTAGTCGGAAGCGAGGGCTTCCGGATAGCTCGCGTTCAGGCGCGTAAAGGCAATCCGGCTGACCAGCGGGCGCGCCGGCGGCGTCACCAGCACGTGGTCGAGTGTTTGGGCCACGCCGTTGAACAGGTATGAATAGTTGTGATCGGCCCGCAGCCAATCGGTCAGGTTTTGCGTCAGGCCGTTGGCGGCCAGGACGCCCATGGTGGCCGGCTCGAATTGGAAGCTGTTGAAGTCGCCTACCGCCACAACCGCCTCATCCGGCGTTTCCTTCCGCAAATTGATCAGCAGGTCGCGCAGGAACTCGGCCTGCAGCCGCCGTTTGAGGAGGATGCGCGGGCCTGACGTGGGGTCGTCGAGGCCGGACTTGGATCGCAGGTGGTTGACGACGACGGTGATGTTTCGATGCTGATCGATGACGGCTCGCAGCACGAGCGGCGGACGGTCGTTCAGGATCTCGGTCCGGCCGTCGGGCCGCACATAAGTCGTATCCTTTCCAAATTGCTGTACGCTGCGCACGCTGACACGCGAGGTCTTGATGAGAAAGCCAACGTCGATCGAACTCGGGTCGCTGCCCTCTTCGAGATAGGCGCGATAGCCTTCGAGGCGCGCGGCCATGGCCTCCGCCACGGAGAGCTTTTCCACCTCTTCGAGCGCGATGATATCGGGCTGCCAGAGGATCGAGTTGGCCGCCAGCGCGAACTTCCGCAGTCTGCCCTGGTACTCTTCCGTTGTCGCGACCGGGTCGCTGATGAGGGGGTCATCCACGTCGTCGGCAAAGCGGGCGACGTTCATGGAAGCAATGGTGAACTCGCCGGCGGCGGGGCGGATGAGCGGCGAGGCCCGCGGCAGTTCCGGCGCGCCGGCGCCGGGATCGAGCAGCAACGTCCACGCGCCGGAACCGAAATCGAGCACGCCGCTGAGGCCGGCAAGAGACGCTCCGGTGGCCACGATCAAAGCCCGGTTTCCCGGCTGGCCGGCGCTGTCGACGCGGATCAGTTCAGGACTGCCATCCCAATCCAACGACTGTTGAGGGCGCGGAGTCCCGGGCGGAACAGCAAAGAACAGCCCGTTGCCAAACGAGGGCTGTGTGACGCGCACTTGGCGGAACGTGACCCGCATACCCTCGAACCGCTCGGCGTTCTGCAAGCCCCATCCCGCCTGCAACTGCTCCCGCGCCAGTTCCAGCGGCGCGGGCAGCGCGTTGCCCGAGGACAAAACCGTGATCGCCGAGGGCCGCGATATCTCTGTCAGCGACGCTCCGGCCGCGCCGAACTCCACCACCGTTCCGGTGACCCGCACCTCAACACCGCTCTGAATCCCGGCGGCCGGGGACGAAGACGTAAACACGTACAGCCCTTCAGAGGTGTTCCAGTCCGCATCCCAATCCGAGTCCCGGGCCTGAATAAAGAAGCCGCCGGCGCGCCGGGCGGTGACAATGCCGGACGTGGTGACGGAGCGATTCGCCAGCGGTGAAATCACCGAACTCCCCTGGATGGCATGAATCGGCGCCAGCTCCTGCGCCGCCCCCGGCGCAAGGCCGAGCGCGATGATGGCCGCGAGCCTGTTCACGCCCACTAGCGTACAGTTTTTGCGGTGGGAGCCGTCTGATACAATCGATGGTTTCGGATGGCAAAGACAGAGAACGAGCTGCGCCAGGAGATAGTCGAGGTCGGCCGGCTTGTCTATCAAAAAGGTTGGGTGGCGGCCAACGATGGCAACATCTCCGTCCGGTTGGATGCCGAGAATTTGCTCTGCACCCCCACGGCGGTGAGCAAAGGCCTGATGCACCCCGACGACTTGATCGTCGTGGATATGAAAGGCAATAAGGTCCGGGGACGCCGTGAGCGCACGTCTGAGATTGCCATGCACCTGACGGTGTACGGCCTGCGGCCCGATATTCAGAGCGTCGTGCACGCCCATCCGCCGGTGGCCACGGGCTTTGCGACGGCGGGTAAGTCTTTGAACCTGGCCCTGTTGCCGGAAGTGATCATCGGGCTCGGCTGCGTTCCGCTGGCCGATTACGGGCTGCCGGGAACCCCGGCGCTGACCGATGGAATGCTGCCGTACATCCCCAAGTACGACGCCATCCTGATGGCCAACCACGGAGCGGTCTGTTACGGGCCCGGCGTGTATGAGGCGTTTTTCAAGATGGAGACCGTCGAGCATTACGCCCGCATCTACTTGGTTGCGGAACTGCTCGGCGGCGCGACCGCCCTGCCCCGCCAGGAAGTGGAGAAGTTGTTCGATTCGCGCACCCGCTACGGCGTGAAAGCGCGCGTCGGTGTCGAACCCGGATGTCCGGTGGTTGCCGAAGACGTTCCGGCAAGCGATAAGATTCAAGTTACCCGCGAGGAACTGGTTGCGCTGGTTGAAGAAGCCCTGCGCGCCCGCGGTGTGGCCTAATTGTTTATAGGAGAGTGATCGATGGGTGAAGCTCTGGGAATGGTAGAGACGCGCGGGCTGATCGCGATGATCGAAGCTACCGACGCCATGGTGAAGGCCGCCAAGGTGACCGTGGTGGGCTGGGAAAAGATCGGTTCGGGCTACGTGACCGCGCTGGTTCGTGGCGACGTGGCGGCGGTTCGCGCCGCGACCGACGCCGGCGCCGCCGCGGCGCGCCGGGTAGGAGAGCTTGTGGCCGTCCACGTCATTCCGCGTCCGCACCCGAGCCTGGAAGACGTTTTGCCGATCGGGAAGTCCGCGAAGTAGTTCGGCAATGCTCCTCGCCCGAGTTGTGGGCAATGTCGTAGCCACACGCAAAGACCCCCGCCTGGAGGGGTTCAAGCTCTTGCTCATCCGTCCGGTCACTCCAGACGGCAAGGAAGACGCCAACTACCTGGTGGCCGTGGACACCGTGAGCGCCGGGAACCGCGAACTCGTCATCACGGTGGCGGGCAGCAGCGCGCGCATGGCCGATGGTTGCAAAGATAAGCCGGTCGATTGCGTGATCGTCGGCATTGTCGACGATGTGTCGATCGACGGAGCTTGAGGAGCGTCCAACGTGTTTCTGGGGCGCGTGATTGGCCGTGTCTGGTCCACAGTCAAGACCCCTTCGCTGAGCGGACAGCGCCTCCTGGTGGTTCAGCCGGTGATGCCTGACGGCGCGCCGGCGGGCAGGCAACTGATCTGCACGGATACGACGGGCGCCGGCGCCGGCGAGTTGATCTACTGGTGCCGCGGGCGCGAATCGAGTTTTCCGTTTCTGCCCGACGAGGTCCCTACCGACGCAACTATCGTCGGCATCGTCGACGAGGTGAACCTGAAGCAACCGGCGGAGAATGGCTAGATGCTGATTGCGCGCGTCATCGGCGACCTGACCGCCACCCAAAAGCATGCCAGCCACGAGGGCTGCAAGATCCTGCTTGTGCAGCCGCTCCACCTGGACGGCGCCAACCGCGGCGCGCCCGTCGTCGCCGTTGATTCGGTGGAAGCCGGCATCGGCGACCGCGTCCTGCTGGTGCAGGACGGCTACGCGGCAATGACCGCCGTGGGACGTCCGCAGTCGCCGATCGACATGGCGGTCGTCGGCGTCGTCGACCACGTCGAGATCACTTCAGACACCGCTCCGGTGGTGGGTCAGTTGAATCCGCGTGTGCCGAAGAAATCGCACAAGAAGCACGAGCGCTAGAACGCCCATGGCGGCCTCGGCGCCGCCGAACATCCGGTGCAGCGCGCGGAACGTCACGCCCGCCGGGCCATCGGCGCCACTCTGGTCAAACTCCAGCGCGCGGCTGAGCGTGTCCACCTGTGGTATCAGCCACAGCATCATCCACGCCGCCAGCAGGAACATCACTCCGGCGAGCGTCAAGCTGACTCTGCCCGTCGAGGTTCCAAACACCAGGTACGTGAGCAGGATTCCAGAAAGCACGACCTGCGTAATGCCCCACAGGTAGAAAAACTGGCGATTGCCCGTCGAGACGGCATGGCGCATGAGAATCCGCGCGTCGGCGGGGCCCAGTTTCTCGATCAGCTTTCCGGCTTCCGGACCGGGATCTTTGAGGATGGTGTCGACGGCGCGAAACCCGGTGGGAATGGCGAGTCCCACCACCAGCAGTCCGCCCAGCCACATACCAAGGATGCAAGTGGCCAAGCGCATCGAATGACGCATGCGAATCTTCTTTATACCTCGACTGGCGCGGGAGCGCACGGTGCGCTGCCGCTGCCCGCCGCTGCCCTGAGGGGCGCCGGAGTGGATCGATCTGGCGAGCCATATCTCAGGCCGCATTCCAACGGGAGCTGATATCGTGGGGGTAACCGCTGCGCTTGTGTGGAGGTTTTTATGTTATTGAGAGTCGTGACCGCGGGTTTGTTGGGCGGTCTCTCGATAGTCACCGCCACAGCCCAAGGTGTGATCCTGCAAACAGGCGGGGCTGGCCAGGCTTGGCCGAGGTATGGCTGCGGCTACACCGCGACCTGGACACTGAACTTTCACACGGTGACGGTCAGTAACCCGGATGGAACGAGACGGTGGAGCATGCCGTTGAACATTCCGAATGTGCGGTCCAGTGTAATCCGTGATGCGGCAATCTGCCCTGGCGGTGATTTGGTCCTGGCTACCACGCTGACTTCGGCGGATGGCCAGGTGGTGGCGGCCAATGTCCGCGTCGATGCCAATGGCAAGGTGACCGATGTCGTGCGGACCAGTCCTTACGCGGCGAAAGCCTTGGCCTGCACTCCGTCTGGCGCCGTCTGGTCCGCCGGCACGGAGAGGGACTCGACATCGCGTGAGAAGGCTGAGTACACCGTGATCCGGCGCTACAATGCGGCCGGAGTCCAGGACGCTGAAAGGCTGCACCGGAGCGAAGCGGGGAGCCATCCGTGGGGCCCGGCTGACCGCGCATTCCTGCGCGCCGATGACGATGGATTCGTGCTGCTCAGCACCCGAATTCAAAAGATCTTCCTGGCGCAGGCGCCGGACTTTCAAGTGCGCCAGACCACGTTTGTCCCGCCCGCCGGGTGCGGAGAGGTCACCGGAGTGGCGTTGCTAAAGGACGTCATCACGGTGAGTTGTGCGAACAGTTCGTCCTCCGGCCCGGGCGGGGAAACCACATTCTCTCTCGTGACGTTGGATCGAGTCTCCGGCGCATTCGTCAAACCGCCTGCTCCGATTGCCGGCCCCGTTGCCTTGCTCGGCGAGGACAGTGGCCAAGCCGTCCTGTTCCGGACTCGCGGCCGGGAGATCGTCAAGTTCGCCCCCTGAGGAATGGGGGCGCCAGGAGCCGGCGCGGCGATAATAGGGGCGTGGAGAGCACGCGCCGATTTCTCACTGTCGATGAAGACGGTCCGGTTGCAATCGTCACGCTGAACCGGCCGGAAAAGCGGAACGCCCTCTCGCTGGACGTCATGTGCGAGTTGCAAGAAACGTTCCGGTCAATCGGAGACCGGGACAGCCTGCGCGCCGTCATTTTGGCGGCCGCCGGCAAAGTCTTCAGCTCGGGTCACGACTTGGCGGAGATGACGGGCCGTACGATCAACGAATACCGCCGGATCTTCGACGTTTGCACCAGCTTGATGCACACGATCCAAGCTATCCGGCAGCCGGTTATCGCCGAAGTCCAGGGTCTGGCGACGGCCGCCGGTTGCCAGCTTGCAGCCACCTGCGACCTGGTGGTTGCCGCCGCAGACGCCTCGTTTGCCACTCCCGGTGTCAAGATCGGCCTGTTCTGTACGACGCCCATGGTCGCGCTGAGCCGGGCCATCGGACGTAAACGGGCGATGGAGATGCTGTTGACCGGCCGCCTGGTCGCCGCCAGGGAAGCCGCCGAATGGGGACTCGTCAACCACGTGGTCCCGGCCGCCGAACTACGACAAATGTCAAGAAAGCTCGCCGGCCTCGTTGCGGAATCCAGCCCACTCACTGTAAGCCTCGGAAAACAAGCCTTTTATTCCCAGATCGATCTGGACCAGCCCAAAGCTTACGCGTACGCCAAAGAGGTCATGTCGATGAATGCCCTGGCCGGCGACGCGCAGGAAGGGATGACGGCATTCCTCGAAAAGCGGCCGGCCTGCTGGACCGGACGGTAAGCGCCGCGGTTTTGCGTGCGCCGCAAGAACGAGACGTGATAGCCTGAATCCTTGAGCTTTAGGGCGATTGCCGGCCGGCGATAAGCCTGGCGTCCGGGGACGGAATCCAAGTGGATCTAATCATTCAGTTTGTCGGGCAGACCCTTGTACGGGCCATCCCGACCTTCATCCTGGTCTACCTCCTGTATTGGTACCTGAACAAGTTCTTTTTCCAGCCCCTCGGTGACGTTCTGGAGAAGCGCCGCCAGGCAACCGAAGGAACCATCGAGCGGGCCGAGGCGATGGTGGCCAAGGCGGCGGAAAAGACCGCCGAATACGAACAGGCGCTCGCCGATACGCGAGCCGGGATTTACAAGGAAAACGAGGCGGCGCGGGCCAAGCTCATGGCGCAGCAAGCCGAGGTTATGGAGGGCGCCCGCAAAACGGCGGCTCAGACTGTGGCCTCGGCTCGCGAGGAACTGGCCGAACAAGCCGCTGCTTCCCGCGCGGCTCTGCACGCCGAGAGTGAACGGCTGGCCGAGCAGATCGCGACGTCGCTTCTTGCCGGGAGGGCGGCATGAGGCGGGCGTTTCTGCTTGCATTGATAGCCTGCGGGGCGGCATTCGCCAGCGAAGAAGCCGGGCGCCGCAAAGAAATTTCAGTCGACGCCTGGAAGGCGATCAATTTCGCCTTTCTGGCCGCCGGCATTGTGTATCTCGCCATCAAGACGGGCAAGCCCCTGATGCAGCAGCGGCGTGAAGACATCCTTTACGATCTGAAGACCGCCCAGGAGCGCGCGCGCGTGGCGGAGCAGAAGGCGGCCGAGGTCGAAAAGCGGCTGGCCGGGCTCGAAGCCGAAGAGGCGCGGATGAAGGAGAACTCCCGGGCCGAGATGCAGGCCGAAGCCGCGCGGATCGAAGAAGAAACCAAGCATTTGCTGGCCAAGGTGGAACATGCCGCGCAGACCGAAATTGCCGCCGCCGGCAAGGAAGCGGTGGCGAAGCTGCGAGCCGAAGCCGCCAGCCTGGCTCTGAAACTGGCCGAGCAGAAAGTCGCCTCGCGCCTCGACCCAGCCGGGCAGGCGGCTCTGGTAGACCGGTTTGTCGCCAGCCTGCGCGGCCAGGAGGGGAAGAACTGATCTATGAGCCTGGCGGTCGCCAACCAATACGCCAAAGCGCTGCTGGAAGCTATCACCGATCCCCAATCGGGTTCGGGCGCCGAGGAGGCGCTGGCGCAACTGGACGTGTTTCAAAACGTGATGCGGGAGTCGCAGGAACTGCGTATCGCTCTCGAGTCGCCCGCCGTTGCGGCCGAACAGAAGCGCAACGTCGTGCGGCGGGTGGGCGAACTGGCCGGGATTCACCCGCTGGTGCGGAACTTCCTGGCTGTGGTCATTCACAAGCGCCGGCTTGGATTGCTTCCGGAAATGCGGGAGCGCTTCCGGGCGCTGTTGGATGAATCGTTGGGGATTGCGCGCGCGCACGTCCTGGTAGCGCAACCTGTGCCGGACGGCGTGCGGGCGGCGGTGGAGGCCGAACTGGCGCGCGTGACGGGCAAGACGGTCCGGTGCGACTACCGGATCGACCCCGCGCTGCTCGGCGGCATGACGGTCAACATCGGGTCGACTATGTATGACGGGTCTGTCCGCGGACAACTCGCCGCGCTGCGGCGCCGGTTGACCGCCGAAGCGTAATCAGGCGCGCACGCGAAAGGGATTGAAGGAAGACAAGAAACGGTATGGCTCAGATTCGGGCAGACGAGATCGCGCGTGTCCTGCGCGAAGAAATCCAGAATTTCGATAAGGCAGTCCAGGTTTCCGAAACCGGGTACGTGATCTCGGTGGGCGACGGAATCGCCCGCGTGCACGGTCTCGACAGGGTGATGGCGGGCGAGTTGCTCGAGTTCCCACACGGCGTTTCGGGGCTGGCGCAGAACCTGGAAGAAGACCAGGTCGGCTGCGTGTTGATGGGAGAAACGGCGGAGATCCGCGAAGGCGACGAGGTGCGCCGCACCGGGCGGATCATGTCGGTCCCGGTGGGCGACGCGCTGATCGGCCGCGTGGTCGACACCCTTGGACAGCCCATCGACGGCAAGGGGCCGATTGATACCCGGCACTCGAATCCCATCGAGCGAATCGCACCCGGAGTCATTGACCGCCAGCCTGTGCGGGAACCGTTGCAGACCGGCATCAAAGCCATCGACTCGATGATCCCGGTCGGCCGCGGCCAGCGCGAGCTGATCATCGGCGACCGGCAGACCGGCAAGACAGCCATCGCGCTGGACACCATCATCAACCAGAAGGACACGGGCGTCATTTGCATCTACGTGGCGATCGGGCAGAAGCGCTCGACGGTGGCGCAGGTGGTCCAGACGCTGGAGGAATTCGGCGCGATGGACTACACCATCGTGGTGGCGGCGACAGCGTCCGACCCGGCGCCGATGCAGTACCTGGCGCCGTATGCCGGATGCGCGATGGGCGAGTTTTTCCGCGACAGCGGCCGGCATGCGCTGTGCATTTACGACGACCTGTCCAAGCACGCCGCGGCCTACCGGGAGATTTCGCTGCTGTTGCGCCGCCCGCCGGGGCGCGAAGCCTACCCCGGAGACGTGTTCTACCTGCACAGCCGGCTGCTGGAACGCGCCGCCAAGCTGAACAACGAGCTGGGCGGCGGCTCGCTGACGGCGCTGCCGTTTATCGAAACGCAAGCGGGCGACGTTTCGGCCTACATTCCGACCAACGTGATTTCCATCACCGACGGGCAGATCTTCCTGGAGTCGGACATGTTCAACTCCAACATCCGGCCGGCGGTCAACGTGGGCATTTCAGTGAGCCGCGTCGGCGGCAACGCGCAAATCAAGGCCATGAAGCAGGTGGCCGGCCCGCTGCGTCTGGAACTGGCGCAGTATCGCGCGCTAGCCGCCTTCGCGCAGTTCGGCTCGGACCTGGACAAAGCTTCGCAGGCCCAGTTGAACCGCGGCCGGCGCATGACCGAGATCCTGAAGCAGCCGCAGTATTCTCCGCTTCCGGTCGAAAAGCAGGTCCTCATCATCTTTGCCGCGACCAACGCGTATCTCGACGATCTTCCGGTGGATGTCTGCCGCCAGTTTGAATCCGAACTCTACCGGTATGTGGAGAACGTGAATCCCAAGATTCTGTCCACGCTCCGGGAGCAGAAGGCGATTGACGCCGCGCTCAAGAGCGACATGTCGGCCGCGATTGCGGAGTTCAAGAAGCGGTTTGTCGCCGAGCACAAAGTCAAGGTCGGGTAAGTCATGCCCAGTTTGATCGATATCCGGCGGCGGATCCGCTCGGTCAGGAACACCCAGCAGATCACCAAGGCCATGAAAATGGTGGCCGCGGCCCGCCTGCGTAAAGCGCAGGAACGGGTCATCGGATCGCGGCCGTACTCCGGCATGTTGGACGAGTTACTGCGCAACATTGCGGCCGCCGCGGCCAACCAGGATGCGGCGGAAGCGCATCCGCTGCTGTCCCGCAGGCCGGAGACGCGCGTCCAACTGGTTCTGATTACCGCCGACCGGGGCTTGGCCGGCGCGTTCAATTCAAACCTCATCAAATCGGCACAGGCGTTTATGGCGCAGCGGCCGGGCCAGGAAGTTCAGATCGAGTTGCTCGGGCGCAAGGGCCGTGACTTTTTTGTCCGGCGAAACGCCAAAGTCTCCGGAGAAACCACCGGAATTTCGCAGACGCCATCGCTGCGGCATGCCCTGGACCTGGCGGGAACGCTGATGCGGCGATACTCGGACGAAGAAACCGACGCCGTTTACCTGCTCTATAACGAGTTTAAGAGCGTGCTTTCGCAGACTGTCGTGCTCAAGCGCATCCTGCCCATCGAAGTCGATACCAGCCAGCCTGCCCGGGACTACCTCCTCGAGCAGCCCGTGACGCAGTTTCTCGACAACCTGTTGCCGCGATACGTGCAGCTTGGGGTTTTCAAGGCCTTCCTGGAAACGGCCGCCGCCGAGCACGCGGCGCGCATGACCGCCATGGATGCGGCCACCACCAACGCCAACGAAGTGATCGACAAGCTCACGCTCTATATGAACCGCGTGCGGCAGGCGAGCATCACGAAAGAAATTATCGAAGTTGTCAGCGGGGCCGCGGCCCTCGAGTAAGGATCTTTGACTATGTCCACAGCTACTGCTACAGAATTGATCGGTAGAGTGATCCAGGTGGCCGGCCCGGCGGTCGACGTTCAGTTTCCTGAACACCAGATCCCAGTGATTTATACGGCGGTGAGGATCACCAGCGAAGGGTTTGACGTTCCGGAAGTGATCAATATCACGGTCGAGGTCGCGCAACACATCGGAGAAGGCCGCGTCCGCTGTATCGCTCTGCAACCGACCGATGGCTTGATTCGCGGGATGAAAGCGATCTCGACGGGAGCGCCGATCACGGTGCCCGTCGGCAAACAGACGCTGGGACGGGTGCTCAATGTCCTGGGCGAACCAGTGGACCAGCAGGGCCCGGTTGAGACGGAGCACCGCCTGCCGATCCACCGTGCCGCGCCCTCGTTCGAGGAGCAGGCCACCAGCCAGCAGATGCTCGAGACGGGCATTAAAGTCATCGACCTGCTGGAGCCGTATTTGAAGGGCGGCAAGATCGGGCTGTTTGGCGGCGCGGGCGTCGGCAAGACCGTCGTCATCATGGAACTCATCAACAACATCGCCATGCATCACGGCGGCGTGTCGGTGTTTTCCGGCGTCGGTGAACGCACGCGCGAAGGCAACGACCTGTGGCTCGAAATGCAGGAGTCCGGTGTATTGGACCCCAAGGATTGGACCAAATCCAAGGTGGCCCTGATTTACGGGCAGATGACGGAACCGCCCGGCGCGCGCCTGCGGGTCGGCTTGACCGGGCTCACCGTCGCTGAGTATTTTCGTGACGAAGAAAAGCAGGACGTGCTGCTCTTCATCGACAATATTTTCCGGTTCACGCAGGCGGGTTCCGAGGTGTCGGCGCTGCTCGGCCGCATGCCGTCCGCCGTCGGCTACCAGCCCAACCTGGCAACCGAGATGGGCGAGCTCCAGGAGCGGATCACGTCCACCAAGACGGGTTCGATCACTTCGGTCCAGGCGATTTACGTGCCCGCCGACGACTATACCGATCCGGCGCCGGCCACCACGTTCGCCCACCTGGACGCCACCACCAACCTGTCCCGCGACATCGCCGCCATGGGCATTTACCCGGCGGTCGATCCGCTGGCATCCACGTCGCGCATTCTCGACCCGCGCGTGCTGGGCCAGGAACATTACGATACGGCGCAGCGTGTCAAGCAAATCCTGCAACGCTACAAAGATTTGCAGGACATTATCGCGATTCTCGGCATCGACGAACTCTCCGAAGACGATCGCCTCTCGGTGTCGCGCGCCCGCAGGATTCAGAGTTTCCTCTCGCAACCCTTCCACGTGGCCGAACAGTTCACCGGTTTCAAGGGCAAGTACGTGAAGCTGGCCGACGCCATCAAGGGCTTCAAGGAAATCTGCGACGGCAAGCACGACGATGTTCCGGAACAGGCGTTCTACATGCA